>JAEUUS010000719.1 GCA_016787545.1 Saprospiraceae bacterium
GGCATTTCAACAATTCATTGGCTGGCAAAACCTTGGATATGGGAAAGACGTGAGTTGGTTAATAGGATTTGAATTCAACCAGGCTTTTACCCATACGCTTCGCGACTGGGATTTTACCGAAATGCGCAAACTGGATGAATCCCGGATTGACCTGCGATTTGGCATCCGAATGGCATTTACCTTGCCGTTTTACACTGGATATGCGGAGGAGATATATTATTAAACTTTTTGCATCCAAAAATCCTTCTCCCCGGAAACTTGCCGAGTAACTGGAGACTTTCAGACGTAGATTGAAGGTGTTTGCAAGAGCCTTGGCTACTCTTTATCATAAAGCTTCCGGAGCTTTCTAGCCTTTGCGTGATGCTTATACCTAATATAGGGCTGGCTATCCCAGTCAATAACATCGGGCTGCAGACCGAGGGCATAGGATTGTTCTAATGAGTTAAAAAACGCTGCGGTATTTCCAGTAAAACCATAAGATTCTGCCAAAGTAGAGTAAGGCGCCGCATATTTTGGGCTTCTTTGGATCACCCTTTTGATGACTGCAAAAGCAGAATCATATTGCCCGGAAAAGTTATATGCCATGGCTTTATGATTGAAAATTTCGGCGTACATGCCGGCCCACTGCTTTTCGAGAGAAATGCCTTGTGTAATGTTGATGGCTTCCTGATACATTTTTTGCGCCATGTAATTTTGCATCATGATTTTCAGTGCAATACCATTGCCAGGGTCCAGTTCCAAAGCTTTTTGACCGGCTTCGAGCGCTTTCATAGAGTCTTGTTGCAGCAAATAAACAATGGCCCGTGTAACGTATCCATCGGCTGTTTCGGACGCGGTTTTCAGGGCTGATTCGGCCAGTTTTTTAGCTGCTTCCATGCTGTCCTGATCGATTTTTGCGCCAATCCATGCTTGCCATGCCAACGATTCGTATGACGTCCCCTGTGCATATTGAATACCTTTTGTATAGAGGGAATCACTTTTGCCGTAATTTTTTTGCCGAGTGTATTGCCAGGCAAGCGTAAACCAGGCATCTGAATTTTCTGGATTTATTTGAAGACTTTTTTCCAGTTTCTCCATGCCTTCTCTTTGTTTTTGTTGTTCCAACAATACATAACCCCAACGTTGGAAAGCAAGAGAAAATGTTGAATCAAGTTGAGTTGCCCTTTCAAATTTTTGTGCCGCCTCTTCCAGTCTGTTTTGTTCAAAAAGTATATTTCCTCAAGCGTGGTATGCCCAAACACATTCTGCCGGTCGGGTTTTGATAATTTGCCTGACCAGTTCAATTGCCGGATTGAAATTTTTTCTTCGGTAATACACGACTGCTAACCGGTAAGGATCGGTTCTCTCCAATATTTTCTCCGCAGCAAGGTTTAAAAGTTGTTGTGCTGCAATTGTTTCACCGCCGGAATCGCAGTTGGCATCCAGCATTAAATTGGGATAACCACTCATGCGAAATAATAGCGTCAATTTGTTCTCGGATTGGACAAATTCTCCGGTGATTCGTTTCTGCGGCTTACCCAGTATGTGTCTCAATTGAAAAGCAATGGAGCTTAGAGAAACTTCAACCCCCATTACCTGAATGTTCATTGCCGTATTTGCATCGGAATTGCCGACGTTCAATTCATCTTTCTTGACGGATGCAGCTTCATCTTTTAACCGTTGAATTGCATCCTGTAGATGCAAGGCAGCAACTCCTCCGTTTAAACCGTTTTCCTCGAGGTGTTTTGAGACAGAAAAGGGTTGTAAAGCAAATCCGTTGTCGCGAAACATCCTCCAAATGATCAAAACTGCAAATAACAAGAGTAATATTCCTGCGGTACGCAGAAAAATACCCAATACTGCAGCCAACCAGGAATCTGTTTTTTTAGGGTCAATGCGATTCCATACCTGTGCAGGAATTTGCCAGAATTTTTCTTTCTTGACTATTTTCGGGATAGACTCAGGAGCCGGGTTGTTTTCTTGTTCCATTTTTTGTTGAAATATGCCGCATTTTTGCGCCTCAAACATCGCATGTTTGTGTTAAAATTCTATGCTTTTAGTCTATAACCTGTTCATTTATGGCTATCTTGCTATCATTAACATAGCTGCCTTGTTTCATCCCAAGGCCCGGTTATGGGTGGCAGGACGGAAAAATTGGCGGAATCGCCTTCAAACAGCTGTTAAAGCCTGGGATGAAGCTTCAAAAGTATGCTGGTTCCATGCGGCTTCGTTAGGGGAATTTGAACAGGGCAGGCCGGTCATTGAAGCATTCCGATCAGAAAACCCTGAGTGGAAAATAGTTTTGACCTTCTTTTCTCCCTCCGGGTTTGAAATTCGAAAAAATTATCCCCACGCCGATCTAATCTGTTATTTGCCGGCAGATACTATCACTAATGCGCATGATTTTCTGGACATTCTCCAGCCCAATGTAGCGGTATTTGTCAAATATGAATTCTGGGCCAATTTTTTGTATGCCTTGAAAAAGAATGGAACGCCAACCCTGCTAATTTCAGCAGTTTTTCGACCCGGTCAACCCTTTTTCAAATGGTACGGTCCATTTTGGCGAAAGATGCTCCAGGCTTTTCATCAGCTATATGTCCAGGATAGCCAATCAGCGCAATTGCTTCAATCTATTGATATCAAACAAGTTACAGTGGCAGGCGATACGCGTGTTGACCGGGTGATGGCCATTGCCAGACAGGTGCCTGAAAATCCGGTAGTTGGGCCATTTGTGGTAGGGTCAAACCAGGTACTGGTGGTTGGTAGTTCCTGGATTCAGGACGAAGAAATGTTGTACCCGGCAGTGCAATCGTCCAGTCTTGAAAAAGTGCTTATTGCTCCTCATGAGCCTTCTGCAAATAATGTTGATCGAATTTGCCGCCAGGTTGCGGCTGAAGGCGTGTCCAAATATTCTCAAGGTTCCGCAACGGATGCCAAATGGATGGTCATTGATAATATCGGGTTGCTCAATACCCTTTACCGGTATGGACATATTGCCTACATAGGTGGCGGATTAGGCAGAGGGATTCACAACACCCTGGAACCGGCAGCATTCGGATTGCCCATTATTTTTGGTCCGAAATACCACAAATTTGAAGAAGCAAGGCAGTTTGTTGCGCGCGGAGGCGCCTTTGTTGTGCAAAACGCCACCGAATTATCAGCCGTGCTGAAACAACTGGAAGACGAGCAGTTTTATCAAAAAGCCTCCCAGGCAGTTCTAAGCTATTTGAAGGAAAATAGCGGAGCTACAGAAAAGGTGATGTGTTTTTTGCGGCAAGTAGCCAATTGAGTATTTCACTTGCTTCACCAACACCAAATAAATTAAACCACAAAATCACCTAGGAAACAACTATCTGAATGTACCCTCTGTGACTTTGTGGTTTAATGATATGGTGAAAGGTTCAATTCGTCACTTCCACCCACTTGCCTGGCTGTACGGCTCTGATCCGATTGTCGTACATGGCCTCACAGGCCACTGCTGGCAGGAAGTATTTACCGGTGTAAGCTGCATTTAGCTGGATACGATAAGTGCGTGATTGTTTCGCGTTTTTATCATTATTCCAATTAAACGGCAGATCGAAGTAGGTAAAAACCCGATCATCCCGAACATCCTGATAGTCCATTGGATCGGATGTTGCTCCACCAACTAAATTCATTCGGGTATTCAGTATTTCCCAACCTGACGGAAATACTTGCGAAAGGGCAAGTTCGTTGAAATCAAAACGGAGGGCTCCTGTCCGGGTTACCGTAACTTCAGCCAGGAAATCGGTTCCTTGTTTGAGCTTGCCTGGATCAATGGCAGATCCTTTGAGGTCTGTGTAACGCACAGCCAAAGAGATATTACTGCTTTCAGCAGGTAAGTCTGTTTTAGCGGGTCGTCCACGCATCACCACTCTGCTGTACAGTTTTTGTTTGCTCAGGTTTTTGACCGATACACCGCCTTTTACTTCGTCGCCCAAAGGATAGAGGTAGTAGGCTGTGTTGCTGTTTACAGGAATTTCTCTTCCACCTGCTTTTATAACAAAATCTGCTTTTTCACCAAAAGTGGCCTTTTTGGCAAATTTGCACAAAGCACGCAAACAAGTAGCTATCTCTTGAGTAGAATACCACCGAGAGATGTCTCCAACCTGTGAAGCCACCTGCAAGGCCACTTCCGTACCGCGCTTGTTGTCGCCAATTGCTGTGAGTGTTTCCAGTTTAAGGGCTAAATCGCGCAAATCCGAGCCATAGGTATATCCCCACCAGGTATACCCGAATTTTTTATGGTTGACATCATTCAACAAATCGCGGGCGGCTTCATTTTTGCCGGCACTGGCATAAGCGGCCGCAAGCAAGGACGCTGAATTGTCGAATTTCATTTTTTGTTCCCTCAGTCGGTTCATACCCGCCAAATCCGGTTTTCCGGCAAGTGCCAGTGCATAAAGCCTGTAAGCTTGCGCAAGTTCAGCATCATGCATCCACCAGTTGTAAGGATCGTTGTGCTGAACTGGTTCCCAACTTCTGGAGGTTTTTTGCTGATAGTCTATCCACTTGTCTAATATTTGTTGTGGAACGGAAAATCCCCTGGCCCTGGCTTCCAGCAGGAAGTGTCCGGCATAGGTGCCGCCCCAATCTGCAGCTTCGTTGCTGCCTGCCCAGTAGGAAAATCCACCAGACGGTAACTGGAAATTTTGCAGTTTGGAAATAGCGGCAGTGACATTTTTCTGAATATCCTGCTGTTGCTTATTGGTCAGCGGTGCAATCAAATCAACATACAACTGCGGAAAGGCAGCGGAGGTTGTCTGTTCCACACAACCATGAGGGTAGCGGATCAGATCCTCCAATTGTTTGGAAAGATTAATAGGGGGAATACTGCTGATTTCCAGCACTGCCGCATCCAATTCACTGAAATCGGTGGTTTGGGCGCTTTGCGACCAGGTTTGCCCCGGATCAATCGAGCCGTCCAGCACACGGGTGATAACCGGGTTAGGGTTGCGCACTTCAATTTCTATATCAGAATTAGCTATCTCCCCTCCACCGGTAGCCGAGATTTTAAATTTAGCTACACCGGTTTTATTGCCCACTTTCAAATCAAAGTAGGTCATTTTTTGCCCGGGTTCACTGAAGGTCAGATTAGTTGAGCCGGTTATCACTGAAACCAGTCCGGATGTTTCCTCTACATCCACGGTGGCGCTGTTAATGGATTTTTCCATCGCGAATACCTCCACCGGCAAACGCAAGGTTTCGCCCGGACCCAAAACGCGTGGAAGCGTTGGCATAATCATCAGCGGTTTTCTTACCGGACAGGTTTTTTCAGCGTTGCCATAAGCACCTTCACCATCCGCACCTGGCGCCGACATTACTGCCATGACACGCACAGAACCCACATAGTTCTCAATTTTAACCCGGTGCCTGGCGGTCTGACCTTTTTCCAGCTTGAAAGGCCCAAGGTGGATCACACAAGGTTTGAAACGATTTACCTGATTGGCATTTTTGGCTTTCTGGTTGATTCCATCGCCACCGATAGCCAGAATTCTGGACAACTCTGCACCATAAGCACCCAATACATAATCATAAATATCCCAGGTTTTTACGCCGTGAGCCTCTCTGGCATAGAAAGCCTCCCAGGGATTTGGGGTTTTGAACCGGGTAAGATCAAGCAGACCTTCATCCACAATATCCAGGGTGTACACACAGGTTTTTCCGCCTTTTTCTTTCAATGCTATGTTGAAAAATTCATCAGGCCGCAGTTGATCCGGCATGTCTATTTGCGCTTCTAAGCGGGTAGCAGCATTTTCCACATTTACCGGCACAACGCCATACATACGAATCGGGAGATCATTTTTGGTTTGTGCATGAGGCTGAATGAGGCTAACATGTGCATAGACTGTTGGCGCCATGTTTTTTTCTGCCTTGAAACGCAGGAAATTATCGCCAGCCACAGCGTCAAACCACAGGTGTTTGGCTACACGGGTGCCGGTTTCCAGTGTGAGCAGAATGCGGCCGTTTTCGCTGGCTGGTACCTTTAGCACTACTTCTTCCCCCACATTATATTTTTCTTTTTCTACCGTAAATGGCAACATAGCAGCTGCATTGCGGCTTTGAATATCGTCCAGTTCTTCTGGTTGACCAGACCAGAAAAAGTCGCCGGCTGTATGTCCTTCCTCCGTATCTGCAACACGCACCAGGTAGCGCCCCCATCCGGAAGGTTTAACGGTCCAGGTAGCCTGGCCTCTGGCATCTGTTACCAGTTCAGCATGATCAACCGCATCGTTTAGTTCACTGCTATTGTATTGCCCGATGCCGGAACGGGCATCATCATCCCACCACCAGCGCCAGTCAACGCGGTAAAGCGCTACGGTAATTTTGTGATTGGCAACTGGTTTACCCTGATTGTTCAGCACTGCAAAATTCACTTTGCTGCTACCGCTACGGTCCAGTGTTTTACTGCCCCACTTATCTGTTGGGATAAATACGCCAACAAAACGCTCATAAGGCAGTACATCAAGCGCAAAATTATCTGTGCTAAAATCGCCGCCTGCTTCAAATGCCCGAACCTTGAAATTGGCAATAAGTTTTCCAGGTGCGGCGCTCACTTCACCGATTTTTAACGGCACTTTTGCCAGTCCATTTTGGTCAAGATTGGCGTCGTATAATACTTCCGGATCGGAGAAAAAGGAACGGGACGGGTCGTCAAATGTGTACCCATTATATCCTTTAAACTCCGTTTTTACGGCCCGAACCTGCATTTCTACCTTGGTTTTGAGGTTTTGTGCAACGGCGCCATGTAACCAGTTCACTTTCAAATTACCAGTCAGCCCTTCCCCTTCACCGTTAATGCTGAAATCACTGGCTGTCAGGAAAGCTCTGGGACCAAAATTCAGGTCTATTTTCAGACGATTAGGCTTAACGGTTTCAATCTTCAACTGCTTGGTGAATTCAGCACCGCCAACCATCACCTTTGCCGTCCAATTGCCTGTTTTTGCTTCAGCCCGAGTAGCGCAATAAAAGGGATAAACACCGTTAACGCCCGTGGTAGATACGGTTCGGTATTGCATGGAACCACCAGGGTCGCGGAGTTCAAAAACGACCGGGTGGCCCTGTGGCAAGCGACCGGTTTTGTCTTCCAGTACAAAATTCAGGTATAAGGAATCACCCGGACGCCAAACACCTCTTTCGCCATAAATATACCCTTTCAGCCCTTTTTGTGCCTCCATGCCTGCTACATCGAAACGGCTGAGCGATAATGCGTTACCATCTGCCATCCGGAGGTATCCCCGGCGGTTATTGCCTGTCATTACGGCCAGGAAGGGCGTTTCCCGTAGCCCTTCTACCATCACAGTTCCGTCGCCTTCCGTACGAACTTTCGTGATCGGTTGAAGTTGATAGCTGAGCAATTCAATATCAATGCCGCTTACCGGTTGTGCCGAGTGTAAATCTGTAACTGCCAGGAAAAGTGAACCATCCCTGCCTTTTTTAGCAGTAAGACCGAGGTCGCTGACAAAAACGTTGCGCATAGTGAAGTGCTCCCGGTTGTAATACTCCCGTGAACAGGGATTTTCCCGATTATCCCAATTGTAATCGTCGTTTTCATCCCACCAATATTCACTATCTGATTCATCCCAGTAAATGCCTCTGTAACCGCCCAGGATGGATCGTACCATGCCATCTTCCGGTTCATCCGCTTTTTCCTGGGAAAAAACATTGTTGCAACTGGTATAATCCATTTTATACGCAAGTCGTACCTGGTAGATAGCGCCAGGATCCTTCTGTATCATATCTTTCAGGTCCAGCGCATATCGTTGCCAAACCTTGGATGAGGCATCCGGATTGATAGCAGCGAGGTCAAATTTTTTCTGAAGCACAATCTTGCCTACTCGTTCCAGTTCATTATTTCCTTCAATTTCATTTACCTGCAAAAACTGCAAGATGTTGGAATTGAATATTTTAAACACTTCAACGTCCACTGCTTTCAGGCCAACGGCCTCGAAAGGAAAGATCACTCCTCCGTTGTTTTGTTGCGGTATGATGGCGCCACGACCAACAAGGCGAACACCAGGTTTGAGGTCTTCAAAGTTCAGGGTCCACTCCGCTGAACTTTTTAAATACTGCCCTGCAGTATTCCGGATGTTGCCGTCAATCATTACCTTTTTAGGACCTGTAATGCGCTCTCCAGGGTAAACGCGAACGAAATTACCGTCGGCCACAAACCGGAGTTTTTGGCTGAAATTATCAACACGAATCAAGCCCGACAAATCCTGAACGCCAGAAATGGGGTCGCTGAAATTGAGTAAAATATATTGCTCCTCTACCTGAATTGCTTTGGCAGTCAGGATACTGAACTCTCCCAATGCTGGTACCGACTGAGTTTCTTCCAGATCTTTTTCCACCCCAATCGGATCGCCTGACCAGGACATGCGAACGGAACTGGGTACATTGGAGCGTTCTACGCCGGCTACCGTCCACTGGTG
>JAEUUS010000730.1 GCA_016787545.1 Saprospiraceae bacterium
GGTGGGCAACGGCGATAACGTCCTGGATTTCAATGAAGAAATCACGCTGGTGGAGAAGGTTACCATCGAAGATTGTGGCATTCCAACGTTTACCAACCAGTCGCTCATTGTCATCGGTTGGGGTTGTAACAACAGCAATTGCCAGCAAGACAGCGTGTATGCATCCATCACCATACTACCTACCACAGAGAATCCAAGTCTGTCGTTTGTACCTATTTACGATGCGCCCGTGAGTCAGTGTGGCAGCATTCCCTCCACGCAGGAAATTTTAATCATTAACAATGGTCAATTACCCGCCACCAATGTATTGGTAAATCCATTCACATTGGACACCAGTTTCCATGCCATTGACCAAAATTCGTTCCAATGGAATAATGGTTCTGGCTGGCAGGCATTGCCCGCACAGTTTAGCACACCAACAGTATTAGGCTCCTGTGGCATTACCGCATACTCCTTGGATGCCATTGTCAATGTACCTGAAGTATTGCCAGGCGATACCGTGCGCCTGCAATTCAATACCTTTTATTGTGAACCTGTGTGTGGAGGCCTGATTCCGCGCATGAAAGTGGCTTACAATTACTTCAAAGCATGCCCCCCCAATGTACCTGTTGGTTCTGTATTCAACTTTTTTCCTGATACCAATTTCCTGAAAATCAGGGCAGGCACCATTTATAACCTCGAAAATTGCCTGCAGGATGGCGAAACTTATAGCCTGAAATATTGGGTAAAATCAGGCAGATTAATACAGGACACCGGATATCTGCAAGTCCAATTCAACCTGCCTTTGGGCTTTGACTGGGACCCCAACTGCCCCTTGAATCTGGATGGCCAAACGGCCCTCACTACAGAAATCAATACCAATCCGGACGGCTCCTCTGTCATTAGAATGGTATTTGATCTGCCGTTTTCACAAGACTCTGTGAGCGATGATATTTGCTTGCTGTACCATTGTGAAGAAGGAATGCCCTGTGAATCCACAGTACCTAATGTACCTCCACGTGGTCTGGATTATACGGTATTCCCGCCACCTTCCGATTGTGGCGGCTGTCAACTGAAGCTGTTCTCGTACTCTATGGTATCTGTTACGCCAAATGATCCGATCAACTGCGCCATTACGTATTGTGATGAGTTCATTTTGGTAGTGGACGACTCCTGCGACCCTGGCGGCGGCGGTGGTGGCGGCGGCGGAATTGGCGGTGGCGGCGGCACATTGGTGGTACTGGATTTTGATTCTTACCGAACCAATTATGGGTTTCAGGATAATAACGACGATCGCAAAGCTGATAACGTCAATCTCGCCAATGCTCCCGGTGTGCGGAAAGACCGTTTTCTGGTTGGTGATACCCTGCGTACAGAGGTGCGGGCTTATGTTGCCGAAGGCGCCATTACCAGTCTGAATTTCAGGGTATTTCTGGAATCCTGGCTCAGTGATTTTGATACACTCGACGGAGACGAGTACGAAATTGGCGCTGGAAAAATTCTGTTCGCCAATTATGACACCACGAGCTTTGTGAGCTCCCAATTAACGATCAAAACGGCCTCCGGGCAGCAATATACCTGCCCGATTGACCTGCCTCAGATTCGTTCAGACCAGCATATAATTCAGGTAGCAGAACCCAATATTCGTCCGCCGCAGATTATTGACGTGGGCAGCAATATGTTCCACCAATTTGACCTGGACCTGGGTATGCTGGATTGTTTGCCCTCCGGGTTTGCCCTTTCACAAGGCGATTCGGTGATTTTTACCTCGGATTTCAAATTTGAATACAACTTCACCCCGAACGGCACCAATTCGCCGCCATTGATCAATTTCAGAAATTCGATTTGCGACACGGAAAAAACCTATTCCTGGCAGTTGGCGGATTATTGCAGCGAAAAAGAAATCTGCCAATTCTCAGGGTATATTGAAACGGTGAACCCAAATGCGCACCGGATCGAGCCCTGTGATATAAGTACGGAAATATCCCCTTTCCAGTATAATATGCGCATCGCAAGGGCCAATATGTTCCCGTTTGAGGTGCGGCAATTATCCACCGTTACCAAATACACCTATGCCTTGCCTACGGCAGTTGGACTGATTGATTCCAAGTTGAATTACCTGCGTTTGCAGGAAAATGTGCCGGTTTTCGGCGTAACGCCACTCACACCGGGCTTTGGCGGCGACTCCATGTCGCTGGATTTATCGCCCTTTTTCTCACAACATTTGGACGAAGGTTATTCCTTTGAGATCAGTACCCGATTTGATACAACTTGTGGCTATAACGGCTCTCAATTCGGGCGTACGGTGTTGGGATTGCGTTATGCCAATATGTGTTTTCACGATCCGGAAGTATTCAATTATTACATCATTAACCCCAATGGGTACCAGAATGGAAGTCCCAAACTGGAGATTTTCACGCAAAGCAACATTGTTTATTTGCCAACCGATGATCTGCAGTTTGACTTTTTCCTTCGGAATAACGCTTCTGTAATCGCACCTAATGCCTGGATGAGTATTGAATCGGACGGCGATCTGTCAGATGTGCAATTATTGCTCATGCCTGCGCAAACGCCTGTTTCACAAATCGGCGGGATTTATCAACTGGGCGAGCTGCAAAGTTTTGAGCAACCAGCCTTCCGTTTAGTGGCTCGAAACCTGAGTTGTCGACCGGTTACATTAACCTTTAGATTTGGGTGGGATTGTGCGCCGGTGTTCAATGCCAACGGAGATGCCTGTGGCACATTTGTGAAAACCGTAGAACTTCGTCCACAACCGCCGGAGCTGGAGTTAGTCATCATCAGCCAACCGGAAAACATCCCGATGTGTGCGCCTTCCGCGTTTTTCGAGTTTGAGGTCTCGAATGCCAACGACGGAACAGCCTACAACATACTTCCGAGCATCAAACTTCCTCCTGGTATGCGTATCCAACCAGGATCCGCGCAACTTTCCTATCCGGCGGGCGGCGCCTTTGTGAACATGCCCGATCCGGTACTGCAACCAGGCAATATCTGGCAATTTGATCCCGAAGCAGCTTCCAATCTACTGGCTCAAAACGGACTGATTTCAGCAGATATGAGCCCGCTGAACGCCATGCGCATCCGATTCAGGGTATTGGCAGAATGTGGCGTGGTGGCCAACGCTCAACCTATTTACGGTGCAGAATCCGTACAGGCCTGCGGGATCAATTCCAATATTTTGCGCAAACCAGGCGACCCAATCGGCATTGAAGGGGTAGATCCCGGTACTGCAGCAGTTTCCAACCTGCAGTATTCTTCTCTGCCGGGCGTTATCAGTTGCGACGATCCTGTGGAGCTCACGGCTACCATTGCGGTTAACAGCATACCAATGTCAGGCGACAGCATTTACATTCTGTTGCCAGAAGGCACTTCCTATGTGCCTGGCTCCTATGATGGAGGATTAAACGCGCCGGCTGGCCCGCCAACCGTTTCCGGTCAGCAACTGCAATTGCCCTTGCCGCTTAGCCTCGGTGCGGGCAGTGTGCTGACGTTCAGTTTTGACGTACAATACAATGATCCGGCGGGTTGTGCAGATAAGTTTGTGATCTTGCAAACAAGGGAAAAAACCGAGGTGTTTTGTCCATCCAACAATCAATTGTGCGATATTTATGTAGCAACCGGCGAAGCCTTGCTTAACCTCAATCCACAAAACCCGGAGTTGCTACTCAGCAATTTTCAGCTCAACAATTCAGGAGGACAAACCTCTTTCACAGCCACACTGGAAAATGCCGGCGTGACCACCGCCACCAATCCTTTTGTACAAATTTATCAGGATTTGAACGGCAACGGGCAAGTGGATGCGGGCGAGCCAAAGGTTACGGAACTCACGGTGAACGGAACCTTGTCGCCAGGTGAAGTGGCTGCCATATCTGGTAGTTTAAATAACCTGCCTGCTTCCGCATTT
>JAEUUS010000014.1 GCA_016787545.1 Saprospiraceae bacterium
CCCGCTTTGCACCTGACCAAAAATCTGGGGATTAAACGTCTTTTGATGCGGCTTTGGGTCGCCAAAATAATAGGCCAACATCTGATTTTGATGATAAATCCGTCCGTGTTCATCGCCCAAGGCTTCCAATAAATGTTTAAGTGCCGGAGACAGCTCAGAGACTGTTTTGGCATTTTTGGCCAGCTCCTGTACACGCGCTCGTAAGGGTTCCCAACGCACACGGTTTCGGTACAAAGAGGCTGTTTCAGCATGTTGCAGGATTTGGTTCAGGATCTGCTGAACAGAATCTGTTGTTTGGGCATTCACTGCCAGAGAAGTCAGCAGGAAAGTGAGGAGCAGGAGGTGTTTCATTTTTGTGTTATTGAATCAGTTTTTGTGTTTTCACCATTGATGTTCCTCTTCTTGCCCCAAAGCCACACACCATCCTAAACCATACCTGAGTTGTGTTTAAATAGGCACATTTTTCCTGGCACAAAAGCCGTCTTGGTATATGTGAAATGCCCACTTCTTTCCTGACCCAAAGCCACCCACCATCCCAAACCATACCTGAGTTGTCATCCCGCGCAGCGGGACCTACACAAGCCCGGCTACACACAATTCACTTTTCCAAAAGATACCCACGTAATCTGGCTTGTGTAGGTCCCGCTTCGCGGGATGACAACTCACGTTGGATCATACATTTCCACTTCTTTCCCGGCCCAATGCCACCCTCCATCCCAAGCCATACCTGAGTTGTCATCCCGCCGCAGCGGGACCTACACAAGCCCGGCTACACACAATTCACTTTTCCAGAAGATACCCACGTAATCTGGCTTGTGTAGGTCCCGGCTCCCGGGAAGACAACTCATGTTGGATCATACATTTCCACTTCTTTCCTGGCCCAAAGCCACTACCATCCCAAGCCACACCTGAGTTGTCATCCCGCGGCAGCGGGACCTACACAAGCCCGGCTACACACATGTCACTTTCCCAAAAGATAAGCACGTAATCTGGCTTGTGTAGGTCCCGGGAACCGGGATGACAACTCACATATCATTTGGCATATTTCTTAACACACTGTAATAATCTCCCCATATAACCCTTGGTGGCCATTCGCCACACCAAATCTCATTTAAAAACTTCCATTTGGGGTTAAATTCAGTAATCATTTCCTCTTTTGCCACTCTCGATAAATATTTTATCTCTTTCTCCCTGGCTATTGCATTATTTACATATTGATACATCTCCAGATAAATTAAACAATAACAAAAGTTTTTTCCAGCAAATGTCTCTGACCTGCCTCGATTGGCATAATGCTCCACAAGCCTTCTGCCAATATCATTGGTAATTCCAGTGTATAATACTTTTCTGTTGGGGTTGGTGGTTACGTAAACGTAATACTCATGATGTTTCATAAGTGAGTTTTCATTGGGTTAACAAAGGAAAATGGATTGGTGAAACAATCTGTAAAAGTTGTTTCACTATCAAAGTTAAGATATAGCTATAAAAGTTACAAGTCTTTATATCTGCCTTTTATCCCAAAGCAAAGATGAGCTGTACTTAAGATTTGCACCTTGCTCCCGGCACAAAGCCACCCACCATCCCAAGCCATACCTGAGTTGTCATCCCGCGCAGCGGGACCTACACAAGCCCGGCTACACACAATTCACTTTTCCAAAAGTTAACCACGTAATCTGGCTTGTGTAGGTCCCGGTTCCCGGGATGACAACTCACGTTGTTTTTAATTAAGCACATTTTTCCTGGCACAAAGCCACCCACCATCCTAAGCCATACCTGAGTTGTCATCCCGCGCAGCGGGACCTACACAAGCCCGGCTACACACAATTCACTTTTCCAAAAGATACCCACGTAATCTGGCTTGTGTAGGAACCGGTTCCCGGGATGACAACTCACGTTGTTTTTAATTAAGCACATTTTTCCTGGCACAAAAGCCACTCACCATCCCAAACCATACCTGAGTTGTTTTTAATTAAGCACATTTTTCCCGGCACAAAGCCACCCTCCATCCCAAACCATACCTGAGTTGTCATCCCGCGCAGCGGGACCTACACAAGCCCGGCTACACACATGTCACTTTCCCAAAAGATAAGCACGTAATCTGGCTTGTGTAGATCCCGGTTCCCGGAATGACAACTCACGTTGTTTTTAATTAGGCACATTTTTCCCGGCACAAAGCCACCCACCATCCCAAACCATACCTGAGTTGTCATCCCGCGCAGCGGGACCTACACAAGCCCGGCTACACACCATTCACTTTTCCAAAAGTTAACCACGTAATCAGGCCTGTGTAGGTCCCGGTTCCCGGGATGACAACTCACGTTGGATCAAGCATTTTCACTTTTTTCCTGGCACAAAAGCTACCCCTTCCCAAAACCACCATAAATGCCGGCATCCTGGAAAAATGAGCGCAGCATCTCGTATTTTTCTGTACAAAACGTGGTCTTTATTCCCATTTCTTCTGGATGGCTTACTCGTACAGCCCGGCACTGAAAGCAAATTTCTATGAATTCCAGCACCTCCTCATTTTTCAAAAACACTACGGCATGATGCGGTGAATAACAGGGCATGGGAGCATATGCAATGCCATCGTACTCATACAAAATAGACGTTAGTTTATCGGTTTGATTGGCATTTAGCGTAGCTGTTTCGCTGATTTTGGGGTAATCCAACCGATTATTCTTGATAGGCGTGGGTTGATAAAGCCGCACTTCCTCAGGCAATACCAAGGAATCCTTCGGCATTGCCTTTATTTCCGGCTCTTTCCAGGAAATGAGCATTACCTGATCCGCCTTGGAAAACGGATATCTGCTCATCCTTTCCTTGATGCTGTACTGATAGATTTTGCTGCAATCTTCCGGCAATACAATACTATCGCGCACAAACTCATCTGAACGAAAAGCGAAGGCTGATTCCGTGTTTGAAAAGTAACAAACGGAAAGTAAGTAAAGTAGATTTAGCATATTGTGGGATGTCGTTTCTTGGTTCACTCCCGCTCAGATTTTTTCCTGATGGCATGATGAAAGCGATATTTAGCCAAACGTACAAAAATGCTCAAACAATCGGGTTTTGAGCATTCACCAACATAAGCGAGTTACTATAATCAGTATCAAACTCAACGACCCTGATCTCTCCAGGTTTGAAGGTAATCTGTCCATCCCACTGACCCTTGGTATTGAGATTGTCCAGTACCAGCACTTTAGCATCCATGGAATGTAACCGACCCAGATAACAGGCTTTTTCTGACTTGGTATACAACTGAAAAACGCCCGCTTTATCCGTTAAATGCCGCAAAATGGTTTCGAGATCTGTCAGTGGAACGCGCTCATTCAATGTAGGTTTCAAGCCCTTCAGGTTCATCACCTGTTCTTTCCATTTTTCCTCTTTTGACCGCCGGATTTCTGCCACATTTTTATGCCGGACAATAACATAGCCGTCAACGATGAAATCCACTGGATTATGCTTCAACAGTGTCCAGTCATCTGAATAATCGATTACATATCCGTAAATGGGCGTTTTTCTGTCGCTAAAATGCACCGAAACCAACTGTCCGATGTGTTTTTTCTTTTTCATGGGGGATGAATCTGTTGTTACCCATTCAGAACAAAGGCCGGGTAAAGTGGGTTCCATCACACCTACCCCACCATTTCCAGCATCAGCTTCTCCAGTGTCTCCTCCGGATCTTTACACAAGCCCGGATGCACTTTGGAGGTTTGGATCATGGTGCTGCGGGTGGCCGTCAGCCAGCGGAACCTGGAGGCCGGATCCAGCTGCGCAATGGGCGAATCGGGCGTTTTGCCACAGCAGATATCCTGAAACGCCTGCAAATGTTGGGCTATCTCGTCCAGCTGAATATTCGGATCCAGGGCCAGCAACTTGGCCTCCGGCAAATGCGCGCGTATGCCCAGGAATTTTTTCCCGGAGCAATACAACACCACCCCGGCATTCACGAACTCTTCGCGTTCCGGCCGGGGCACAATGCGTATCACCGCGTATTCAAATACCCGAAACTCTTGCATGTATAGCCTGTTTGACAAATGTTTCGCTGGACGCCAATCGTATGGTCAAAAACTCCGCATACGTTTTCCGAACCGTTTCGGCACTTTCCTGAAAAGCGCCCTCAACCCAGGAATCTGGTATCAAACCAACGATTTCGTTGATTACTGTTTCATTCAACACTTTTTTAATGGCCTCGTCTGCCTCCTCCAGCCTCGAAGCCTGCGCCAACAGCACATGGTCTTTGATTTGGGCAAAAGGCCTGGTACTTTGTTCCTTCCAGTTTTCCCAGTTGTGGTGGAAATACAAAGCCGCGCCATGGTCAATCAACCACAACTCCCGGTTCCAAAGCAACAAATTAGTATTGCGCGCGGTGCGGTCTACATTCATCAAAAAAGCATCCAGCCACACAATTTTGGATGCCAGCAATGCATCCGGTTTCATCACCGCCGGATCGTAGGTAACCGCGCCAGACAGGTAATGCATACCGAGATTCAACCCGGTGCTGAACTTGAGCAGATCCTGAATTTCTTCGTCGCCCTCGGCACGTCCGTAGGCTTCATTTAACTCTGCAAACACAATTTCCGGCATTTTCAGCCCCAGTAGTCGGGCTATTTCAGCGCCAATCAACTCTGCAATCAATGCCTTCACGCCCTGCCCCGCACCCCTGAATTTCAGGACGTACAGAAAACCGTCGTCGGCCTCCACAATGGCAGGCAAGGAGCCGCCCTCCCGCAAAGGGGTTACGTATCTGGTTACAATGACGGTTCTGATGTCTGGTTGCATGAGGCAAAGGAAAGTAAAAAAGCAGGTGTGTTATATCCCCAAAGACACCAACACCGGATAATGATCCGAAAAATCGCCATCCCGGGCAGTGCGGCAGGAAAAAGTGGTGATGCTCTTTTCCGTAAGGATATAATCTATCCTGAGCAGGGGCAAAGCGCCGGCAAACGTAGTGCCCAGCCCAAGGGCTTTCTGCCGGAAAGTATCGTGCAGGCCCTCGGAAAGCTGGGCATACACATAGGAATTGGGCGTATCATTGAAATCGCCGCATACAATGACCGGTATTTTGCAGGCCGCAATATGCGCGCGCAACTTCTGGGCCTGCTCGGCGCGCAAACTGGTGGCAGAACCCACCCGGCCCAGTACAAACCCGATATCTTGCCAGGTTTCATCTTCTTCCAGGTCGCCTTTCTGGATCACTTTGGCCGTGGTATTCGTCACACGGTTGGATTGCAGATGCACGTTGTACACCCGCACCACTTTTTTCTCGCCCACCCGCACATCGGCCCATAGCGTAGAGTTGGAGGTGTTTTCAAAAGGCACATCGCCGCCGCCCATAATAGGGTACCTGGACAGGATAACCGTACCTTTTTTCAGGTTAAACGTGTGCTTATAACCCATTTTTTCGGCCAAAAGCCGGTAAAATTTGCCGCTGGTTTCCTGGGTGCACAAAATATCCGGGTCCCCGCTTTCCTGCAAAAAACGGGCATACGCCGAAGCGCGTTTTTCCCGCCAGGCATCGGTGGCTTCCTTGCCCTGGTAAATGCTGCCCAGGTTGTGGGTGGCCACCGTAACCGCATTCTCCGGAACAGCATCCTTGCCAAAATCAAACCCGATAAACCCGGTAATATGATCCCAGCCAAAAGCCAGAATAGCAATATGATACAAAGCAAAACGATTGCCCTGCCAGGTCCATATACCCCCCAGCAACAAATTAGCCAGCAACATCCACGGAAATGCTGTACCAAAAAACGACAACCACGAAAACTTGGCCGGATTCACCGACGGGCACATATAAGCCAATACCGTACAGCAGATCACTACTGCACTCGCCATTCTGAGCAGGTATTGGAATAAGGATTTCATATTATACAACTACGGGTTTATAGCAGGTTCAAAGTATTTTTTCAAAAAAGGATGACTGAAAACGGCAAGTAAAATAATGCCTACGCCGAGGTAAAAATACGGGTTGAGATCCTGGTGCTCCTGAAAAAATACAGCGGCCAAAAGTACGCCATAAACCGGTTCGAGGTTGATGGTCAGGTTGGCCGCAAATGCTGAAATATGGCGAAGTGCTAAAAGGGTTAAATAATACGGCAATAAGGTGCAGACGCCGGCCAGCACGAGCAGCCAGC
>JAEUUS010000015.1 GCA_016787545.1 Saprospiraceae bacterium
ACCGTTGTAATCACCAAACTATCACATCCGTCAGAAGCGGCTGTTAATAATTGACTAAAGGTGCCTACACCTGAAGGATCGCAAGTAGTTGCCGACAAATAAGTTGTATCAGATTCGGAGTATATCACGGTGGTAATAACCGTACTGTCGCAGCCAAATATGTTGGTCAGATTTTGGGTAAACACCCCAACGTTATTGGGATCGCAACTGGCGTCAAAAATCTCGGTTAAGTTGCTCGGCAACAAGGTGGTTGTGGTGATCACCACGCTGTCACATCCATTCAATTGTGGCAAAGTCACCGAAACCGTACCAGCTGCATTAGGATCGCAGGTCGTTAAACCAATGATCGTAGTGTCAATAGCATTGACAATCAGGGTGGTTACAATCACACTATCGCAGCCATGGATGCTGTTCAGGGAATCCCGGTAGATACCAGGAACGGTTTGGTTTGCACCTGCCAGGAATGCAGATTGCCCTTCACAAATCTGGATGGTCTGTGGTGTGGTAAACAGCGGCCATACGGCAACTGGAACAGTATCATTTACAATTCTGGCACAAGCTACCGGAGAGTTATCGCTGACGGAAATCAACGTATATATTGTATTTGCGGTTGGAGTGACAGGGATTTGATGTCCGCTATTGATATCGTTCAGGGTGAAATTTTGAGCGCCATCAGACCAAACAACATCGAATGGACCATTTCCGGTCATGGTAAATAGCAGATTCAAAGATTCGCCATTACAAATTTCCGGAATACCAGCCAGACTGGCAGTTGGGTTAGGATTTACCTGCACATTCACGCAAACCGGCGCCAGGGTGTCACAATTATTTAAGGCTTGAACGCATATCTGACCGGATACAGCCGTGGCAAAATTGACCCGGATAGAGTCTCCGGAACCTGTCAACACAGCACCAGCCGGCACAGTCCAATGGTAATTAGTACCTGGTTGGAGGGTATCCATGGTATACAGATAATCACCTCCTTCGGTACATACACTGGTGGGTCCGTTAATCACGGGAGGGAAAGGCTGATCACCTACAGAAAGCGGGATGCAAGCCGCGGGTGAAGCGCCACAAGAGTTGTTGGCAGTTACACAAATTTGGCCTGTTGGCGTATTAGCACCCCAGGTTACTGAAATGGAATTTGGGGTAAGTTGTGTAAAGGGATGATTACCCGGAAGCGTCCAAACAAAGGATGTTGGTGGAGGGTTACCAGTAGCTGTAGCCGAGTAAATGTGTGTTTCCCCAACACATGGAAATGATTGGCCAGTCAGGACTGGCAGCTGGGGAATGCCAGCATCCTGTAATACGGTCACACAGGCGGTATCCTGACAAAATACTCCGCCACGACTATGGCGTACGATCAGGCAATAATCTCCAGGTTGGTTTACTTGAACGGTAGCCTGGTTATTAAAACCAATAATGCCAGGGCCAGACCATATATATACCGTTGAACCACCTTGTGCCGTATTGATGGAAGATCCGGAACCATCCAGCGTAATGACCAAATTACCGGCACAGTCCAATATGGCTGGTGGAGCAATCACTGCATTTGGCTCCATGATAGCCAGGTTGATATTCACGATACTATCGCAGCCCAAATACCCGGTACAAACCGTTGAGAATATACCTGATTGGTCATATATTTCATCACAAACCTGATAGGTAGCCGGCCCACACAAATTGATGTTCATCATGGGCGAACTGTAAATGGGTACCACCTGAATCTGGCAGTTCACAACGCTGTCACAACCTTGCCATGCCTGAAGCGTTACAGGATAGGTACCGGCTGCAAAAAACTCTTCCCCTGCGCAGGTAGTGGATCCACCCGGGCACATGTAGGCTCTTTCCGTTGAAAATACGGTTGGGATAACCGAAATTTGACAGTGAATGACACTATCACAACCGAGATAAGTCTGTAATGTAACCGGAAAGTTGCCTCCTTGAGAAAACGTTTCACCGGCACACTCAACTTCATAACCCTGGCAAACGGAATAAGGCTCGGTTGATTCCACATCTTCGCCGATGAAAACCGCCAAACACAGATTTGGAGCGTTCGGACACAATAAAGATTGAGCACAAACCTCCGCTGGTCCTGGTTCCAGCCATTGTACCACGATATTCTGGCCTTGTGATGGGCCAATAATATTACCGGCTGATGGTGGATTTACGGTCCATGTAGAAACGGTATTGGTGTTGTAATTGCTCAATGTTGCAGAAGGCAGGCACATACCTCCAGTTGGACCATTTACCGTTGGATTTACGCCATTGATTGAGTAATCGCATACAGCGCCTGCATTACCGTCAATCATCAAATAATAATTCTCACCAATGGTAAGGTTATTGGCTGTTAATGTTTGACAGGTGTTCGTTGCAATGTTGCCCAAACAAGGTGATGCAAACTGGAAGTTAATGCAATCTGCCGTGGACAATACCGCTGCCTGGATAGCGCCACCTTGGGCACAACCATACGTGCATATTTCAAAAACAGCTGTTGCTGCATCAGCCGTAAAGGCAAAAAAGTGGTTGTTTTCTACCGATGTACACCAGGATGGAGGAAGTGATACTGGAGGATCAAAGGTGGTGGTTCCAAAATAACAATCCAGATTATCCGGGCTCGGCAGGATACATGCTTGTGTGGCATCCACTGAGGGAACCGGAATAACACAACCGGCTGGATTACATTGCGCATGGACATGCTCAGCCACAAAAAGGATTATCAACAATGGGAGGAAAAAAATGTAAATTTTCTTCATAGTTTTAATTGTTAGTCGTGTAATAGTAGGTCGTACACCTATCTATTACAAAAAATATGAGATTCGCTGAATACAGCAAAACGCTGCTTCAACATACAAATTCCTGAATAAATGAACCCAACCCTTCAGGGTTCATTCAATTGACCGGTAAAATTAATAAAAACTTTGAACTCCGTTTACAACCAGGCAGCAAAGGGTTCTTCCAAAATCCGTTTCAGTTCAACCATAAACCGTGCAGCATCTCCACCATTAATAACCCGGTGATCCCAACCAATGGTCATGGGCATCATCAGGCGTGGCTCAAAAGTTTTGTTGGTTTCGTTCCAAACCGGTTCTATTTGTGCAGCTACAATGCTGAGGATGGCAACTTCAGGCCAGTTCACAACAGATATCATATTGGTACCGCCAATACCCCCAATATTGGAAATGGTAAAGGTCCCACCGGTGATATCGTTCATCGTGACTTTCCCTGCCTTTGTACGAGTAGTTACATCAGTCAGATCAATAGAAATCTGTGTTAGACTCTTTTGGTCTACATGTTTGATATTCGGCACGTACAAACCTGTGGGTGTGTCAACAGCAATACCCACATTAATGTACTTCTTGAAAATTACCTCGTTCGTTTCAACGTCTAAACTGGCGTTGAATTGTGGCATGCGCTTTAAAAGTGTGGCAACAGCTTTGGTTAAGATGGCGGTCATGGTCAATCCTCCGCCTGCCGCTTTTACCTGCTCTTTGTATTGCTGACGCAATTCTTCCAGCCTGGTGATATCTGCTTTTTCAGAAATCCAGGCGTGTGGAATGGTCTGTTTGGCGTAAGACATTGCTTCCGCCGTTTTGATGCCTACATTGTTTTGTGGTTTGCGTTCTACTTCACCAAATTTACTAAAATCCGGCAATGGTTTGCGGGCAATGGTGCTACCACCAATGGCTGAACCTCCACCGGTGTCTAGCTTGTGCTTTACATAGGCTACAACATCCTTATAAGAGATGCGACCAGATCCATCGGAGGGTTGTACATCAGCCAGGTTTACGCCCAATTCTTTGGCACGTTTACGTGCCAAAGGAGATGTTCTTAAGGAAGAATTACCGGCAGCAGGAGCCGGGGTTGACGGCGCAGGGGCTGGAGCAGCTGGGGCAGGCGCCGGAGCGGCAGTTTCCTGTGCCTGTGGGGATGGCGCCGGAGTTGCCGGAGCCGGGGCACTGGCGCCACCTTCTTTTTTGAGTCTGAGCACAAGAGCGCCCTCGGTCACCTCGTCGCCTTTTTTGACCAAAATTTCCTCTACAATGCCCTCTGCATCAACCGGCATTTCGGCATCCACTTTGTCTGTTCCGACAACAATGACAATTTGTTCGAGCGAGACCTTATCACCTGGTTTCACCAAAATGTCAGTCACTTTACCGCTCACACCATCTCCAAGTGATGGGAGTTTGTATTCATGAAGCATACGCTGCGTTGCAATTTAAACTTGTTTGTAGTGGGCAAAGATGCAGCGTTTTACTGGTAAAATTTCAGTCTTAGATTCAGAAATAATAACACAACCCCAAATTTACTCCCGTCTGGTATCGTTCAGGCAGTCGGCGGCGGTACAAATCATTTCTTGGAAAATCGCCGGAAAGGCATGCTTCAGCCTGAATTTGCAGGTGTTGACCCACCTGATAACCAAGACCAGCACCTAACCAATATCCGGGAACAAATCTTTTTTGCGTCAAATTAATGGTGTACCCATCTTGTCCGTCTACCGGTTTAAATCGGGCATTTTCAGACACCCTGGCGGCAATATTGAGTTGATTTCGAACGACGACATTAGCCAGAACTCCTGTTTGTACAAAGCCTTTCAACCTGCGTTCTCCCCAACGATAGCCAAACAGCAACGGAACCCGAATCCATTGGGTAGATTCCTCGGTTTCAATGCGCAGATTTACCGGCTCATCGTCTGACGGGTTCCCGGGTTGGGTTTGCTCCATACGCAAACTCACCTCAGCCGTTCCATTTGACGTATTCAGATCATAGTTAAAGTTTCGTCGGGGGCCTGTCCCCATATGAGTGCCATCGCCGAAGCGAAAAGTAGGGCGATGAATGGCGGTACGGTTTGTTTGCTGGTATCCCAGTCCGGACTTCAGGCTCCAGTGATTTTGCCATTGCTTACCAACCTTAAGCCAATAAATACTGGTTATTGGAGAGCCTGTTGCTTCACTGGTAAAAACAGGGCGGCCGGGACGTGGTGCAACGGTTTGTGCTTTTTCCAACCGGCACATAATACTTGTTTCTACGCCTGCATACCAACCGGTTTGACCCTTTTTGGGATGGATTATGGGTTGAGAAGCCAAAGGGGAGGCAACCAAAGCAGGTAATGAAGGGGCTATTTGCTGAAGTGAATTCAGCGGAATTTGTATATTCTCACAGCTTATCCGGTTTAGTTGCTTAGCTGTTTCCTGCTGAACAGCATCAACCACCATTGCTTCGCCAGAGGTGGGATTTTCTGTTGCAGCGCCCTGTTGTAAAGATTGTTGTATCATTTGATCAACAGGTTGTGACGGATAAAATTGGGGTTGTTTATTGGTGGCGCCAGATGTAGCATGTTGGACTGGCAAGGCAGAATGGAGGGCGATTGGTATTTGTGTAGTTTCAGGTGTTTGACGGTCAGGAGTAGAAGAAGACCCTTCCATGGAGGCTGAAGTATGGCTATTCAGAACGCCATCCGTTTGGGAAGCATGTGTTAACTCCAGTAGTTGGGCTTCATAATATAGGTGTTCACAAACAAGGGTTGAGCTCAACACTAAAATTACCCCGGCAGCCAACAACTGCCAGCCCATTTTTCGGAAGGTAAGCCATAGAGGCGTCCTTTCCGGAACATCCTCCAGATTGGCAGATACCCGGTTCCACATATCGGATGGAGGAGACGCTTCGTACTCCTCGAACGATTTGCGAACATAATCGTCCATTTTATCTTCGTGTAGATTTTCTTCCATGATCTTCATGCGGTTAAACTTCCTTCCAGCAATTTTCTAAAATGGGCTTTTGCCCGAAGGAGTTGTGATTTGGAGGTGCCCACTGAAATGCCCATTATTTCGGCAATTTCCGGATGAGAATAACCCTCCAGCACATGTAAATTGAATATAGTTCGGAACCCAACAGGGAGTTGTTGCAATATGCGTATCATGTTTTTCGCCGGCGGCTCTTCTGCCATATACGGATCCGTTTCATCTGGAAAATCCTGGCCATCCAGGTCTGTAATCAAGGGACTCCGCTTCTGGCGATGCAGATGTTGTAGCGCTGTATTGACAAAAATTTTGCGCACCCAGCCTTCAAAGTTACCAGCACCTGCATATTGACCTAAATCCCTAAACACTTTAACGAATCCATCCTGTAGTATATCCTCAGCATCCTCCCTGCTGTTCGCATAGCGAAGGCAAAGGGCGAACATCTTACCCTTAAACAGTTCAAAAAACTGCTTCTGGGCAAGCCGATCTCCTTTCAGGCATGCTTGGATGTTGGGTTGAGTCATGTGTTGGGTGTCATTTGGAGGTCATTTGGGGACATTTAGAGTCATTTGGGGGTCATTTTAGAGTCATTTGGAGGGTCATTTGGGGACATTTGGGGGTCATTTGGGGGTCATTTGGGGACATTTGGGGACATTTGGGGACATTTGGGGACATTTACTTGCACGTTAGGTCATGAAGGGGCTGCAGGGGTTGCATTTGGATGAATAAATTTTGCGGAAAAAATTTTTTCTCTGACAAATGCAACCCCTGCCAGAAGTATTGACCTAATCCGTCAAATGCATTTTCCCAGTTTACCCCAAATGCTCAAATGTAACTATTCAAAAAACTTCTCACCATCAAACTTTTTTGCTTACCATGTTAAAAGCACTTAAATTTTTCTCCTTGCCTGTTTTGGTAATGATTGCCGTGTTGGTTGCCTGCAACAAATCAACAGATGTGACCACGGAAGAACTTGTAGACCAGGCACTATACAGCGCTCAGGAGCGCGGTGGTATGGGCCGATATGGTTGTTATGAACTGGTCTTCCCAGTTTCAATAGTACTTCCTGACAGTTCTACCGTAGAGGTGAATTCCTATGAAGAAATGAAACAAACCTTGCGTAATTACTTCCAGGCAAACGGTGGCGGCGGTCACCATGGCCACCACGGCGGTCCACGTCCGCACATCGGATTTGTTTTCCCAATCTCTGTTGTATCTCAGGAAGGAGAAATTATTACCGTCAATAATGAAGACGAACTTCGCGCTCTCCGCGAAGAATGTGGTGGAGGCACCTTTGGCAATCACGGCCCACAGGGCCACGGTCAACATGGACTTACCTGCTTCGAAATTGTGTTCCCAATCACCCTACAATTCCCTGACGGCACCACTGCAGAAGCTGCTGACCGCCAGGCACTGCATCAATTGATTCGTACCTGGAAACAAAACAACCCGGGCGTTCCTGGCAGACCGCAAATCACCTTCCCTATTACGGTTAAAATGGACGATGATGGTTCCCTGGTAACGGTGAACAGTCGCGAAGAACTGCGACAGTTGAAGGAAGATTGCGAGTAAGACTAGGGGTCATTTAGGAGTCATTTAGGTCATTTAGGGGTCTTTAGGTCATTGGGGGGTCATTTAGGTCATTTGGGGTGAATTTAATCAACGTGGGTTGTCATCCAGAGCGCAGCGAAGGACCTACACAAGCCCGGTTTTCGAAATGCATTGGGTCGATCCACCCAAATAGCCTGGCTTGAGTAGGTTCCGAGTACTCGGAATGACAACCCACGTTGATTACTTGCCTCAAAACGACCCAAAATGACTCCTAAATGACCCTAATGCTCCCTTCTCAAAGGCACTTCTGAAATAAATGGTGCACCTCGCGCTCAACCTGCCCAAGTTTATCGTGAGACTGGTAAATCTCCATCATGTCGGCTAAAATCCGGGACTTGTCTTCCTCTGTACAACAATACTGATCCTTGTATGAGAAAATAATATCCAATGCTTCAGCATCATCACAAGCCATAAATACCGACTTAATCTTGGCATAGGCATCTGAAGTAATGGTAGGTGCTATGAGGGCTTCTTCCTCAGTAGTAATGTGGCCGTCTGTATTGGCGGCATAGAGCATGACAAAAGCATGAAATTCAGGATAAGTCCAGTTGTCTGTTTGCATGGCGGTGGCGCTTTTTGTTCAGGTTAAAGGTAAA
>JAEUUS010000040.1 GCA_016787545.1 Saprospiraceae bacterium
GGAAATAGGCCCCATCATTGATTTTGCCCTGCAACAGCGTTGTGTGCGGGGCGTAACCTTCCAGCCCACTCAGGTAGCCGGTCGGGTGGATGGTTTCAATCCGGCCACCGATCGGATTACGCTTACCCAGGTACGCAAAGAGATCTTGCGCCAGGCGCCTGTTTTTCAGCCTGAAGACATCATTCCGGTTCCCTGCAACCCCGATGCACTGGCTATGGCTTATGCCTTGAAAATAGACGGCGAGGTGTTCCCACTCACCCGTTTCATTAATCCGCAGGATATATTAGACAACTCCCGCAACACCATTGTATATGAACAGGATGAGCGTTTGCACCAGCACATGGTGCAATTGTTCAGCACTGGCAACTCCGTGGAATGTGCCACCAACGAACTCAACCAAAGTCTCATGTGCTGCCTGCCTCAGGTGAGCGCGCCCACGCTCGGATACGAGAATTTGTTTCGGATCATCATCATGCGTTTTATCGATGCGTACGATTTCGATGTACGGGCCATTAAAAAATCCTGTGTGCACATTGTGAGTGCGGAAGACAAAAAAATCATACCTTTCGAAACAATGAACCTGTTTTACAGAGATCCTATGAAGCGCGCTGTGCTGGATGAATTGAGAAAAAACACCTGAATTGGGGTTGAAAAAGGGGGCGGGGTTCCACAGAAGAAGGGATGGTTCTCGCAGAAGTCCCGCAGAACTCGCAGAAGCGTTCGGCTTAATTATTCACGTACCAAACCACATTCCCCCCATTCCCCCCATTCCCCACATTAACCACATTCCCCCCATTCCCCACATTAACCACGTTAACCACATTCATCATGGAGCCTTTCGATCAAATTGACACCCCTCAAACCCCGCCACAACAGCCAAAAATGCCGTTGGGGAAAGCCGTTTTGATTAATTTCGGTATTATGGTTGCCTATATGTTGCTCACCAGCCTGAGCATGGGTTCCGGTCCGGAAGCAGGTTTGGGTGTACTGGCTGCAGATGCTTTCCTCATCCTGGCCCAGGTAGGTCTGAACATGTTGATCGGATTTATTCTGGTATTTACCCAAGACCACAAGCAACTCGGCGGCGCCCTTATGATCAGTGGAATTATTATGGGCGCCATAGGTTTCGGCTCCTGCTTGGCACACGCGGCTATTATGGAAGCCTGATGATTCAGTACTGAGGAAGTCAAATTCAGGATAGTTTACAAAAAATGACCAACAAACAACTTAAAAACCCCTGGTTTTGGCTCGGTGCGGGCCTGGCAATTGTGTACATACGTGGACTGTTTTTGGATGTAATGGATGTGGACGCAGCACAGTACGCCTCCATTGCCATGGAAATGTCGCAAAATGGGAGCTGGCTGCAAGTGTTTCACCGGGGCGCTGATTATCTCGATAAGCCGCCACTGGTGTTTTGGTTTTCGGCGGTTATGTTCAAGGTGGTTGGATTGAGCAACTGGGCCTACAAACTGCCATCCGTGCTGGCTGCACTGGCGGGCGTTTGGGCTACCTACCGGTTCACCTTGTTGTTTTACGGAGCAGAGAAGGCGCGCCATGCGGCGTTTATGCTGGCCTCTTGCATGGGTTTGATGATCATTAGCAACGACGTGCGAACCGACACCCTTCTCCTGGGCTTTTC
>JAEUUS010000043.1 GCA_016787545.1 Saprospiraceae bacterium
CGATACCAAAGCCCCCGCTTGCCCCGTCGGAATTATTTGGTCCAGATGCAACCGAAATACTTCCTGAGGCAAGAATTACACCGTTGTTAAATCCGATATTCGTCAATCCATTGCTAAAAAAACCAATCTGGTCGCCCTGACCGGAGAAGCTCACATTGGCTACATCAAAGCAATTGCCCCCAAACAGCACATTTTTTACCAGGTTTTCAGGTGAATCGTTTTGTACTTCCAGGGAAAGTCCTTTAATCTTTACTGTATAATCTTCTGCTTCTCCAAATGCATCTGGCCCAAACCACAATCCCGGAATTGGATCGCAGGGATCCAGTGAACCTCCGCCTGTATCCGTTGGGATCATTTTAATGCGCATACGGGTGGTAACGGTTGGAGTGCCCGCCGGAATATTGATATTTCCGAAGATGGTGGAGGTAGAACCCGCAGCACCACTATCAAACACCTGTTCTCCCGGATCTTCAAAGTCGTAGTCTTTATTGTAATCAATCCATATCAGCCAGCGTTCCGGGTGCTGTCCGGCATTAAAAAAGCCAGGTGTAAGCTGCACTTGATAGGCATTGCCGGCATCAAGGGTAGTAGTAATATTGGTAAAATCCTGATATCCAGTAGAACTGCATCCTGAAGCATTATTGATGGTATTTACATTTACCTGTTTAATGTATTCCCGTGCACAGGCGCTGGTAAAGGAAAGATCACATTCATCTATATACACCGAGTGGTAAGTAAGTGTTTGTCCATTGGAATAGTTACCGCAATCAGGTGGCAGAGAACCTCTTCTCATCGCTACCCTCATTAGGGCAGGCCCCTCTTCAACGGTTAACGGGATAAAGAATGTTCCGTTTACCGTACCGCTCGACCCGGAATTACTGGCAAAAACCAGATCTCCTACATCATCGAAATCCCCGTCGTGGTTGAGGTCGATCCAGCATTTCCAAAATTCAGATTGGGGAGCATTTGAAAATCCGGGTGTCAGGGTGAGCGTGTGGGTTGCGCCTTTTTTGAGTATAACGAAATAGCCATCAAATAGCGTAGGATCTGCACAGCCGCCAATTCCAGGGCCGGGAGGACCTAAAAGGAGGCCACTACCGTTGAGCGTGAAGCCTGAAATCCACTCGGCATTCGTGGAGCCACATAGATTACAGGGTTGAGCAAGAAGTACGGAAGTTTTTGCGATGGCAGCAAAACATAAAACGATAAATAGGTGTAGAATGCGGTTCATATTTTTGGATGGATTGGTTTACGTATGATGGATAAACAGTCGATGCGGAATACAGGGCACAATGCGTGCTTGTTAAACGCAACATAGTTTGCTTAAGTACCATTATCCGGACTATCTTACCTGATATCCAGTTCCTTTATGGACTTCTGAAGTTTTATAGCTTCTTTTTGGTACTGATGTTGATTTTTTCCATCAAGTACTTCCTTTAATTTTATGGAAAAAGCTGTTTTGTGATTTGGGTAATCCAGTAAATAAAACTGCAGTAATCTCCAGTCGGTGACAGGCTCGGCACTTTGGCTGGCATAAGACTCATAGCACTGAATTGCCCTGGAATAATTTTGCTCCTGCAGATAGATATAGGCCAGTATTTCCTGAGCAGATGGGAAGAAGGGATCTGCCTTTTTGATCTGTAGCAGATTGTTTTTGGCTGTCTTTAAATCCTTTTTCTTAAACGCTTCAACACCTGCTGTAAACAATGGATTTTCTTCCTCTTCATCGCCCATTGTTTGGCCATATTGTTGCAGGATGGCGCCACGGAAATCTCGCAAATTGGTTTTAGCGCTGGCAATTAATGCTTTATTGTAGTTTTCTTGATCTTGTAATGGTTTGATTTCCTGAGTATTGGGCTTATCCGGCGGCGTATTAGCGATAGGACTGTTGTTGCCGGATTGAGGAGTGCTGTTTTCGGGCAGTGGTGCGTTTACAGGCTGATTATTTTGGGAAGTCCGATACCACCAGACAAAGCCAAGAAGGAAGAGTAAAACCATACCACCCAATAGCCAACGCAAATGGGTTGATGGCCTCTTTTCAGGATGACCATCAACCGGTGGTTCAGGAAGCTGATCCATTGACGTACGCCAAAGTGCGAGGTCTTTTTGTAAAGCCTGTTCCGTCAGCCGGCCGATCGCTTCCTGTGCCTGCTGGTGGCGCTTCACTTCTGCCGCTAAAGCTGGATCTGAGGCCATTTCTGTCTCAAACGCCTGTGCTTCGGCAGCCGTGAGTTTCCGGGCAAGCCATGCTTCTATTTTTTCAAATGTTGCGTCGTTGGTCATGTTACAGTTCGTCCATAATGTCAAGGAGTTTTCGGTGACATTTCAATTTGTCGTTTTTGACACTTTGTTCTTGCATCCCAAGTTCGATCGCAATTTCCTGCAAGGAATAACCTTGTGCGTGTTGCAAGAGAATGGTGCGGCATTTTTCTCCCAGTTTTAACAGGAGTGCATCCATACGATTGATGCGTTCTTGTCGGATAAACGTCTCTTCTGCGCTATCCTGCTGCCCGGAAGCATGTGTTTGTGGATCCCAAACTTCTGTTTGTTGCTGTTGTGCACGTTTGCGTGCCCGCGCCCATGCCCGCACAACACTTTCTGTAAAATAAGTGCGCAGTGTTGCTCCCTGCAATTCAAAATCATCTTTTAGCACCTGCTTTTCTACGTCCATGATCACCTGACTAATGATCTCGTCCACTTCTTCGTCAGTGCCGCCCGATTTTAATACCGTAGAAAGGTAATAACCGCGCCAGGCCTTATAGATAAACTCCCAGGCTCGGTTACGACTTAGTCCTCCTGCGCGAATCTCGCGGATCAGAAGGGCGTCGGTCCAGCCTGAAGGTTTTTCTACTTTCATAAGAGGAAGATAAATGGAGATTGGTACTCAAAAGTAACAAGATTTTTTAGATATTTGAGGAAATTATTACGTGTTACTATTTTTTCATTCATCTAAAACCTTCTTGTTATGGCTACTCGTTTTTTACTTTTTTGCTTTTTATGCCTGCCTGT
>JAEUUS010000082.1 GCA_016787545.1 Saprospiraceae bacterium
TGACCTCCATTTCTTGCGCAAGGCTTGGATTTTCCTTCAAAAAATCGCGCAAAAACGCTTGTTCATCCCTGCAATTTGGGCACCAGGTGCCCATGATAGCAAACACCTTGATTTTGTTATTCAAGGCTGCGCCTGGGAACAAAATTTCCTTTCCTTCCGGGGTCTTCACTGCAAACTGAATGGATTGACCAGGTTTGACATGTGTTAACGTGTCTGCCGCGCCCAGACTAAACTGTGGATCCATCCAGGCGGTCCACAACGTTCGGTACAAATGCCCGGAACGGAATTCACCCTGTAAACTATCCCCTTGAATATTGCCCGAAAAGAGGAAAGCATGCGCACCGTCAAAACAGGAAAGCCAAAATTTTCTGCCTTGAACCGTTCCTTCTAAAAATCCATAATCTCCCGTTTCAGTTCTAAATGTACCCTCCAGATGATTGCCTTGTTGTCTGAACTCAGCAATGGCTTTATCCTGCTCTCCGGGGGCTTTTTCGATACTGAAAAGGGCAGCCCATTGCCCACTCAGGTCTTTTAGTGGTTTTTCTGAAAGGCCTGTGAACCTGTATCCTCTTCCTGCATGTGCGTAAAACGGAATCCGATAATTATTTTTTGTGGTTACCACCCATTCTCCGCTCATCACTCCACCCCTGATTTCTGCGTGTAAATAGCTGGCATATTCAGGAAACCAAACATTCATGGTATCCCTTGCTTTAGTGCGGTCTCTGCCATATTGAACGCTGTCGAGTCGGATCCTTTGCGATCCATTGATTATTTCAAGGTAAAATCGCTCCTGATCAATATACTTCACTTCAAAATTAAACGGCAATTCTCCAGGCTTGAACTGATCGTATAATATCATAACCGTATCTTTCTTGCTCACCGGAATTCTAAAATGTTCCAATTCAAGCACTCCACGCCACATTCCGGGAGCAATACGACTAAATTCTGAATCCGCACTTACACAGCGACTGAAAGTCAAAATGGCAAAAGCAGCTAACACGCTGCCTGTCAGGAATTTGTACATTATAATGAGTGTTAAAAACGAGGAACAAAGGTAAGTAGAAAACGGTTCAGAGAAAGAGCCCCAAACGATGGTCATTCATCGAACAGGTGCTGAACCTTGCCACCATCTGGCAAGTCCAATAATCAATAAACCCGGCATACCAATCCAGATGACCTCACTGGCTAAAACGGATAACCCCCAAGGTGTAAAAAAATCATCTATGGAAATAGGCGATACCTGAATGGGGCGAAAGGGCAAGAAAATCCTTTCCTTCCAGAATGGCCACCACAAGGCGCACCCTCTCCCACCATTGGTCATCATATCCAGCAATGGATGGGTAAGCGTGCTGATGACCAACCACCAGGTAAGTTTATTCCAGGAAATACTTCGTTGCAATGCCCAACTAGATAAAACGCCCAGAATTAAAGCAAACGTCACAGAATGCGTCCATCCACGGTGCCCCCATTCACTGCTATAAGGCACACCATAAGAAAAAGCCAACACATCCAAATCTGGAGCGAAAGCACAGAATCCAGCAACTATAAGGGTGATTGGGCGCACTTCTTTAGGAAAAAATGCATAGCCAATAGCCGTTGAGGCTGCAATGTGCCCAAATATGGAAGCCATACTGTGTTTTTTACGGTTGTTTTTTGACTTTGAATGACCAAGTGACGTTCACCTTGGCAGCTATTTGAGCATCCGGTAGCAATCCAGTAGAAACCGCCCGAATCGTTTGTGCCTCTCCGGTTTGCAAAGCCTTCCGGATGGTATTTTTCATCGCTAAACCATCTGAACAAATAAAAGTCAGCTTTTGATCTGCTTTTTTGAAAAAATCTGCTTCTATGTTGACAACCAACATTGAAACCGACCCCGAACCTTGTAAATGTGCCATAGCTAACAACCCGGTCGACATTTCTGCGGCGGCACATTCTGCAGCGAAATAAATAGATTTAAATGGATTTTGAGCGCGCCAGCTAAAAGGCAAAACCACTTCACATTGCTCCAGGGTACACTGCTTTACCCTAATGCCCATAAACCATGCAGCCGGCAGCTTTAAGAACATGTAGAGCTGCATTTTCCATGGCGTATTTACCTGTGAAAGAAAGGACATAGGCTGAAGGCTGAGGTTTATGAAACAATTATCCAGGATTTCTTCTTTTTTTTGATATGGCTTTGCCGAAGCTTCGCCACATGTCTTCGAAAGTATCGTAATCTTTCTGGAAATTAATACCCAGGCCAAATCGCAGACTTCTTTGACCGGAAACATCCGGTTCGGTGCGTTGGTAAACCTTGAGCCGCCATTGCCGGTTTTCTGTCAGGGCAATTTGTACCGTAACATCCTCGCCTAAAAATCCATCCGATGCAGCGATACCCGGACCTCCAATACCAAACTGTGAACCCAGTTGTACCGTAACCCGATCGTTGATAAAGCCTGAACTTAAACGGACATTCACCTCACGTCCGCCCAATCTATTCGGGTCTGCTAATACATCATTTTGATAATCACTATATATGATATCAAAATCCAAACTTGAGACTGCCCCTCCAAACCATTCAGAGGCTAACCCTGCCAGGTAATTGGCAAACTGGTTACTGATCATTTGGGTCAGGGTGTTAAACGCGGTAGCAACGTAATCCGAACTCTGTATAAATCCAGCACTTGAGGGCGGCAGGAAGGAGCCAATTACGATTAATCCAAAAACCTGTCGCGCCATCTCCGCCTGATCCTGACGCACTAATCGGAGCTTGGTGTCGGTTACAGATTTTAGCTCACTGGTTATATTCGGAAAATTGAGTCCAAAGGTGATGCTGGGTTTCATCAAATCGCCCGCCAGGTGCATGTTCACGATGACCTTAGTTGCCTTTGCCGCTTCATCCAGAAGTCGGGGCCGAACAGACCTCAACAGCTCCAATTCTTCCTTTACGAAATTATATACGGAAGTATTCACCTCATAGGTGGCATCGAGATTGATTTGTGCGCCGTAGGGGTCTCCGTACCAGTTTATGGTACCTCCATTGGTCACCACAAATGGTTTATTGACGAAATTCAATAGCGTAAACAAGTACTCACCACGTACGATTTGATAACCGCCATACATCGTAAACTCACCTTCACGGTTAATCGCAAGTTTAATATTCCCCTCTCCCCTACCCTTGATGATATCTCCGGTTTGTTCATCAAAGATCAATTGCACCTCTGCCTGATCGGTTATACTAAGATCCATTTCAAAATTCAGGCCTTTGAGATCGCTGATCACAAAGTCTTTCTTTCGAACCTCCGTTTTGGGCCTATCTTGCTCAAAATTAATAAAATTGATTTCTGCAGCGTCTGAAGTTGTATATAGTGGGATATACAACCTGGTTCCGGGACCGGTAGTAGCTTCAATATTAATGTTGGATCTACTGAAAGAACCTGTTACATCCAAGACAAAACTGCCTTCTGCCCGTCCATAGTATAGATCACTGTCGGTGGAAGTTGTATTCAACACTAAAAAACCGGGGTCTTTAGATTCAATTCTGCAATTTAATCGCCATTTGTTGAAATATTCATGTTCCAGGCCCCCGTGAATCAAGGCTATATGCTGTTTGGTGCCATCGTAAATCGTGTCACCGTCGGCAGAAATTTTGTTTCGGGTAAATGCAATAGTCTGGTTTTTAATGTGATACAGGGTTTTTAGATAGTCAATCATAAATTGACCTTCTGCAATTTCCAGGCTTCCTTCAACCGAGGGATGTTCCAGGGTGCCATAACCTTTCAGTTGCGCGCCAAAGCGGCCGGCAGTTTGGGATATTTCCGGCACGATGGTTTCAATTACTTCAAAAGGAAACTGATCGGCGTTAATATCCGCCCAAAACTCCCCCGTTCGCAGGCTTTTAGCAGAATCTGGTTCCATTTCCAGTTCTTCTTCAGTTTTTCCTTGTATCTGAATACCGCCCGCAACCCTTAGCAATTGTTTTTGGCTTTTCTTTTCCAGCAAAAAGACTTTTCCGGTAACCGGCTTGGTTAAATCTGCCAATTCCAGGTTGCAGAGGACCTCACCGTATGGCTTTTCATTAATATACAACATCTCTGACAACATATCCGCCCGGATATCTTTCATCAGGAACATATCCCCAACACTGATTTCAAAATCATAAGCTTTGCCCCGTAATTGTATCTGTTCAGGATCCAAAAAGCGGTTCACTTCGCTTAAGTCGAAATTAGTAAGGGCAAATTTGACTCCACGGTTGTCATTGATACTTTCCAGGGAAATACGACGAATTCCGTTAAAAAGTTCCAACTGTTTAGTTTCCAACACATTAGAGCCAAATCTGATATAGTTATCCTCTTCAATCAGCCATTCCTGGCTAAATAATTTAATTTTTGACGCATTAAAACTCAGCTGCCACAAGGAATCTCTAACTGATAGCTCTCCATTCAGGTAAATACTTTCCACTATGCTATTAGGCGTCTCATCTTTGGCTTCAAGGACAAGATGAAATACGTCTCCAATGAGTGGGCCTCCCAGTGTAACTGCCGGAAGCTTTTTTTTGCCCGAAAAATTTTCAGGCAAACGCAGGTATAGCCAGGCAGAATCGCCATCGCTATTCCAACGTAGGCTGGGATCATTTAATTCGGTGTCTCCGTACCTGATCAATGGTGTTTCGACTACTAAATAAGAGGTACCCCTGCGGGCATCCACGTGCCCGCTTGCCCGTACATTACGCAGGGTATCCAAGTCAGGTGCCAGTAGTTGCGCGAGGTTTCTTGAATTTCGAATTTGAAAATTCAAATCGTAATAATCCTTCAGTGGAAGGGTGTCCCGGGCTGACAGTCCCAGTTTTTGTACAAATTCTGGATGATGTTTCCCGAGTAGGCGAAGCAGATTTTTAGGAGCGCTGGCTAAACTGAAATCACCAGTCATCTGGCCGGTTGCCACATCAGAATCAATGCCAAAATACCTGCTTCCATCCGGGCGGAAATAGGAGTTGAATTTTAAATAATCAAGGTGGTACCAGGTTTCCCGGTCTTCCAGGATTTTAAAGGATTCCAAAGAAGCTGAACCCACAATCTCATCCACATTTCTGCCTTTCAGTTGTAGTTGCTTTACCTCCCCAAACAAGACCCAGTCTTTATCAACCAATTGGAGCACGCCAAGATCAAGGCGTCTGACCTTGGCCGAAAAATCAAAAACCGGGATGGAGTCTTTCAGGTTAATATTTCCATCAAACACAAAATCAACATTGGGGTCATTACTCTCCACCTTTCCATCGAACACATATTTTTCGAATTTTCCATTCAATTGTACATCCCGGTAAGGATATCCCTTGTACATAAAGGTGTCGATCTTACCACTTACTCTTGCATTTACAGTAGGGAGCGTCAAACCAGTAGATTGATCAGCCACGTTCACCCGAAAAGTGCTTAACCCAAAATTTTTGTCATCTGTCCAAGTCGCCATGTCAAACCCTCTCATCTTCAGATCCCCCCGGTACACTGCTTTTTCCGGACCGTCTTTCAGATTTAATTGCATATCCAATTGACCCGGGCCAAGACTAGTTGCAAATTTCCCATACATCACGTGGTCAAATCCGTCAAAAAGTTGATAACTCCCCTTAAAAGACAATTGGTTTAGCTTAAAAAATTGCTTTGGAGGTCTGAACCCTGGCACTACCCTTGCAATGGTTTGCATGTCGGTAAACATCTCTTCAAAATCAAAATTTAACACCATAGGCTCATCATTGTCTCCCAAGCCCCGTCCATCAAATTCTCCGCGCAAACGAGTAGACTGCCCAACCCGGATATCAAACTGATCCACCTTAAGTTTTCCGTTCACTTTGCCACTTACATATCCTGCTACATCCGCAATCAAATCTTTGTTGGAGGTAAAAAACTCGTTTTTATACACCGTTTCTTCAAAATGGCGAACATCACCCAAACGAATTTTAGACCCTTCCGCCAGCCGAATATCCATGGTTACCTCATTATTAAAATCCGCTAATTGATCCAGCCACTGATCGTCTGCTTTGGTATCCTCATATCTAAAAATTAAGGTGTCGCCCAATGAAGAACCTCCGGCAGTTTGCAGTTTCGCGTCGTACAAGGCAGCCATTGAATCTGTGAGCATCAAACGCCGCGCTTCTCCATGCGACAAAGCAAATCCGGATTTTTCAATAGCCGACAGGTGTTTGATAGCCCCGAAAATATCGAAAACATCTTCCGTTGTCGGCAAGCCTTTTTCGTCAATTGCCGGTTTTTCGCCTATATAAATTTCCAGTTTTTCTGCCTGGGCATCCAGGTGATGAATATGTAAATGATCATAATCCATCACCTCATCCGGGGTCTGCTTACTGGCTGAGTTTCTGAAATTATCAAAACGGAATCCACTGTTTTGTATGGATAACTGCCCTACCAAAATTTGTAGGGTGGGCATAAGTTTCAGGGTGTCCGTTTTTAAAGCAACCGGTTTAATATAAGGAATAAATCCTTCAGGGGGCGCCATCCTTTCCTTTTCAAAAATGAACTGAAACCCATTAAACATGATGGATCTCACATCAATCAGGTTTTTGGCAAGATCGAGCTGATTGATTTTTACATTTCCATCTTCCACCTGAAAACTCATCAGTTTTCGGCGTATTTCGCCGTCCCGAAAAGAATACCGATCTTCCGAGAATACAACATCATGTAAATTCAGGTTTTGAATCCGGAGGTAAAATGGCGCTGGCTTCTTTTTTTGTTTGGGCTTGCCGGAACCAAATATTTCGTCCAGTTTGGCCAGCAGTGCATTCAAATTTCCGCGACGCTGATCCGCCTTTTTAATCAGGTAAACCCTTGCATGGGAGAGGCTTATTTCACTGAATTCCAATCGGTTCCACAAAACGGAAAAGAAATTACCACTTAATCCGGCTGAAAATTTTTGTGCATATAACAGGGTGTCGCCATTTAAGTCTTCCACGTATAACCCGTCCAGAACGATGTTATCGAAAAACTCAATGTCCACCCGCTGAAGTTCAACCCTTGTTTCCAGGGATTCAGAAAGAAACCGGGTGGTTTTATGTACCAACCAATTCTGAACAAAAGGAAGTTGCAGGATAAAATAGAGGGCCGTTAAGACAATAGCCAGTACAAACAAAAGGTTTTCTACACGGCGTAAAACCTTTTTGGCAATAATCAACCAATACGGCTGTGGAGCCGGTTCAGGTTGTTGGGGTGTACTGGAGGAGGACGACATAGAATAGTATAGGCTGCAAATTAACGCAGTATTTATGCCAAAATGTACGAATGAGCAA
>JAEUUS010000107.1 GCA_016787545.1 Saprospiraceae bacterium
AAAAAACCAGGAAATTATTGCATAACCTAAGGACAGTACCATTAAAGTAATGAAGGCATATTTAATGGTTTTGTTTTCCCCGCCTGTTGGTATTTGTGCCGAAGGTTGCCGTTGTTCAATCGCATCACATGCCGTCCAAACCAAATGGAAATGCTGGTTGGTTAACGCTTCCACGATATGACCTTCCAACAATGTTTGGGGTTCCGCCTGGACAATGCCCAGGTTTTTTTTATATTTGACCAATGCAGGATTTTGCACATCATATTCATTCATCATTTCTCCCAGCTGTATCCCTTGCGCAATGCCCAACACCTGTCTTTGATCCTCGGTTTCAAGTCTGTAAAACGTCCGTTTTGCCTTTATCATCCCACGGAAATACCGCAACCCGTCCTGAGTTGGCAGCTGCTCCTGAATGGCTAACTCTTGTTCGGTTAATTCCTGAACAGGAGTCTCTTCCGATGTTTTTTCCATACGCCAGTCAAGTAACTGTCGTATCGCTAATTGTTGCAGGAATTGCTCAACCGGGATCTCAGCTGGATATTTGTTTTCTTTCACCAGGCAGGCCATTTGAATCAATGCCACCCGAAAAAAAGCAGTTCCGTCGGCATAATTTCCACCTGCCAATTCAACAGCTTTCACAATCGGTTGCCTGAATTCATTGTATATGGATTCCAATACAGATGGGTCTGCCTGACTAAGGCCATCCAGGTATGTTTCGTTGGGAAAAATAGCTGCCGGGAGATTCATGGTGGAACAAAGGTAGATAAATGATGGCGAATCCTTAAGATTGGTCATTTTTCTAAAACACTTGTTTTATTCAAAAATTTTGTATATTTGTATTAAACCATCATTAAACCCATTTGAAAACCATGCGAGAATCCTTCCTCCACTACCTGTGGCGTACCCGTCGATTTGATTTGCGGGAACTCCAGACTACCCTTCAACAGCCCATTCAAATCCTTTACCCGGGAGAATACAACACCGATTCCGGGCCTGATTTTTTCAATGCACGGATAAACATTGACGGCACGCTCTGGGCCGGAAATGTTGAAATGCACATCATGAGTTCAGAATGGATGGCTCATAACCACCAACATGATCCAGCGTACGGTTCAGTTATTCTGCATGTTGTATTCCAGGAAGACCTGCCTGTTTTTCGGCCAGATGGCAGCCGAATACCTTGTTTGACACTAAAAGGGCGTATTCCCGAAACGCTCTTAGGCACCTATGAGCAATTGGAATCCTCTTCATCGTGGATTCCTTGTGAAGCTGCTTTCTCTACAGCCCCTGAAATTATTAAACAACAATGGCTGGATCGGTTGCTCATTGAACGTCTGGAAGAAAAAACCAAATGGATCAGTCATACCCTCCAACAGTGCGGTAACCATTGGGAAGAAGCCTTTTACCAAAGCCTGGCCAGATGTTTTGGGCTAAAAATTAATACTGAACCTTTTGAAGCCTTGTCCCGCTGTTTACCGCTCCGGATTTTAGCCAGACACAGACACCAGGCTCATCAAGTGGAAGCACTTGTTTTTGGACAAGCTGGATTACTTGAGCCTAACTTCAAAGATGAATGGCCCGCATTGTTGCAACGGGAATACCGGCATTTGGGCCATAAATATGGACTTGCACCTCTTAAATCTGAACAGTGGAAATTCTTTCGGTTGCGTCCATCAGGTTTCCCTACGGTTAGGCTGGCACAATTCGCAGCCTATTTGGTACAATCGGAACATGCACTGGCAAAGGTGCTGGAAGCCGGAAGTTTGTATGAAATGAAACAAATTTTCCAGGTTACTCCTTCCGAGTATTGGCAGAATCATTACCAGTTTGATATCGTTTCCGCACCTCTGTCAAAATCACTTAACACAGCATTTATTGATATTTTACTGGTGAATGGCGTAGCGCCATTTTTGTTTCATTACGGAAAGCAAAAGGGCCTGGATCGTCCTCAACAACAAGCATTTGCCTTATTGGAAAACCTCAAAGTTGAAAAAAACAAGGTGATAGATGGTTGGAAATCACTCGGTTGTCAGCCATCCAATGCTTATCAATCACAAGCTTTGATTCAACTAAAAACAAGGTATTGCAATGCACGAAGGTGCCTGGAATGTGCCATTGGAAATGCCATTTTGAAGTGAATAGTTGCACAGAATGTAAGTCCATTTACATCTATTACCACCAAATTACTCATCCCTGATTCAACAAGCTCCTCAACTGACCAAATATGCGGTCTAGCACGCGCTTGTCGTCCGTGATGAGTCGCACCTCTCCGCTCATTTCCTGACGGAAAGGGATTTCCTTTTTATCCGAACGCAATAACCCGGAAGGCAATTCAAGGTCCAGTAAATACATGGGTTCTTTGTTCTCCTGCTGCGGGAGCAGCGACATCCCGGCCACCCGCGCTTCTACAACGCCGTATTCCTGCTCCGGATAGCCATCTAATTTTAGGATGGCCCGTTGACCGCCGGTCACTTTGCCTGCATCTGCCATGCCTAATTGAACCTTGCCCAGTAATGCGGCTGATGCGTTGCCGTGTTCCGGCACAATGGCCATGACTTCTTCCCCGGCATTCAGGGATTGCTGCACGCTCCAGATGCGGGAGAACGACGCCCGGCCTTCAATGGGCGCCACCACCAGATAGGTTTGTTTCCAGGAGTCAATGGCGCCTTTAAGTTGGGTTAAACCCGATGAAACTGCCAGGTTTTTGCTGTTGTGGTTATCGGATTTGCCTTGTTTGAGGTCCAGAATTTGCCCTTGTAATTGCCGGATTTGCAATTCCTGCTGAAAGAGCGCGGCCCGTGCGCTTTCTAATTGTCGCTGATGCCCCAGAAAGTCCATTTCAGCAACTTCCAACTCCTGATCCGGACTAAGCTTTTCTTTGTGCAGTTGCTGTTGCCGAAGGAATGTTTTTTCTGCCAGGGTATAATCTTTTTCAAATAGGACAATCTGGTTGATTTGGCTTCTGCGGATTTGTTCCAGGCCCTGAATTTGGCGCTCCAGGTAGCAGATCTTCTCCGCCACCCCGTTAAAGGCATCGAAGTACTGTTTGTCTTTCCATTGTTGCGCAAGGGTAGCAAAGGAATTCTGCAGCTCACCCAGCTCCAGTTTTTCCGGCAGATTATTGTGGGATGCATTGTCCAGCAGCCATTGTTCGAGGCGCAGCACATCCTGCCAGTGGGCGGTATTTTCCAGCACGGCCAGTACCTGGCCTTTTTCTACGCGTTGCTTATCCTGCACCAGAATTTCCTGCACCCTGCCTCCGGTTTTGGCCATCAGCCGAATGGGCGGATTTTGGGTAGTGAGCACCACTTTGCCGGATACGGTATCAGGGTAATGAATCAGATAGCTCAGTGCGAGCAACAGGCTAAAAAGGCCCAGCATCACAGAGATACCGTAGCGCATCATCCAGGAGGGTGGATTGCCCAGCAGGTACTGGATTTGCTCACGTTCGTTAAGTTGAGGAGGTTCCGGTTGATCTCGGTGGGACATAGTCTGGTTTCAATTTGAATTCCGGCAGCACTTCGCGCATGCCGTAAAAATCAATGGCCTGCTGTTTGAGCGGGTTGGTGCTCCATTCTTCCCACTCGCAGGTGTAGGGGTTGTAGCCGCATTTGAGCGGTTTGGCGTACATATCGTGCGGATTCTCCAAGTATGCCCGGCAATCTGTACAGATATACCTGAACTCGCAATCCTTGCAGACTGCAATCTGATCCTTGGTGATGTTCCAGTATTTTTTGAACTCCGGATGCTCCAGGGCCTCCTGCAGCGTGGTGTCTTTGATGTTGCCAAACGACTGCGCCATGGAGGGGCAGTTTTTGATATTGCCGTCAACGTCTATGGAGATTTTTCGGTTGAGGCAGGAGTTGTGGTGCTGGGATTCGGTGAAGGTAGGGAGGTTGGGCGAAAAAAATAATTCGCTGACAGCGCCACAATGCAGGGCAGTGTTTTGTCTTTTTGGGGAAAAAATCACCTTGGCCGTTGTAAAGGAGTATTCCGGCGCTGCCGCACCAAAACACAATACGAAGGAGATGCGCAAGTGCTTTTTCAAAAAAATATCCAGTGCAGCAGCGTCCAGATCCACATGCCAGGGAAATATCAATTCGATATGACGTATCCGGCTATCTGAGATGCGTTCAAAAAGATCGTACAAAGCAGGCAGGCTAACAGGCGCATCAAAACGGCATTGAACACCAATGCAGCCCAGATCGTGTAAAGCATCAAGTGCCTGCTTGCCGTTTTCTATATTGTTGTTGTTTAGTTCAAGTATGGCATTGGTAATGGTGTTTGGCGATTTCCATTCCAGGTTCATTTTAGGGAAGAGCTGGGGCTCTCTGGTGAAAAAACCGTAGTTTGATTCCACCAGGTGATGCAAAAAATCCTGCAGGTAGGAAGCATGATCAGGATATTGTTGCAGCAAGCGATGAACCGATGTTTTTTGTGCTTTTTTCAACACAGAAACCAATGCCAGAGGAAGGAAAATAAAATGCTCGTTTTGCAAATCACACAGCAATGCCCGCCCGGCGCCACGGCTGATCAGGCAATTGGAAAACAATACAAAATGAAGGTCCTGTGCTATCATGGCAGGATCTTTCCAATGGGTTTTTTGAATGGATTTAATACATAGTGTCCGGTTTGATGAAATTGACTTTTGGCGAAATAGAATACCTGGGTGTCAGCATTTTTTATGCTGAACTTTTTACCCAAAGTACAAATGACAGACAGGGTTTCTTTTTGCTTTTTCATGGTCGGACTTATTGTGCAAGGTATTTGGCTATTTTTTCCTCCAAAAAATAGTTGCAGGGGCCGGAAATCATACCGAATTGCCCGGATTGATTCACCTCCAAAAAATAGTACTTTCCATTAGTTGATTTAACCAAATCAATAGATCCGGTATTTAACTGAAGAAGTTTCATCAGCACACGAATCTTCTTTTCTACCGCAAGGGGGAGTTTATAGGGTACGGTTCTGTTGGGTGCGGAGTTGTTGTAATCCCGGAAATCGATTTTAGTGCGCTGATCAGATTGCGAAAAAATAGCCATGGAACAGCAGCGTCCATCCAGATAGAATGTCCGGATCTCATATTCTTTTGGAATATATTCCTGAAACAAACTGGGTGCAAAGGTGTCGGGCAATGCATTCAGGTGTTTTTTGGATACTAAGGATGTATAGAAAATGCGGACACTCTTGCCTTCCCGGGCAGGGCGGATGTATTGTATGGCTTTGGTAGCCACTTGTTTATGACGATCCAGGAATAACAATAGAGTCTCCCTGGTATTGGTAACCAGTGTTTCCGGCACATCCAGACCTGCGGATTTGGCCATTTCTGTTTGATGCAATTTAGCATGCTCATTTTCTGCCCGCCCAATTCTTATTTTTCTTTTTAAGCGCGTATGTAAATAATCAAGTAGTGCAGAAACCTCGCTGCTTGTATCGGCATATACGTCGCCATCCGATAGTTTTTGATTCCTGGAACTGCCTTTTCTTATATATACCGTGTGTATTTCTTCCGGATTTATGGAATGATTGCCCCAGCTAATACGCTGCGGGGCGCCAGCATACTGTGTGAGTGAAAAAGGGACTTGTGCATGGCTCCATAAATGCTCATGATGCATTCTGATGGGTTGGCAGCCTAAATGGGTAAGCCAGTCCATAACCAGGTCGGTGGAAACATCATTTTCATTGGAGAAAATAACTACTTTTTTCATCGGTTCAGGGGTTCAGTCAGCCAGTTGAACAATTCTACCGGCGATGTATATACTTTAACGATTTTCAGGTTTTGGTCTATCAATATGCCTGAGTACCAGGCCAGATCCTGATCCATTTCCATATAGAGATTTTTCGGACAAATAACCT
>JAEUUS010000112.1 GCA_016787545.1 Saprospiraceae bacterium
AAGCAAAATTTCCGGATAATCCTCAGCATATCCATGTTGTGTATCGTCGTAAACATTGGCGATACAGGCGAGGCTCCCGCTACTAAATGCATTGGAAGGGTAGGGGAACCAGCGAATGAATCCGTTTTTATTCCAGATATAAGCGCCTGCTTGGTTTGTCATACGGATTGAAGTAACAACGATATCCAGAATACCATCCAGATCGACATCAGCCACAGCGGTATAACCATCGCGGTAACCTGTTGAAGCGGGTACCATGGTGCGCATATCGCGCTGTATTTTTATTTGCACGGGATCGCCATCTGCAGGATCCAGGTCAATGGAATAAATCACTGGACCAGCTACCAATTCCAGTCCGCCGCAATCTGGGTCGCCATTACAATCAGCTGGAGTGAGTATATCCACTGCAGTAGGGTTGCAGGACCCTTCGGAGTAAAGGCCAAAGGCAGATTGGCCTTTGGCATCGGTTCCATTGAGCATTTTATTGAGTGAAGGAAGGGCCGGATTACTAAGGTTAAAGGTAAAAATATCATTTCCGGTATAAACCTCTGAAATGCCATCGCCATTGAAATCTGCCAATAACGGACGTTGATCTGCATCATCCAATACAACTCCGGTGGTAATCCAGAGTGTCATGGGGTTAGCCGGATTTTCTGTATAATTTTTATAGACACGAATCCGTCGGTCGGCACAGGAAACCAATAGTTCAGGTATTCCATCGGCATCCACATCTCCGATTGTGGGGGTAAGACTTGGATAGAAGTCCATGCCTGCGGGAACGGTCAGGATAAACGGATTTGCGGCATTGGAGCCATCGCCCCTGTATATTTGAATTCGGGTTTGCACATTAAAATCCCCTTCCACCACAATGATTTCAGGTAAACTGTCTTGCTGTGGGTTGAGGTTGGCCACCACTGGTGAGCAGACGGTTGAGGGACCATCCTGAGCAGATTGCCAGGCGAGTTTTACCGTAAACTGATTGGGGAGATTGGGAATGGAACAATCCTGGGCTTCTACCCTGGAACAACAAGCCAATAAGATAATAAACGCCTTCAGGTGTTGAATTAGCCGCATAATCCAAAAAGTTTAACCCGAGCACAATGCTGCATTGTTGCCCGGGAGATGACGGTTGCGGATTACAAAAAAGGAGGCATCCTGGGATTTGTTCATGGGTACTCCTTCAATAAAAGGAGCGTTGATGCGTGGGAGTAATTTATACAACAGCTCAAAGTTATATCTTTTTTGTAAAAGTTGGAAAAACGGATAATCGATATTGATGTAATAGAAAATGCCACACCCCACAAGCGTTGTCACTGCAAACGGGGAGTGGCAACGCTCATTGAATGTGGCATTTCGTTTATTATCGGCCTTCTACTTAAGTTTGATTACGGGGTGGAGGCGGTATATGCCATTGCCCTGGATTTTCACGGATGCTGCAGCATCAAAATCAAGCACAAGGGTGTTTACATCCAGGTTCAGGTGTTTGTTGATTTTGATTTTGAGTCCGGATTGTTGTGCACTGGGTGTTTCCAGCGCATATAATACGCTATCTACCATAACAGAGTTGTTGGGCCCAAGGATAAACCGAACCTCTTTCAGGGTATCCAATGGAACCGGCCCGACAGCAATTAGGGTATCGATGCCATTTTGAAAATCCAGCAAGTTGTAAATACCGGCATTGGTTGGCAGGGTAATCCATTGTGCCGAATCCTGAGCGCTTTTGATTCGGATTTCCTGAATGTCAACATTTACCTGCTGAAAATCGCCAGGCCCATCCGTGAGGCGAATGTGAAGGGTGGTTTGGTCATTGGTATTTTTTTCACAGGAAAAAAATGCGATGCTGGCAATGGCAACCACCATTGCGAGAAGAAAACGGGATGTGTACATAGTTGAATCGGTTGATGAAAAAATTAAACAAAGCCTGAGAATCAGTCGTCTTCAAGCTTTATGAGAACAGCAAAAATTATACTTAAATTGCGCTGTTATGATTAAATTGGGGGTATTCCTGCATAATTACCTTTTACATAGTAAGGGTTTGTCCGGAGAAAAGTAGAGTCTGCCTACCAGGTAAAAATACCTGAAATGAACAAACCAGTATTCTTACGCGTGTATAGAAGCCAGTAGTTGCCGCACCTTTGTTTCAGCTTAATTGTATTATTCAATTAACCTTTCTTAACGCCAAATATCAGGATGAACACCTAAAGCTCTAATGCCTGAAGTCAAATGAAAACACTGCCACATGGGTTGTGTACCACTTGAAAACAATCAAGCCCTGCTGGTTAAATACCGGCAGGGCCTTAATTATATTTAGGGCAATGAAACGCGCCTACACGGCAAAGCTTTCGCCGCAGCCGCAAGTGCGGGTAGCATTAGGGTTGTTAAAGGAAAAGCCTTTTCCGTTCAGGCCGCCAGAGAACTCCAGCGTTGTGTTGAACAGATATAAAAAGCTCTTTAGATC
>JAEUUS010000139.1 GCA_016787545.1 Saprospiraceae bacterium
GTGACTGACAACTTTGTGACAAAATTTTTAACAGCACATTTGGAAACGCAAAGGTCATTTCTACCTTTGCGCCACTTTTTTAACGGTGCGTTAACGGTCTGCCTTGAAAAATGAGTCTGCCATTTAAAGCGTATCTAAATAAGAAGGCTTTTTAACAGTTTGTTTTGTAAGGAAAAAGCGGTTTTTACCTTTGCACCGACAATTCTGTGACAAACCAAATACTCCCCAGGAAACCTGATATAGTGGGTTTTACCCGAATTGAAGAAAATCAACTACCTCTGATATGTTGTTGAAACGCATTTGCTGGGTTTTCGTGCTCGTCATTGCAGCATCCTCCTCCCTCCTCGCAGGGCCAACTAAAGAAGCCGGTAAGGATCTTTTTGTTGCCAACTGTGCCGCCTGTCACAATAAAAACATGAAGGACGACCTTACGGGGCCGGCACTATCCGGCACCGAAGATCGTTGGTCTGCTTTCCCGCGTAAAGATCTCTATGCGTGGATCCGTAATTCACAGGCGCTTATTGCTACCGGTCACCCTCGTGCAAACGAAGTTTGGGCAAAGTGGAAACCCACTTTGATGAATAACTTCCCAAGCCTCACAGATGAGCAGATCGAAAGTATTTTACTTTACATCAAGGAGCCAGGGGGCACTCCACCTCCTAAAGATCCCAATGCCACTTCAGCAGCAGCTGAAGAAGAAGGCCTGCCATGGATGTACATTGGTTTGGCAGGTATCCTTTTCCTGTTGGCATTTGGCCTGATGCGCATCGTCGATAATCTGGCTAATGTTTCCCGCGTGAAAGATGGTCAGGCGCCACTACACCGTACTACCTACCAAATCCTGACTACCAAAGGCGCCATCGCCTTCCTGGTGTTTGCTACCATTTTGATTTTTGGTTACAAAGCTGTAGACAACGCCACCAAAATGGGTCGTGAACAAGGCTACAAACCAGATCAGCCCATTAATTTCAGCCACAAAATCCACGCTGGTATCAATAAAATTGATTGCCAGTATTGCCACGATACCGCCCGTCGTTCCAAACACTCCGGTATCCCGGGCGCCAATACCTGTATGAACTGTCACTCCGCAGTGAAAAAAGGTACCATCAGCGGCACTGAAGAGATTACCAAAATCTATGCTTCCATTGGATTTGATCCGATCACCGGCAAATACATGGAAAACTACGAAAACTGGACCGATAAACAAATTGAAGAACTGTACAAAAAATGGATCGGTCAGGAGTATATGTCGGCAAACAGCCTGACAGCCCTTGATGAAAACGGCAAAAGTGTAGTAGAAAATCAGTGGGAAGGCATTGTTAAAGCGCTTAAAAACGATTCAAACGGCAAAATTCAAGGTCCGATTGAATGGGTACGCATCCACAACCTGCCGGATCATGCTTATTTCAACCACGCTCAACACGTGGCAATTGGCCAGGTAGCATGTCAAAAATGTCATGGTAAAGTGGAAGAAATGGACATTGTCTACCAGTATGCTACGCTCGGTATGGGCTGGTGTATCAACTGTCACCGCGAAACAGAGGTGAAATTTGCGGATAACGATTATTACAAACAGTATCAACGTTACCACGATGAGCTAAAAGCCGGCACACGTGAAAAAGTAACCGTTGAAGACATTGGCGGTCTGGAATGCCAGAAATGCCACTATTAAATGTGGTAAATGTGAAAAATGTGGTTAATGTGAGGTTTTATACCCCACGTTTCTCACAGGCTCACATTCCCCATAGTTTACACATTATCGAACATTGACCACATTTCAACAATATGCACCACGATAACGGTATTTGGGTAGGCGCCGAAGATCTGATGCGCGACGAAGCATTCGCACAGTCCTCGCAAAGCGAGTTTTCGGTGGAAAATTTAGACCAAACCGACGGCAAATGGACAGCCAGCCGCCGCGACTTCCTGAAACTCATGGGTTTCGGTCTCGGTGCTGCTACCATCGCAGCTTCCTGCGAAATCCCGGTCAAAAAGGCCATTCCTTATGTTACCAAGCCTGATGAAATCGTTCCAGGCGTAGCCAATTACTTCGCATCCTCCTTCGTTGAAGGAGGTGATTACTGCGCAGTGTTGGTTAAAACCCGTGAAGGTCGCCCTATTAAAATAGAAGGCAATACCCTTAGCGGCGTAACAAATGGTGGTACCTCCGCACGCGCTCAGGCATCTGTACTGAGCTTGTACGATACCCGTCGGATCCAAAACCCTGGAACCGTCAAAGACGGTCAAGTTGAAAAGCAGGACTGGGGTGTAATTGACCGTGAAGTAAAGGCTAAACTTGCTTCCGGTAACATTCGTATCCTTACTAATACCATCATTAGCCCCACTGCAGAAAAAGCACTGGGTGAGTTTTTGGCTAAATACCCGGCAGCAAGTGTTGTTTCATACGACGCGGTTTCTGCTGCGGCACTGCTTGAGGCAAACCAAAAATGTTTCGGATACCGTTCATTCCCACACTACAAATTTGACGAAGCAAGCGTGATTTGCTCCTTTGGCGCCGATTTCCTCGGCACTTGGGGTAATCCGGTACAGCAGGCCCACGATTATGCCAAAGGCCGTAAAGTTGCTGGAAAAAAACACGCTAAAATGTCGCGCCATTATCAGGTAGAAGGCTACATGTCACTCACCGGATCTAATGCTGACAATCGCATTCAGATCCGCCCAAGCGAAATGGGTGCAGCTATTTCTGCCTTGTATGCGGAAATTTCCGGCAATGGCGGTGGTCCTAAGCTAAACGACAAAGCTGCAGGCGCCATTAAGAAAATGGCCAAGGATCTGCAGGCTGCCCGTGGCAAATCTATTGTTGTGTCAGGGTCAAATAATGTTGCCGAACAAATCATTGTCAATAAAATCAATGAAATGCTCGGTAACCTGAACAATACCATTGATTTTAATGGCGCAACGTTTACCCGGCAGGGCGACGAGCGCAATGTAGCCAAACTCATCGAAGAGATGAATGGTGGCCAGGTTTCTACCTTGATCGTTTGGGGCGCAAATCCTGCATGGGAACTTCCGAACGCAGCTGCGTTTGTGGAAGCCTCTAAAAAAGTAGCTACCCGGATTTCGTTTAATACCAATCTGGACGAAACTACCTTGCTTTGTACCCATGCTGCTCCAGCGCACCACTATTTGGAATCTTGGGGCGACGCACAGGCAAAAGCCGGTCGGTACAGCTTGATTCAACCAACGATTGCGCCACTTTTTGCTACCCGTCAGGCCGAACATTCTCTACTTGTTTGGGCAGACAGTGCCAATTTGAACGCCAACGCAGAACAGCCTTATTATGAATATGTAAAGGCAAACTGGCAAAATAGCATTGGCGCTGGCCAATCCAAATATCTGACGCAGGATGCCTTCTGGGAAATGAGCCTGCACGACGGTGTGTATGAAAATGCACCGCATGATATAACCGCTGTTTTTGACGCTGCAGTTTCCGTAGACACCAACGCCGTTACCAAGCCTGCATCTTCTGAGCTTGAAATTTCTTTCTACGAAACCGTCAATATCGGAGGTGGTCAATATGCACACAATCCATGGTTGCAGGAAATGCCTGATCCGGTTACCCGTACCGTATGGGGTAACTACCTCAGCATCCCGCTTGAATGGGATGGCGTAAACAATATCGACGGCTGGAAAGGGCTGGTAGATGGAGATGAAGTAGAGGTAGAAGTAAACGGTCAGAAATTTACCTGTGCTGTAGTGCGTAATTTCGGCCAGGCAGCAGGTACTGTAGCGATCGCACTTGGCGGCGGACGAACCGCTGGTGGTTGTGGTGTTGGATATGGTATTAACGTAAATCCAATTCTTAAACAAGAAAACGGGCTTACCCAATATTTTGCTGCCGACGTAATGGTTAAGCCTACCGGCGGCAAGGACAAAGACTTTGCCTGTGTGCAGCACCACCATACCATGGGGGTAAAAGCAATGGGTAAGGAAGAAGGAAAAGTGATAAATGCCGACGAAAAGACCCTCGGCTGGAAAGGCTTCCAGGGGTCTTTGACAGATCGTTCTATCATTTTCCAGACCAATATAAAGGATCTGCAACAGCTGGAGCATAAACTCGAAGAGTTCCACCATGAGGCAGAGCACCTGAACTCACAAACCCTTTATCCCGATAACAAAGATTACTTTGGAACCGGTATGAAGTGGGGCATGTATGTTGATCTGAACTCTTGCATTGGATGCGGAGCCTGCCAGGTTGCTTGTGTAAGTGAGAACAACGTACCTGTAGTCGGTAAAAAAGAGGTTGCTCGTCACCACGAAATGACCTGGTTGCGTATCGACCGCTATTTTTATGGTGACTTTGAAAACCCGAAAGTGGTTTATCAGCCCATGATGTGCCAACACTGCGACAACGCACCATGCGAAAACGTTTGTCCGGTGAATGCTACCAATCACTCCATGGAAGGACTGAACCAAATGGCCTACAATCGTTGCATTGGTACTCGTTACTGCGCCAACAACTGTCCTTATAAAGTACGTCGTTTCAACTGGTTGGACTATACCACCGCAGATTTGTGGCCATCCAATGAAGAACGTGTATTCCAGGTTGAAGGCGAAAACATGCCATATTATGCCGATAATCTCGTTCGTATGGTGTTGAACCCGGATGTGACGGTTCGTACACGCGGAGTTATTGAAAAATGCTCTTTCTGTGTGCAGCGTATTCAGGAAGGTAAATTAACAGCTAAGCGTGAAGGTCGTGCCATCATGGATAACGATGTGCGTACCGCTTGTCAAACAGCCTGTCCAACAGGTGCCATTATATTTGGCAATCTGAATAATCCTGATAGCGAAGTAAGCAAAGCACATAAATCTGCAGGCGCTTTATCCTATCAGGTGCTTGAAGAAATCAACGTGCGCCCGGGTGTTCAGTACACCGCCAAGGTTCACAACGCAAACGAAGAACTCTTTTCTTGATAGTTGATTAAGGTTGAAAAGTAGGTTGAATGAGTCAATCATGCATCTTTCTGCTTCAATCTCATAAACAAAATAATTATGTCTCAACCAGTAGCGGCCGTTCGGCACATATTGATTGAAGGGAACAAATCCTACCATAACATTACAGAGGATTTGTGCAGCCCAACAGAGAAATCTCCTAGCAGAGAGTGGATCATTGCTTTTTCACTGGCTACGGTTTTTCTCGGATTGTACGTTTTCGCCATTGTATGGACGGTTTGGAAAGGGATCGGTGAATGGGGAGCCAATCGCTCCATCAACTGGGCCTGGGATATAACCAACTTCGTTTGGTGGATCGGTATCGGTCACGCAGGTACCCTTATATCAGCTATTCTTCTGTTGTTCCGCCAACGCTGGCGTACAGGTGTAAACCGTGCTGCAGAAGCAATGACGATATTCGCGGTAATTTGCGCGGGTCAGTTCCCTATTTTCCACATGGGTCGCGTTTGGCTTGCGTTTTTCATCATGCCTTTCCCTAACACCAGGGGGCCATTGTGGACGAACTTCAACTCACCGTTGCTTTGGGACGTATTTGCCATCTCGACTTATTTCTCCGTTTCTCTGTTGTTCTGGTATACAGGTTTGGTGCCTGACCTGGCAACTGTACGGGATAGAGCCAAAGGGTTCCGCAAGAAAATGTACGAGCTCTTTTCTTTTGGTTGGACCGGTAGCGCAAAGCACTGGCAGCGTTGGGAAGCTCTTTCATTGGTTTTGGCGGGCATTTCCACACCACTTGTTCTCTCCGTTCACACCATCGTATCCTTCGACTTTGCTACTTCCGTGGTACCTGGATGGCACACCACCATTTTCCCGCCATACTTTGTTGCGGGTGCGGTATTCTCCGGTTTTGCGATGGTACAAACGTTGATGATTATCACCAGAAAGGTGTTGAATCTTCAGCAGTATATTACCATTAACCACATAGAATCCATGAACAAAGTAATCGTACTTACCGGTACGATTGTAGGGGTAGCTTACCTGACAGAGTTGTTCATTGCGTGGTATTCCGGTTATATATACGAACAGTTTGCCTTTTACAATCGTGTATTTGGTATTTACTGGTGGTCATATTTCGGTATGATGTTCTGTAACGTACTTGCACCACAGGTATTCTGGTCCCGCAAGTTACGTCGTAATATCTGGTGGACATTTTTCTTGTCCATCATTATCAACATCGGTATGTGGTTCGAGCGTTTCGTTATTATTGCTACGACCCTTGCTCGCGACTTCCTGCCATCTTCCTGGAGTTATTACCGCCCAACATGGGTAGAGATCTCCATTTTCACCGGAACCTTAGGTCTGTTCTTCTTCTGTTACCTTATTTTCTGTCGGGTTGCACCGGTAGTAGCAATAGCAGAAGTAAAATCAATCTTGAAAATGGCAGGTGATCAGTACATTGGCCCGGATGCCAAGCATGGTCATGGTGAAAAAGCCCATCATCATTGATATCGGCTTCATACATTTAACACTCAACCTTCATCATTTATCATTCAGAATAAATGGCTGCTGAAAATACAAAAGTTCTTTACGGACTTTACAACGACGAAGAAGTATTGAAGGGTGCTGTAAAAACTGCCAATGCAGCGCACTTGGACATCATGGACGTGTATACCCCATTTCCGGTTCACGGTCTTGATCCAATTCTTGGCCTGAAAGAAAGCCGCTTACACTACCTTGGTTTTATTTATGGTGCAACTGGAGCACTGTTCGGTTTTCTGGCAATGACCTGGATTTTTGTGAGCGATTGGCCTACAATGTATGGCGGTAAGCCATACTGGTCGGTACCTGCTTTCATTCCGATCACGTTTGAGATGACCGTTTTGTTTGCAGCATGGGGCATGACCATTACCTTTTACACCATTTGTGGCATGTGGCCTGGCGTTAAGGCCAAAACCCTTGATAACCGCATAACGGACGACAAGTTTTGCATTGCCTTCGATGTTACCCACGCTTCAGACAGTTCAGTAGATCAACTGAAAGGTTTTTTCCAAAATACGCGTGCCGAAGAAGTGAATGTTAAAACGATCTGATGATCCTGTTTCCAGCGGGGTTGAAACCAATCAATCCTCTCTGGGCTGAATCCACAAATCAACGAATCAACAAAATTATGAAATACGCAATTGGCGCGATTCTCGGTGTGGCTGTGTTTGCCTGGTTGTTTTCACTCTGTTCTCCCTCCGGAAAGAACAAAACAGGGCATGAATATATGCCTGATATGTACCATCCGGTAAGCTACGAAGCCAACCAATACAGTGCTTATCACTGGAATCACTGGGATGGCGCAAATGATGGCCAGGCCTTCAGCAAAGCGCAGCTTTCACAACCTCGTGGAAAAGTGAACGGCACTGTTCCTCGTGGTTACACGGCAGTGTATCACACAGATGCAGCTGCATTGGATGTGGTACGCGGTAAAAATGCGCACAATGCTATTGCTGCTCCGGTGAATGGCGAAGCGCCTTTTTATTATGTAAATACAGAAGAGGACCGCTTGCGTTGTGAAAAGGAAATGGTAAACAATCCTTTTCCTATCACCAAGGAAGGGCTGGACCGCGCCAAACCACTTTACGACATTTACTGTGGTGTTTGTCATGGTGCTAAAGGAGATGGCCAGGGAATATTGGTAACCGTTTCTGACGCCAAATACCCCGCTGCACCTAAGAACCTGATTGGTGATGATATGATTGCTGCTGGTAACGGACGGTACTATTTTGCCATGGTATATGGTAAAAACGTAATGGGAGGATACACGGATAAGCTTTCCTTTGAGGAGCGCTGGCAAGTTTTGCACTATATACGCTCTCTTCAGGCTAAAGCAAAAAATCTGGAATACAGTGAAAAGGCGAATACCCTGAGTAACATTGAAAGACCGGCTAAAGGCGCGGCCTCCGGTCCTGGCCGTAGTGCAGTAGCAGCCCCGGCGGCTCCAGCACCAGGTAAATAATGAGTATTTGAACGCCCCAATCGATTGAAAACCAACTTACTCGAACAAAATTCGGCCTGTCCGACCTTGCGATATGAACTTGAATACGCAATTTGTATTTCAAAATAAGACTAAAACGCTGCTCATCGCCGGTATGGTGCTGGGAGCTGTATGTCTTGGACTTACATTTTTCAACGACGATCCATACCACACTCGTTTTTGGACCAACTGGTTGCACAACTCCGTGTTTTTTACCGGAATTGCCTTTATGTCTATGTTCTTCCTCTCTGCCCAAATAACGGCATTTGCAGGCTGGAACACTGTGGTTAAGCGTGTTTGGGAATCCATGAGCCAGTTCATGTGGGTCGGATTGATCCTGATGGGCGTGATTGTTCTGGGTGTATGGGGTCATTTTCATCACCTGTACCATTGGAATAGCACGGACCTGAACATCACAGATCCAAGCGCACCTCATTATGACCGCATTTTGGCAGGTAAAAAAGGATTTCTGAATCCGATCTGGTTTACGGTAGGAACAATTGGCTTCCTGGCCATTTGGTATTTCTGGGCAAAAAACCTTCGCCAGGCATCCGTGGATCAAGATACCATGGAAACCAGCGAATTTAAATATTACCGCGTACAACGCAAATGGGCAGCCTCCTTCCTTCCACTGGGAGGATTTCTGAGTACAGTGTTCCTGTGGCAATCTGTGATGTCAATTGACTCTCACTGGTACAGCACAATGTTTGCCTGGTATTCTATGATTTCCATGTGGTTAGGCGCTCTTTCCATGACGGTAATGTTGATTATTTACCTGAAATCGTTGGGCTATTTGGAATATGTTACCCAGAACCACTTGCACGATATTGGTAAATTCCTTTTCGGTATATCTGTGTTCTGGACCTACCTTTGGTTTGACCAGTTCATGCTGATCTGGTATGCAAATAATGGTGAAGAGACCATTTATTTCAACGAGCGCATGACGCATTATCCAGTTTTGTTCTGGGGCAATCTGTTGCTCAATTTCGTTACGCCATTCCTAATTCTGATGCGTAATGATACCAAACGTAAATTTGGTACCATGTTCTTCGTAGCCCTGATTGTATTTTTTGGTCACTGGTGGGATTATTTCTACATGATCAAACCAGGCGCCCGGATTTCTGCACATGAAGCATTGGAATTAGCTGAAGGAAAGCATGGAGACAGCCACAGCAGTGTTGCACCATCTGCAGCCGCCAAACATGAAGATCCTGCACCTGCAGAAACACCTGCTGCAGAAACACCTGCTACTGAAGCACATGGAACCGAAGCACATACTGCTCCTGCCCATGAAGCTGATCATGCGCCTGCATCAGATACAACGGCCGCAACTGAGCCGACTGACAGCCATCCTGTTGCAGCGGAAGCAGCTACAGATTCCGGGCACGGAGATCCCCATGCCAAGGGAGGCGACCATCATGCAGTGGATGAATCCAAAGCCTTCAAACTTGGATATACAATCCCGGGATTGGAGGAAATAGGTATCCTGATCGGATTTTTGTCGCTCTTCTTATTCTTTTTCTTCAACCAACTTTCCAAATCATCACTGGTTCCACTTAAAGATCCATATTTGGAAGAAAGCCTGCATCACGATACAGGTGCGCTGATTGAAGGTGAAGACGGAGGGCACGCACATCATTGATTTTACCAGGTAACATTCCTGGTTTTGGACATTGAAATTCGTAAAGCGGCTTTGTTCCGCACTACATCATAAAATACAGCAATGACTTCGCTAATTGTATTACTCTGCGTCATCCTGATTACCGTTGTTCTGGTACAAATCGGGAAGGTTTACGAACTGACTAACGTCATTAAGGGCGAGCAGCAGGTTTTGCGTGATAACAGCAAGTGGAATGCCTGGCTTTCTCTGGCCTTTTTGGTGGT
>JAEUUS010000147.1 GCA_016787545.1 Saprospiraceae bacterium
TTTACCAGACCGGCTTTAGGTTTGTACCTGATTTAACAGTCGCTTGCTCAGATGAAAAAGTTTTCTGCCATGATCGTCGACGACGAGATCAGTGCTATACATACGCTCACCGGTATGTTGCAGGAATATTGTCCGTATATCGAGGTTGTTGGCACTGCCACCACGGAAGCCACCGCGCTCACAGGAATTAACCAGCATCAGCCTGAAATTGTATTTTTGGACATAGAAATGCCGCCCTTCTCCAATGGGATCGACCTGATTAGCAAAGTTCCGGAGCGCCATTTTCAAACCATCATAACTACGGCTTATCCTCAATACGCCGTACAAAGCGTCAATGCTATTCAACCGGCAGGGTATCTGATCAAACCGTATTCCGTGGATCAACTGGTATCCGTGTTAAAAAATACTGTTAACCATTTAAACGGTCAAAAACCGGAAAAGCGGTCAACTGAGAAAACCGGATTCATCATATCCGATCGCAAACGCGGGCATGTGGTGATCAAATACACCGATGTGCTTTATTGCAAGGCCGAAGATGCCTGTGTAACCATTGTTTATCTGGAAAACAACAAAGAACAAAAGATCGTCACATACAAAAGCCTGAAGGATATAGAAGACGATTTTCCGGATCAATTTCTGCGGATCCACCACAATACCATTGTCAATATGGATAAAATATCCCGGTATATCAATATTGGTCGCGCCGGGAAATTATATTTGTGTACCAATTCCACACTGGATATTTCCGTTTCTAAAATGCCGCAGTTTCAAAGTCGGTTTGATGCCTTTATCCAGGGAGAGTAAGAGCATGTTGGGGGGGAGTGAAAAGCACATTTGCAGGAAGTTTGATGATAAATTTACGTATTTTTTCCATTGTAATCTTTCTATTGTGTGTATACCGAATACACGCTCAGGATCCTGTATATACCCGGTATGACGTGAGCTCCGGATTGCCTGGCAACATCATTTATTGTGCGGCACAGGATGAAAATGGATTAATGTGGTTTGGGACAGACAAGGGTTTAGCTTGTTTCGATGGCGTGAGGTTTCACAATTACGGGGTGGCGGAAGGGCTTCCGGATCCGGAAGTATTAAACCTGAAAATGGATTCCCGTGGGCGTATGTGGATTTCCTGTTTTAAGCGCAAACCTTGTTACCGATATCAGGGGCGTTTGTATACGGAATTTAATGACTCTTTAGTTAATAGCATCAATCTGCAGTCTGCAATGATTGATTTTTTTGAGGAAAAAGGGAAAGGGATGTGGATGATCGGCTATTCGGAAAAGGTGTTTTATCTGGATGATACCCGTGGCATTGCGGGTTTTCGAGAGTGGTTTCCTAAAGTTAGCGCGGTTCAGGGATTGGGGCGTATAGGCGGGCAATTGCTGGGCATTGAACAGGGAAACATAGCTTTGTTAAGTGATCAAAATGATTTGCAACGGATTCCGTTTGGTTCAAAAATACTAAATAAGAAACTGGAAGACTGTATGATAGTGGATAGTATTATTATAGTTTCTATTGAAGATTATACAGAAATATTTTCTTATCGAAATCAAAGTTTGAAAGCTTTAAACAAAATAAATGGATGGGGTGGAAGATTGTATCTGGATAAAAAAGGCAGTTTATGGATTAGCTCCAATCGTTTTGGCTGTGTTAAATTTGATCAGTTTCTGGATCCCAAAGGCACACAGACGGTCTATTTGCCGGACAAAAAAATTAACCAGTTTTTTGAAGACAGGGAAGGAGGGAAGTGGTTTTTAACCTCAGGAGAGGGAATTTATTACCTCCCGGTGTACCATGCCACACAGTTTAATTCTTCTAATGGAACCATTAGTAACAATATCACCAGTTTGAATTTTGATGATAAGGGAATATGGTTTGGTGACGATGAATCCAATATTTATAATGTAAGAAACGGGCAAATGCAGCTTTGGACGAGCATTTCAACACCGGGATTGAACCGTATACGTGGCATTTCCGGAATGAATGATGCTTATGTAGTGGCCAGTGACAGAGGTGGTTTTTGGGTAACCCAAACAAAGGCAGAGTATATTCCCACCTCGGCTGCTGCGAAATATGTATTGCCACTTTGGTCCGGGCAATTTTGTGTTGGGTCTTCCAGTAAAGTGATGAGTGTTTCCCTGAAAAACAGAACAGCAACAACAATTTATGGTTGGCGAACCACTGCCGCCACGCTGGATATGGAAGGAAGGCTTTGGCTTGGCGCTATTGACGGCATGTATTCCGTGGCAGATTCCTTTGCCAAAAACTGGGCAGAATCCTTTCCGGAATTTAAATCCAGAATTGTTGCCATGGCTAATGCAAAGGAAAGAGGCATTTGGGTAGCTACTTCTACAGACGGGTTGTTATTATTAACATTAAATAGAAATGGGATAGAAAAAGTCACTAAAATCAATCAAATACTTCATACACCGATAAATAATATCCAGTCGTTGTATGTAGATAATACGGAGCGCGTTTGGATGGCTACCAATAATGGTGTTTATTGTTTGGATAAGCAATATAAAATTACCAGTTATAATCGAAATAACGGTATTTCAGCCAATGATGTAAATGCGGTCATAATGGTCAAAGACACATTATGGGCAGCTACAGTAGCCGGACTTACCAAATTGCCCATAAAAGAAGCGATAGACCAGCCTGATTTTGCTACCTTGATCAGTGCCTGTCATTACAAATTCCGGAACACAGATATAAAATTAAATTTACTGGATTCCGTTGCAAGGCATCCGCAAGTATTACTGGATCCGGAATGTTCGCTTATAGAGATTCAATTTGGTGGAACTGCTTATAACAGTGCAAAAAACCTGCATTTTCAATGTTTGGTAAAAAAATGTATATTACCTCTGCAATGGCTGACTTTTGACAATCTGATTTCCCAAATCCGGCTTCAATTTGAAGAAAAAGTAGATACCATTCAAAATGAAACAGCCGTTTTAAATTTCGG
>JAEUUS010000168.1 GCA_016787545.1 Saprospiraceae bacterium
TTCTACCGATTCGCTCAGGAATGGGGCATCTATTTGGGCATAAACAGGGGTTTGAGGCAGGTGGAGCGAAAGTTGAATGTTTTTGCCGGCCAGTATGTCATGATACGGCCTGGTTATTGTTTTCAAGGCTTCCTGTACATGTAAAACAGGTAAATTCAATGTAAGACCAGGCAGTTTATCGGCAGTTTGCAGGGCTGCGATTCGGGTGGCCATCTGGTTGATGCGCTCTGCGGCATATTCAATATCGGAAAGATGACGGCTGTCGGGTATGTTTTGTTTGAGCAGGGCGGCCTTGAGTTGAATGATTTGCAGTGGTGAACGGAGGTCGTGTGCGAGCAGGCTGGTGTTTTGCCACTTGGTTTGTTGCATGGCGTTTAGTTGGTATAACGATGTTTTTAGTTCTGAATTGATGGAAAACAACCGGAACAAAAACAAGGATGAAACGCCAAGCAATGCCGTCAGGAGGTATATGATCCAGATCTGGAAATTTTCCAGCAGCATGGTCAGTTCCAGACTTGGAAGCACAAGAATCCGCCCTGCGAAGTGCTGAATAAACCCCGACACTGGGAACATGAGGCTTATGTTAGGAAAAACATGTAAAAATTGGCTCATTTTTCTACCCATTAAAGTGATCTGCAAAGGAATGGTTGAAAAATAAGTGGTGAAGCGACTTTGGTCACCCTGGTTAGTGATTTGAAGTCGATGCCAGACGGGTTGGAATCACCCGGATTGATGATTAGCATCAACCTGTGGATTGGCCTGGAATTAGTTCGCGGACTTTACGGATAAGCGCCTCTTTTTTTCGCACCCCAGCTTTTTGGTACAGTGAAACCACATAATGCCGGATGGTATTGATGCTGATATGGTTTTCGTCTGCAATTTCCTGATAGGTTTTTTCGTCGGTCAAGCCTGTAAGTACTTGAAATTCACGCTTGTTTAATCCGAGTTGCACGGCAATTCCTTTCAAATAATGACTGGGTGCAAAGCCGGCTCCGGGGTGGCTCATTTTATCGATGAGTAATTTGGCTGCGGGAGGACTTAGAAATGCCTGATCCAGCATAGCGGCCTGGATGGCTTCCAGAAGGTTGTGCGGATTGGAGCCTTTGATATAGTAACCGTTGGCGCCAGCGCCAAGTGCCTGGAAGAGAAAATCAGGCTCCACATGGCCGGTCGTTATAATTATTTTGGCTTTGGGCACCAACAACTTTATCTTGTTTAGGTGAGCAAGCATATTTGCATTACCCACCATAATATCCAGCAGAACCACATCCGGAGGGGTATCGATCGATAAGGATTCGAGAAAAGCGGGAAGTGATGAACTTTGAACGCGCACTTCATACTTATGGGCGATCAAAAATTCTGTGGTGGCTTGCAGCGACTTGAGATCATCTTCAATAATGGCAACACTGTACATCGGCATGAGGAAGGCTTAAATCGTTTTTGGATAATGAACCCTGCACTTTTTCGCAATCAGGTCCGGTTAGGGCATTCACTTCTTCATCAGGGTATGCGGAGGTTACTATGTTCATGCGTACCCGGTGTTGATACGAATGACCGCGTTAAAAAGTCACTAAATTGAAAATTGATGTCTTGAAAGTGCTCGCAAAAAGAAAACGGTCGCCTTGGGCCTATTTTGAAAGAAAAAGGCACTAAACAGGTGATTATTTTGCTATTTCAAGGTAAGAGGTACGGCCGAAAGGTATGGTATGGCTTTTATTGTGTTGCAATAGGTGAAGTTAAAACTCATTCAATTTGCATGAAAATGGCATAAATTGGGTATGTCACTACACAACCATGTAGCTAATTTGAGAGAATGGCATATCATTCAAATAGTTATTTTAAACAAGGCGGCGTTTGGCGCCTACACCTTTGCGGCACAGGAAAGAGCATTCAAATGTTTGCAAAAACGGCAAGGGGAATCCAGTCAGGGATTCCCCGTTTGCCTGCTCCCCAACATCTTCTAACCAATCATAAATTTCAGTAATGCTTGATTCGGGGGTTACTATTCCACACATTGGGACAAACAAAATCAAACACGGTCTTCAACATTGGCGGGGAGGTAAACCTGCCAATGTTGGGAAATCTGGTCGGGTGCATTGGCATGGAGAGGTAGTGTTGGTATTCGGCGCGCCAGGTAAAGATTGTCAGGGACATGGTATTTGTAAAGTCATGAGTCGTTCGGAACATTCCTTATTTCCTTGTTCCTGTCTGGGAGTGAATGTTCGTATTGGCCATATTGGTTCTGAATTATTGCTGTTGGATTTTCAAAAACGGGATGTGCCTGAGGCCATTCGAAGGGAGTATTTTGTCAGACCCGATATACTGTTGGAGGATCCGTTTTTGATTCCTGAAGCGCTAAGGCTTTCGTTTGAATTGCGTGATAATCGAATTCCTGCGGGCAGGTATGAGATCAGGACATTTTTACATCGATGGGTCATTTTCATACCCTTGCTTCTGGTTTGAAAAGAGGGGGGGGCAAGGCAGGAAAATTATCTTTGGCGGCGAGTAAAAATGAAGTTTTTGGAAAATTTCGGCAAAGTGAAGATGAATTAACAAATGTGAAGTGATTTGATTGGTAGAAGGTTTCGCTTGATGGAATGACAGCAAAAACGAACTGGGTTAATTTTGTAATATGTTGATTATTAATATGTTACAAGGCAATTTTTTGTTTGGTTTTAACGCATGGCATTGGGCTGAATTCTGTCGGCCGTGTTACAAAATCATTTTTTTTCCAAAAAAAATTTGGTCGAGTACATTAATATGTAGTGTTTGAGCATACTTTTGCCCCGTCGTTGCTAAAAGAGGTATGTGACTTTTTACACTACTCGTCGTTTTAGCAGCGAGACTTTAATCCTGCCATTTCCCCCCACTTGCAGGTTAATCAATCTCCTACCGTTCGTAATCTTCTTCCTTAGCCACACGCTTTATGACGAAATGTCGTAGGCTGTTAGTTGCTTCATGCGCTTTGGCGCGGCTACCGTAGAGGTCGAAGACGCTTAATCATTTAACCTTGGATTTATTTCTTTACCAATCCTTGAGGGGATAAATCCTACGCTTCACTTTTTAATTTTTCTGGCGCCTTAAACAGGCATTGTTCGCGCATTGGCGGGCACTTACACTTGTTTGCTCTTTTTCAGGCATCAGGTGCAGGTTGCACGCAGTATATCCTTGTGCGCATTCGAACAAGGCATGTTTTCAGGCAATGGTTCGGGTAAAACCGGTACCCAAAGGTGTGTTTGACGCCTTTGGGCCTCTTTCGTATTGCAAAAAACAAACAAACGCAACAAGCCTTTTACGGGCTGATTATATGCCGACAAACACCGCTTCATTGAAAAAAAGAAACAACCGATTACCGTTGAAAACTGCTACAACGCTTTCAAAAACAAACATTTCAAGGATTATGAACGCATTTTACACACTGCTCTCCGACGCATTTCAAACCAAGAAACACGCGATTTTCGGATGGATGGCCATTGGGGTTTTCTCAACCTCTACACTTGGTGCTCAGGTAGTGGAGCCTTCCGGCAACGAAGCGCCTGTTCAATCAGACGTGGTGGCTCAATCTGTTGTTCAATCCTTGCCCAATTATTCCGGTTCGCCTACAACTGCGCGACCAGCCTCCCCTGGAAGTTCTGTAATTATTGAGGATCAGTGGTCGGGTTTCATAGACTGGAAGAAAAATCCGGGTGTGCCGGAAACGGACTGCGATTGTCCGGATAATGTTATCCTCAATCCAAGTTTTGAAAACGGCACAACCAGTTGGAACTGGTGGAACGGCTCTTTTGTCACCGGTACTTATGCTGCACAGTGTGGCACCAAATCAGGCCAGTTCCAGCACTCCGGCAACGGCGGCTGGGGCGGCGCTTATCAGGATGTGACGAACTTGCCGGTTGGTGCACCTATTCGCCTTAAAGTGTATTCCGGCGTACACAATACAGGTAACCAGGCTTTTGTAGCCCTGGAATTTTATGATGTCAACTGGGACTGGATTAGCGACATCAGGACTGAGGTGAATGCCCAATTGCCTGCCATGAGCCAGTACACGCTCAATACCACCATTCCTGCCAATACCAAATATGTACGCATGGTAGGGTATTGCGATTGGGACTGGATCAAGATGGATATGGTTTGCCTGGAGGTAATATGCGATAACGTAACCAGCGGCGGTACCATCGGCTCAGACCAGGTGGCTTGTGGTGTTTCTTCTTTTGATCCGGCCTTGCTGACCAACATTGCCTCCCCTTCCGGTGGTTCCGGCAATCTGGAATATATGTGGTTAAAAGCCAACGGACCAAACTGTCCGGCAGTGGGTGATCCGGCCTGGCAGCAAATCAGCGGCGCAAATTCGGCTACATACGATCCCCCTGTAATTACCGCCAGCACTTGCTACATGCGCTGTTCCCGCCGGGCAGGCTGTGATAACTGGGATGGAGAGTCGAACATTCTCAAGGTCAGTTTTGATCCTGCCATAAACTTGACTACCACTAAAGTGGATGTGAAATGTAATGGCGCGCTGACTGGTTCCATCGATCTCACAGTGAGCGGTGGAACTTCTCCATATACTTATGCCTGGAGCAACAGTAAAACCACCCAGGATATTTCGGGGTTGGCTGCCGGTACTTATACCGTAACCGTAACAGATGCTGCCGGTTGTACCAAAACTACCTCTGTAACCATTAATCAGCCATCTGCATTATCGCTGAGCACCACAAAGGTGAACGTGAAATGTAATGGTGGCAATACAGGTTCCATAGATCTGACGGTAACAGGAGGTACGCCTGGTTATACCTATATCTGGACGAACGCCGCAACCACCCAGGATATTTCCAACCTGACGGCGGGCACCTACACGGTGACGGTAACAGATGCCAACGCCTGTACCAAAACCATTTCCACCACCATTACACAACCGTCGGCGCTATCGCTTACCTCCACGCAGAAAAATCTGCTGTGTTATGGAGCAACTGACGGCGACATCGACCTGAGTGTTTCGGGCGGCACGTCTCCATATACATACAGCTGGAGCAACGGCGCTACGGTGCAGGATCTGTGGAATATTGGCGCGGGTACCTACACGGTTACCGTTACGGATGCCAATGCCTGTACCAAAACCTTGTCGGCCACCATCACCCAGCCGGCAGAAATCATCCTTACCAAAACCATCACAGATGTCAAGTGTGCCGGACAAAGCAACGGTGCTATTGACCTGACGGTTAGTGGTGGAAGCCCGGGTTTCAAATACAGCTGGAGTAACAGCGCTACCACTCAGGACATTTCCAACCTGGCTGCCGGCACCTACACCGTTACGGTAACAGATGTAAATGGTTGTACCAAAACCACCTCTGCTACTGTAAACCAGCCTGGTGTGCTGACACCGACCACCACCAAAGTGAACGTAGCATGTTTTGGTGGCAATACAGGCTCTATTGATCTTTCCGTTACTGGCGGTACCTCTCCCTATACTTATGCATGGAGTAATGCCGCCACCACTCAGGATATCAGTAACCTTGTTGCTGGTACCTATACGGTTACGGTTACAGATGCCAACCTCTGTACCAAAACCGTTTCCACCAGCATCACACAGCCTGCTTCTGCTCTGAACGTAACAGAAACACACGTGGATGTCAATTGCAACGGTCAAAATACCGGCTCCATTGACGCTACGCCAACGGGTGGCACTACACCTTATACTTATAGCTGGAGCAACGGCGCTACTACCCAGGATATTTCTGGTCTGACTGCCGGCACCTATACCCTCACGGTAAC
>JAEUUS010000251.1 GCA_016787545.1 Saprospiraceae bacterium
TTGCTCACCGCAGGCGAATGGAACGACCTGCACAATTGGAACCACCACTGGCTGGATATCCTTGCCGATGGTGAAGCTGATTCCTATCAGTTGATGTATCAGTTTTATCCCAAACAACGCTACGCCATATTGGTGACCAACGACAATGGGTTTCCGGTGGCAGATGCTCAGGTGAGCCTGAAAATCAAAGCCGATCAGGTACTCTGGCAGGCCCGTACCGATAATACAGGCAAAGCCGAACTTTGGGCCGGATTGTACACAGTGGATAAGATAGATGGGCCACTTCGGGCAGAGGTTATGGCAGATGGCCGAAAATATGAACTGAAAAACCTGAAACAAGCCAAAGAAGGCTTCAATACCCTGAAAATCAATACTCCCTGCCAGGCGCCCAAAAATGTAGACATCTTTTGGGTAGTAGATGCTACCGGCAGTATGGGCGATGAAATTGAGTACCTGAAAACGGAACTGCTCGATGTGATTGGCAGAGCAAAAAGTCGGAATACCGAGCTCAATTACCGCATGGGAACTGTGTTTTACCGCGATAACGGCGATGAATACCTGACCCGCAGCAGTGAGCTTTCTGCCGACATTAACAAGACGGTTTCATTCATTCAAAACCAGTATGCTGGCGGAGGCGGAGATTATCCGGAAGCAGTACATACAGCCCTGGATGAAGCTATTTTTAAGCAAGAATGGAGCGAAAATGCCATCGCCAGAATTTGTTTTCTGGTATTGGATGCCAGTCCGCACCAGGGCGAGGAAATCAATAAAAGCCTGCAAAAAAGCATTCAGGAAGCGGCGCGTCAGGGTATCAGGATTGTGCCTGTTACAGCCAGCGGTATTCAGAAAGACACTGAGTTTTTGATGAAGTTTTTCGGCATGGCTACGAACGGTAGCTATGTGTTTTTGACCGACCATTCAGGCGTTGGCGGCAAACATATTGAGCCTACCACAGATGAGTACAAAGTAGAGCCGCTAAACGACCTCATTGTGCGCATTATTACAGAATATACGACCATCGAGACCTGCGAAGGAAAATCTGAAATCCGGTTTGAAAACGATCCCCAGCAACAACCAGGGCCGGTGATGCAAGCACTTTATTACCCCAATCCAGCAGTGGATCAGTTTACCCTGGAATTACCATTTGAAGTGCAGTCGGTAACCATTTACGATGCAGAAGGGAAAGCGGTGCACAAATTGGAAAGTCTTTCCGGAGGTCAGCACCGTATAGCTCTGCAAGGCTGGGCCGCGGGCTTTTACACCATTCGTATCCTCAACAATGGTAGGATGCAAAGTGGGAAGTTGATGGTAGTGAAGGGATGATAAGACCACTAAGACACGTAGGTCACGAAGATTGCCTCAAAGGTAGCTTTTACCGCTGAGGCAGAGAGACGCAGAGGAATAATTGGTTGATTTTCAGCCTCTCTGCGTCTCTCTGCCTCTGCGGTAAAAATAAAAAAGCGACTTATGGGACAGTATCCGTGTCTTAGTGGTCTTATTCCTCCGGTAAAGTCAACCAGAAATTATTCATGCCCTCACCCTGTATGAGTACCACTTCCTGGGCATTGAGCAACTCCAGCAAGGCAAGAAATGTTACTACTGCGTGGAGTCGGTTTTCCAAGGTAAGAAATAACTCCTCGAAATCTCGTTTTTCCCCTTTTTTAATTGAGGAGGTTAGGTATTGACGTTGTTCTTGAATGGTGTAATTGTAATTATACACCGTGTGTATGCGCTTTGATTTCTGTGCTTCATCAAAGCGGGTTACTAATCGCTCAAATACCCGAAGGAGCTTGTACAGACTGATAGATTCCAGTTCAGCCTCTGCAAGCGCCTGTTCGGCCAATTGCCGGATTTCTGCTGTGGCAAATCCTCTGGGATTCATGAATGCCCTTAGTTCTTCCAATCGCCGCAGGTCTTCCAACACACTTTTATACCGTTTGTATTCAATCAAGCGATCGATCAGTTCCCGTCGAGGATCAATCTCATTCCCTTCATCGTCCACCTGTTTTCGCGGGAGCAACATTTTGGCTTTAATGCGCATCAGCGTAGCTGCCACGACAATAAATTCGGAAGCGAGGTCTACGCTTAATTCCTCCATTTGATGGAGATACTCCAGAAAATCGTCGGTAATTTTGGCAATAGGTATGTTGTAAATATCTAATTCATCCCGTTCAATGAAGAACAGTAGCAGATCAAAAGGCCCCTCAAAAGCGGGCAGTTTTATGGTAAATGTATTATTCAATATTATTAATCCCAATTTTTTAACCCATCAAACCCATCAAACCCATCAAACCCATCAAACCCATCAAACCCCCTTAGTCCCCCCAACCCGGTTCATCATCCACTTGTTTGGGTTGGCGACGAACAATACCGAATTCAATTTCTTTTTGGCAGGAGCCGCATACACCGTAGAGATTCAGCGAATGGTGTGAGATTTTAAAATTGAGGAGTTCGCCCACCATATCCTTGATTTGTTGCACACGTGGATCGCAAAACTCCACTACCTTCCCACAGTGTGCGCAGATTACGTGGTCGTGTTGTTTGTACCCATAGGATTTTTCATATTGCGCCAGGTTTTTGCCAAACTGGTGCTTCTTGACCAGATCACAGTTTACCAGCAATTCCAGCGTGTTGTAAACCGTAGCCCGACTAACCCGGTAGCTCCGGTTTTTCATATGGATATACAGCGCTTCGGCATCAAAATGGTCGTTCCGCTTGTAAATCTCTTCAAGGATGGCAAATCTTTCCGGTGTTTTTCGGAAGCCGCCTTTTTCTAATTGAGCAGAGAAAATTTTGAGAACCTGTTGGATAATCTCCTGCTCGTTGCGTGGCGTGGACATATAGTTGTGATTTGGAGTACAAAGATATGGAGAATGTGGGGAATGTGGGTAATGTGAGGAATGTGGGGAATTAAACCTTATTGCCTTTTAAGAGTCGAAACAAGACTTTGTTCACACAGGTCGGATCTTCTGCTGGATTTGCACCTGAAAGTTATTTATACCATGAAGTCTACCTATACCCTTTGGGCGCTGCTGTTTTGTTTAGCAGTGCCAGGC
>JAEUUS010000259.1 GCA_016787545.1 Saprospiraceae bacterium
GTATGTTCCTGCTGCGAGGCTGAATATCACCGGCGAGTTGGGCAATGGTGGCGTCAGTGTTGGCGCCCAGGCGTAATTGGTATACGGCGGCTGTCCGTCCTGTACGCCAATCGCAATCGTACCTGTACTCAAACCGAAACACAATGGTTGTGTAAGGGTGGTATCGCTGAATGAAAGCGGTGTAACATCCTGGAGCGAAACGGTATCCTCTGCAACACAACCGCCGGTATCAAATACCCGAACAATATAATCACCACCAACCAAACTGTCTATGATTTGAGTGGAGTCAATGACAAAACCATTGATATCCGTCCAAACATAGATAAATCCATTGGGTGCATTTGCCTCCAAAACGCCGTCGCCGCCACATTGCAGCGCTGTTGTCGTCACCGTAATCATCGGAGGCATAGGTTCCAACAAATTAAACGTACGGGTCATCGTACAGTTATTGGCATCTGTAACGGTAACGGTGTAAGGGCCGAACGGCAATCCAGTAGGATTTTGCACGTTGTTAGCCGGAGGGCTCCAATTAAAGATATAGGTGCCAAATCCGGTGCCGCCCGCTACATTGATAGCAATAGAACCACTATTTGGCTGAGCGCAAATGGGATTGGTTTGTCCAAGACTGTCAATACGAAGTACCTGGGGTTCAGTTACCGTAAAGGTGTCACTTACCTCACAACCCAGATTGTCCACGGCTGTGAAAATGTAAGTACCCATTGTCAGGTTGCTGTAGGTGAAGTTCGAACAAACACCACCTGAGGCGCCTCCAGCAGGAGTCCAGGTTGCTGTGTAACAATTACCTGTGGCGACAGTTTCCGTTACAGAAACGCTAATGGCGCCGTTGTTACCCCCAAAACAAGATACATTTTGCTGAACGTTTAGGTTTACACCCAATGCACGCAGATCTGTAAGGGTTACAACTTCTGTTTGGGTACAACCTCTGGAGTCAGTAAAAGTAATTTGGTAGTTGCCGGCACAAATACCCGCCAATACAATCGGGTTATCGGTACCAGAACCTGCGGGTGTTTGAGTATCGAGATTTTCCCAGGCATACTGGTAGGCAGGCCCAGCGAAAGGCACACCGCCTTCCGCTTCGTAGGTAATGATGCCATCGCATACGCCGGAACAGGAAGCAGGTTGCACCGCAACGCTATTAGAGCTTAATGGAGCCGGCTGGCCCAAGGTGCCCGAGGCTACTTCAGAGCAACCGGTATTCAGGTCAGTAACTGTAACGGTGTACAAACCAGCTGGAACGCCATTTTGAACCTGCGAATTCTGAACAGTCAAAGCAGCCGGAGCCCACGCATATGTGTAATTGGTACCTGGATTATTGACAGTAACGCCACCTTGAAGCACAACAGCACTGATGATACCATTGGCATCACCATTGCACAAAGGCTCTTGTGCAAAATTCAGTTGAGCGCCCAGACGAGGAATATTTATAACAAAAGTGGTGCAGCGTGTAGCGCCCTGACCGTTGTTATCGGTTACACAAATTTCGTAGGTAACCGGGGTGTTATTCGTGCTGCCAATATTTGGCACCTGAAACACATCTCCGGGATTCAGGTTGAAGTCGGAATAAGTAGGTCCTGTAGGCGCATCTTCACTTACGATAATATCATAAGGTGGAACGCCACCAGAAGGCGTGATTGTCAGCAGCGCTTCCCCGAGACATGTCGTATCGGATATAGTATAAGTGAAGCTCAGCGGTAAAAAGGCAATGCACACCTGACCTGTATCTACGGTAAGGGCTAAATTTTGGCCCATATCATCTTCCAGTGCAATACCAGTAGGGTTATTGATTACACCAAGGCCGGAACAATCGCCTAAATTACCTATGGCCGTGAAACAAATTTCGAACAAGGTGCTGTCGTCCGGAATCAGGATGGTGGTTGGGTTGAGGTTATTAAACACCTGTACCCCAAGAAAACCAAGACTGGTTTGTTGCTCATTAAGGTTAGCCGCAGGATTGAAAACCGTATCAATCACTGAACTAACGTTTTGCAAGCCATTGTATTGAAGAACCGTTTCGTCCCAGGTAATGGAGAACGAACCGGAAAGAATGGCAAAGTTTTGAACGGTAATGGGTACACAAATGGTACCGCCTGGAGGCACAATTGTATCCGGGAATGTCAGAGTCAAATTATCCACCGGATTGCAAACATCCATGTCAATGGTGAACGTAGCCGGGCAGCTTTTGCCGTCGGAAACAACCACCGTGTAGTTGCCTGCTTGGGGCACCGAAAATGGTACGCTGGAGAGGTGGAACAAATTGGCTGCAGAAGTATGTACCACTGCTTTAACATTTGGGTCTGCGGTCAAAAAGATATCGATCGTATAAACCGCATTGCCGTCAAATTGCGGATATCCACCACGGATAGTGAAACGTCCGAGGCAATCGTTCCCATAGTTATTGTCTATACCGGTTGCGGTAATTTCGTTCAGGTAAACGATTTCAAATGAAGCAGCGGTATTGACAGCCACACATGGACCTGGAGGGAAGCCAACCTGAGCCGACTCATAATTATTATTGGCAAAATCATCCACCGTGATAGGTGCGAAGATGATAGACATCGGCTGCCCCATATTAAAGGTATTTTGCAGGGTGCCGCTGTTGAAAAACCAGGTTGAGCCACCATTGGGAACCGCCTGAGTAACATACAGACCCGTTGCAGATCCATTCAAAACACAAGGGTCGCCAGGGCCCGGAATATTAGCTACATCCTGTAAGGTAGGACCAGTAATAGTTGGGGGACAAGTATAAAAGGCGTAGGCAATACCAGCCTGCGTACCTGGCTGTGGATCCCCGCTAAGGTCGGCGTCTCCATTGTGAATTACTTCCAGAGAGTCGCCAAAACAAAGGAAAATCGGAGATGGAGCAGGGTCATTGCTGAAACCCAGGAATTGTCCGAAATTAAAAGTACCTGCGTTACCGCAAGGCGCTTCGGCGCCGGATGGAGTTAGTTTGATGTTTTTAGGATCAAAAGGCAGATATTTGATTTCATGAGGGGTTTGCGCGCGTAAAAGCGCAGGGGCGCCCAGGAAAAGGCACGAAAGCAAAGGGATTAGAAGTCTGTGCATCAGTAGAAAAATTTTA
>JAEUUS010000277.1 GCA_016787545.1 Saprospiraceae bacterium
TTCTTTCTACTCGGATTCGGGTATTAGCGTCAACACCGCCAAGGCGTGGTTATCTGTTTTGGAGGCATCCTTTGTCGTTTTCCTTTTGCCTCCCTATCACAACAACTTCAACAAGCGCATCATCAAAATGCCCAAACTCTACTTCTGGGATACGGGCCTGGTATCCTGACGGCAACGAAGTAGATCTGCTGCTCGAGCAAGGGCTTGATATTTTCGCCATTGAAATGAAGTACGGTAAAACGGTCAATGACGACTATTTTAAAGGTCTGAATTATTGGTCGCGCCTCACCGGAAATCCAATCGAGCGGGGCCGGGTCATTTATGGCGGCCATACGGCTTCAAACAGGCAGTATGGCCAGGTTGTACCCTGGGATAAGTTGGATAAGGTGTTGTAGGGTACCCGAGCGCGGCGGTGGGATGCCGGGGGGCTATGGGGCAGGAAGACTGTGTGTGGCGGATAAACGATGGCAAATACTGATGTTTAGCAAGGCGGATTAGTGGATATTTCTTTCTAATTGGATGTAATTGGATAAAAAAATGGATGTATTTAAAACCCAAACACTAAAAATAACCCATGACTTCCTCCGTCTGATCGGAGAGATTGACGAGTTTAAAGGAGCATGGCGAGCGTTCGGCACCTTAGCACCGGAGCACCTTTCTGCCTTGCGGCATGTGGCGACCATCGAAAGCATAGGGTCACATCAGAGCCAAGTACTAACCTCAGGGCAATTCGCTCCATACCGGCATCTCTTTCCATCCGGCCACCACAGCATGCGTACGCTTTTGGAAAGCATCGCCGCCATAAATAACATGGCCTAAAGCCGCCGGATTGCCGGAAATACCGTTAAAAAAATCGAGATTTTTGAAAAAATCAGGCTGGATGGTTCGCCCGGATTTAATCTCAACCGGAATGATTTTGCCGCCATCTTCGAGCAGAAGGTCAATTTCATGGCCGGTATTATCACGCCAGTAATAGCATTGTGGGCGGATGCCTCGATGGAAATGCTGCTTGAGGGTCTCCACAATAATGAAATTTTCAAACAAAGGACCCTTTAGAAAATGCCCCTCCAGTTGCTCCCGGGTTCGGATGCCGAGCAAAGCGCAAACCAGGCCCGTATCGTAAAAATAGATCTTTGGCGTTTTGGTTAGCCGTTTGTTATAGTTTTTGAAATAGGGCTGAAGTTTGAAGGTGATAAAACTGCTTTCCAAAATAGAAAACCAGCGCTTAATGGTATTGGCATCTACTCCAGCTTCAACGGATATGGCACTTTGATTGAACATCTGACCTATCCGGGATGCACACAAACGGATAAACAACTGGAATTTACCCAAATCAGCCACATTCAGCAATTGCCTGACATCGCGCTCTACGTAGTTTTCAATGTAAGAAGGATAAAAATCGCCTGGAGAAACCTGTTGATCGTAAATCCTCGGATAAGCGCCATTGAACAACAGCGTTTCGTAATCCTGTGGCGACAGTCCTGCGGCGCCAAGTTCTTCTGTGGAAAAAGGTAGCAGGTACAGGTTGGCCGCTCTTCCTGCCAGACTTTGGCTGATGCCGGCCAAAAGTTGAAAATTTTGCGATCCTGTCAGGATAAATTCACCGTTCCGCCTCGTTTCATCTACCACCACCTGAATATAGGAAAAAATATCCAGGGCATATTGAGCCTCATCTATGACCACCCCCGGAGGCAGGGAACGAATAAACCCCAGGGGATCTTGTTGGGCAAACTGGCGTATTTCCAAATGTTCCAGATTGACATATCGATAATCCGGAAATACACTTCGTGCCAGCACTGTTTTGCCAGACTGCCTGGGGCCCGTCAGACTGATTACCGGCATTTTCTGAGCCAGACTGCGCATTTTTTCGGAAAGCAAACGAGGAATCATGGTACAAATGTAAGCAACAATTTTTACAAATTCGGAATACTATGTCGGATTTGCAAGAATTGGTGATTCTTCAAGCGTTGATGTGGTAAGAGGATTGAGGGTATTGTGAGGAAGAACCGAGCGCGGCGGCGGGATGCCGGGATGCTATGGGGATGGGAAGACCGGGCGGGGCCGAATATCTATCATCTTGTAACCCGCTGTTTCAATGGCGGGCAAAAGCCGCCCCACAAATCACACCTATCCTCTTTACAAAACATCAGCATCTGCTATCGTTTATAGATGCTGATGCGCTGCAAAGATGATAGATGTGATGAGTAGGGTATTCCCGACCGCTCGTTGAAACGAGCGGTTACAAGATGCTAGATGTACTTTGTGTTTAGGTTGGGCATTTTGTGGGATGTACATGCCGTGCCGAAAAGACCTCGTAGAGGTCCAACCTTTGTAGCACAATGATCCACAAGATGGTTCTTGCGACCTCGGAGAGGTCGAACATATCTGCCGCGTTT
>JAEUUS010000280.1 GCA_016787545.1 Saprospiraceae bacterium
TGTTTCGGCAATATAACAAGGAAATGAGTCTGAGGTTTTTATGCCGGCCAAATATACAGTGTGTACTTTTGCGGTTGCCTGCTCGTTACATACCTGCCGGTATTTGCACATCACATGAATTTGCCTTTTTTCATTGCCAAAAGAATAGCTTTTTCCGGCGGCAAGAATTTTTCCCGTCTCATTATCCGCATAGCCGTGTTGGCTGTATCGCTAAGTGTGGCCGTGATGATTGCCTCCTCTGCGCTGATTGCCGGATTTAAGAGCGAAATCAGTCGGAAAATTTTTGAGTTCTGGGGGCACATTCACATTTCCGACACCTCCTATTCACTTTCCTTCGAGCCGCAGCCTATAGCGCTAAAACAGGATTTCTATCCCTCTTTAGATACCGTAACCAGTATTTCACCCGAAATACTGAACCATTTGGAGTGGAATGGACCAGCCCCAAAAGGTGGCATCCGACATATCCAGGTATTTGCCCACAAACCTGGTATCATTCGCACGAAATCAGCTTTGGAAGGTATCTTGTTGAAAGGAATTGGCAAGGATTTCGATTGGAGTAACCTGCAACCTTACCTGCTGGAAGGACGGCCTATTCAACATTCTGACACTTCTTTTTCCCGCGACATTATCATTAGTCGCCAAACGGCAGACCGACTTCAGGTGGGCGTTGGAGATAAGTTCATTGTGCATTTTGTAAAGGACCGCGACCAAACCCGAAGGTTGTTTCAGGTGTGTGGCATTTATAAAACCGGGTTGGAGGAATACGACCGAAAATTTGCGCTGTGTGATATTCGCCAGGTACAAAACCTGTTGGGTTGGGAAGAAAACCAGGTGGCCGGATTTGAGATTTGGTTGGATAATCTTGGAGACCTGGAAGTGTACAATGAGTACATTTATCGGGAAGTATTGCCGGAAAACCTGTTATCGGTGAGTATCCGGGATAAGTTTCCCAGCATCTTTGAATGGTTAGAATTACAGGATCTGAACGAAATTGTCATTCTCATTTTGATGCTCGCGGTGGCCATTATCAATATGATTACGGCACTTCTGGTACTTGTTTTGGAACGAACTACCATGATAGGCATCCTCAAGGCACTCGGTACGGAGAATAGGCGCATCAGACACATATTTCTCTACCATGCTACCGTCATCACCTTGAATGGAATGATTTTGGGGAATCTGCTCGGACTTGGTTTTTGTTGGTTACAGGATCGGTTTCACCTCATCCGGCTCAATGAAGCAGATTATTACCTTTCCTATGCGCCGGTAAAAGTGGAATGGCTAACTGTATTGGGTATCAATGCCGGCACACTTGCCATTACCCTGATTTTTTTGTTGATTCCCTCTTTTGTTGTCAGTGGAGTGACGCCCGTGAAGGCTATACGGTTTAAGTAAGTCGAGTATGAGAAAAGATTTTTACCACTAAGGCAGAAGGACACTAAGAATACTCTTTGTGTCCTTCTGCCTTAGTGGTAAAAACCTATCGCTTCATATGTCTTAGAATGTCAAATCCATTGTTTTCTCCTCTGTTCCGCGTTTCACCTTCACCTTGGTGGTATCGCCTTTTTTGAACATGGAAAGTCCTTTCATGTAGTCCTGAATGGATTTTACCTGAATATCTCCCAGTCCGAGGATGACATCTCCTTTTTGAATACCAGCCTTGGAAGCGGGCTTGCCATCTGTTACCCCGTCCACATGCACCCCTTCTTTATCCCAGGTGTAATCCGGCATAATGCCGAGGGTAACCTTGAAAGAAACCTTGTTTTCTTCTTTGGCTTTGGTTTCCTGGAATTTGAGTTTGGGTTGTTTGTCCAAACGCTGAATCATCGCAGAAGCCAGTTCCAGAATTTGTCTAACACCTGGAAAATTCACCTTTTCCACATCATCAGTGGGTTTGTGATAATCCATGTGCTGACCGGTAAAGAAGAAAAGTACCGGAATATTTTTGAGGTAAAAGGAAGTATGATCGCTGGGGCCAACACCGGCACTGTCCAGTTTAATCCCCAAATCCGAAGGCAAACTTTTCAGGGTTGGCACAAAATCCGGTGCAGTACCAACGCCGCCCACCACTAATCGTTTCTCCTCATTGAGTCGGCCAATCATGTCCATGTTGAGCATGAAGCTCACTTTGCTCAGATCGATGGTTGGATATTCTGTGTATTTTTTAGAGCCAAAAAGTCCGAGTTCTTCACCGGAAAAGCACAGGAAAAGGAAATTGTGTTGCTCTTTGACTCCGTTTTTGGCAAAATAACGGGCCAATTCAATGACTCCTGCCGTTCCGCTGGCGTTATCATCGGCGCCATTGTGAATCTTACCTTCGGGATTGGCATCCAGGGAGTTGTGATCCATTCCTACTCCCAGGTGGTCGTAGTGAGCACCAATAACGATGGTATATTCCGCACCATTGTCGAGATAAGCGGCTACGTTTCGGGCATACACCTGAGGGGCGCTTTCATCTATACCGCCATGAGGGTCCTTGCTTTTACGGAAGCCAAACTGGTGGAAATAGGTATTGTTATCACCTTTGGGCGCCAAACCCGCTTTGCGGAATTGTTTGGCAATGTAATTGGCCGCCATTTTTTCCTCCGGAGAACCGGTTGCACGACCTTTCAACTTATCCGATGCCAGGTAAGTGACGTGTTTCTTGATGTTTTTTTCAGAAATTTCAGTGGTTTGGGCAAAAAGGCCGGATACTGCAAACCATGCAGCAACCAGAGATAGAAATATATGCTTCATGTAAAAAGTGGTGTGATTTAATCCAGGAGGGGTTGTCTCATGAGCCGCTTTTTATTTTTACCGCAGAGGCGGAGAGACGCAGAGAACTTGATAACCAACTGTTTATACATCTGCGTCTCTCTTCCTCTGCGGTAAATTATTTTTGAGACAACCCGTTGTTGCAAATACGACACAAAAGTAACAAACCCCGGGCGGAGCATGTGCATTAAGGAATAAAAATCATGAAATCAGGGAATGGCAACTCTTATCGGGCTAACAGGGCCCTCTGCTGGTGGATACCAGCACAATCGTTCTAAGGTTTGCGAGGTTCCGGGAAAAACATTCAAATCCACCTTTTTACAGATGCCGTCTACACAACCTTCGTTGGAAAACTGCCAGATATCCCATTGTTTACCGCTGGTAAGGCTGGGTTTTTCCTCTGAATACCTGGCAATCCAGAGCGGATATTTATCGAAATGACCGGCCAGGTGGCGTTCAAAAAAGTGCTGATTGGAATAGATGATGGGTTTGACGCCGAGTTGTTTCTCCACCAGTTCGAGCCAGATTTTGGCTTCCTGCACCATAATTTCCGGCGCAATGCCATCCAGCAC
>JAEUUS010000296.1 GCA_016787545.1 Saprospiraceae bacterium
TTGGTAGTAAAACACGGTTCCGACCCTTTGCTATACGCCAGGACGCTGACTGATTTGCAAAGTGCAAACCTTCACCCTCAAACGCAATTTGTCATGAATGCAACTGGAAAAAGTCGTTTCACCGAACGCATCCTTCATATCGCCGGCATTACCCCCAAACGTTCTGCCCGCCCCAATCTATGGATCGCATTGCTGCTGCCCCTGGCCGTATGCCTCTCCTCCTGGTGGCCCGCCGATACTGAAACCATGAATACTGAAAACATTGATTTCCCGTCTTACAGTCTGGCACAGGATTCTCTGCCGCCGCGCAACACCAAAAAACAAAATCCGGCGCCTACAGCCACTCCAGCCCCTGCCTCCGGTGTTGGCGCCGTGGCCGATAAACTTGCCGAGCAAAACCCGGATGCCAAACGGGTAAGCATCAACCTGGAACCGGAAAAACAGGAAAATGTGGCCATAGAAGTGGTCAAAATGAATGTGTTGTACATCGGCGTGGATAACCCGCTCCGCATTGCAGCCGCCGGCGTACCTGCTGAAGAACTACAGGTAGAACTCATTGGCAACGGAAGTATCAGCGGCTCAGGTGGTGAGTATATTGCCACAGTAACTACTCCCGGCCAGGTAACCGTGCGTGTTTCGCGCCGCACTGGCTCCGAAACCAAATTTGTGGTAGATCAAAAATATCGGGTAAAACGAATTCCAGATCCAACACCACGACTGGATAACCGATTTAAAAGTAGCGCAATATCTCTTGAAAACCTCCAGCAATCTAAAGGTATTGGAGTTCTGCTGGACAATTTCGACTTCGATGCCGTTTGTGAGGTGGTGGGCTACACCGCTACCTATCTGAAAAAAGAGTCTGATCCCATTACCTACGACAATAAGGGTGGGGATTTCAACCAACCAATTGAAGCACTCATTAAAACTGCCCAACCCGGCGATGCCTTTTTCTTTGATGATATCTGGATCAAATGCCCCGGCGACACCAATCCAAGAAACCTGGGCGGCCTGGCCTTCAAAATCCGATAGAAGGCACAAAGGGTAAGCACAAAGGCGCAAAGGCACAAAGGCACAAAGACGCGAAGTTTCTGGCCTGCGGCCAAAATAAAGTAAGGAGAGGGGGATTTGGCTGATGCCAAATCCCCCTCTTGTATACATCATGGCCGAAGGCCATCCCCCTTAGCGTCTTTGTGCCTTTGTGTCTTTGTGTCACCGCCTTTGAGCCTTCTTGTCTCTTTGCGCCTTCTTCTTAAAGTATTTTTTCAGGAGTACGTTGCTTTTGAGAGCCTCCATGTTTTCAGCAAAGGCAGCTGTGCCTTTTTCCGCATGTTCAATGGTGGCGCGCAGGTTTGCCGCCATGAGGGAATCCCGTAAAAGGGTATTAACGGTTCCATCGCCCTGCTGGATATCTTTTTCAAGCGCATTGGCCATTTGGTTGACATCTGTAACGAGTCGCTGGGTGCTGTTTTCCAACGCCTTAATTTGTGTAACAGCTTGTTTAAGTTCTGTAGACAAAGTGGTGTCTTTCAATAAAACTGCCAGCGTACCCTGGCCTTCGGTAGCCATGTGTAGGGTGGAAATAGATTCCTTCACCAGCAAGGAGGCGTTTAAACTGGTTTCATGTAAGTGAAACAGTGAACTCCGCAAATTGGCTGAGAGAGATTTGTCGTTCAACAGGCTGGACAATTCGCTGCTGGTGTTGATGAGTTGGATGGTTTCGAGCAGGCCCTCCGCAATTTTGGATACTTTTTCGTTAGTGCCATAAAGGGTTTGAAGCATTTTTTCGGTATTTACTTCTTCTCTGGAAGGCAATAATTCACCGCCCTGCACAAAAGGGGCATTACCGGCAGCGGTAGAGATATTGATAACCCGGTTGCCAATCAGACCATCGGTGCCCAGACTTACCAGGGAATTGGTTCTGAGGTACTTACGCATATTTTTATCCAGTGTGAGGGTCACTTCTACGGTGGTGTCGTTCAGTATCCGGATGTTGTGCACACTACCTACATCAATTCCGGAAAATCGCACATTGTTTCCCAAAAGCAACCCGTTTACATCCCTGAAATGCGTTTTCAATTGAAGACTGGATCCAAATATCGTTTTGTTTTTGCCAAGCGTATAGAGGGCAAAAACGAGGATCACCAGCCCGATCAGGACAAATACACCCAGTTTGACAGCGTTAATCTTGTTCTTTTTCATATGGGTCAATCAAAAAATGCACTGATTTTTGGATCATTGGATTGCGACAATTCTTCATAAGTGCCCTGGGCATAACACTTTCCATCAATAAGCATCACGATACGATGCGCCACGGTTCTGACACAACGCATATCATGCGAAATAACCAATGAAGAAGTCTGGTATTTGTCGCGAATTTGGTTGATTAAGGCACTGATTTCCTGACTCGTTATAGGATCAAGTCCGGTGGTAGGTTCGTCATATAGAATGATTTCCGGCTTAAGAATCAGGGTTCTGGCTAATGCAATCCTTTTCCGCATACCCCCGGAAAGATCAGCCGGCATCATATCAACGGTATGTTCCAGACCCACATTTTGCAGCGCTTCCAGTACCATTTGATCCACTTCATTGTGGTTTAATTGAAAGGAATGTCTTCGCAATGGAAATTCCAGGTTTTCGCGCACCGTCATGGAATCGTACAGGGCATTACTTTGGAACAAAAACGCCACTTTTACCCGCACCTGATCTAATTGGACATGGTTCAGGTTCAGTACATTTTTGCCTAGCACCTGAATTTTTCCGCGATTTGGTTCAATAAGGCCAATGATACACTTGATCAATACTGATTTGCCGGATCCGGATTTACCCAATACCACCAGATTTTCACCCCGATGAAGCGTCAGATCAAAATGATCCAGCACCTTGTTGGCGCCGAAAGATTTGCACAAGCCTTCTATTTTAATGACAGCGTCGTTCATGGGTCTTTAAGGTTGGAACAAATCGGAAATTTGAACGGCAATCAGATCCAATATGAAAATGGCCACTGAGGACGCCACCACAGAGGAATTGGCGGATAAACCAACGCCTTCTGTACCTTTTTCACAATAATAACCCTTATAACAGCCTATAATTCCAACGGCAAATCCAAAAAAGAAGGTTTTGATGAAAGCCGGAATGATATCAATATAGGTCAGGTTGTCAAATACCTTTTTAAAAAAGAGCGGGTAAGTGAGGGCTTCATACATATTTACCCCCAGGAATGATCCCCCAAGGGCAATGGCATCGGCCAAAATGACCAAAATGGGCAACATAAGCATGGTAGCCAGGGTACGGGTTACCACCAGGTACTTAAACGGGTTGGTGCCAGAAACCTCCATGGCGTCAATCTGTTCGGTCACTTTCATGGAACCAAGTTCAGCCCCAATGCTGGATCCAATTTTGCCGGCAAAAATCAGGGCTGTCAGTATTGGACCAACTTCTCTTACAAGTGCAACCCCTACCATGGCTGGAATTTGCACTTCAACGCCATAATACACCATCGTTGGACGAAGTTGCATGGTAAGTACCAGGCCAATGATAAAGGCAGTTAGTCCAACCAGCGGAAGTGATTGGTATCCAACCAAAAAACACTGACGCACAAACTCTGTCCATTCAAAACGGGGCTGAAATCCCTCCCGGAAAAAACGCATGGAAAACCTGGCAATTTCGCCGGTTTCGTGCAGGAAGGTTCTCAAACTGTCGGGCATGGAAAACATGGTACAATATACGCTAAAATAATGGATCGCATTGACAAATTTGTGCGGCCATGGCGGGATCAGT
>JAEUUS010000326.1 GCA_016787545.1 Saprospiraceae bacterium
GCGATTTATAACCGTTGGGGACAAAAGGTATTTGAAGCAACTCCTTCAACGCCAACCTGGGATGGTAAAACGGATGATAAACTTGCGCCTAGTGACGTTTATGTTTATCATATGGTAGTACAATTTGGGAATGGAGCAGAAGAAACCTACTCCGGAGAGGTGACACTTCTAAGGTGATGAGGATGGGACGCAAAGGTGATTTTTACGGCTGAGGCGAGTAGGTTTTTAGTGACGGGGTGACTGCCAGTCACCCCGTCACTAAAATTAAGGCTTCCCCAGCAACCTGAACATATTTTTCTTATACGCTTCCACGCCGGGTTGATCAAATGGATTGACGCCGAGCAGGTAGCCGCTGATAGCGCAGGCTTTTTCGAAAAAGTAGAACAATTGGCCCAGGTAAAATGGAGTTGCTTCCGGAATCCGGATAATCAAATTGGGCACGCCGCCATCAATATGGGCCATACGGGTGCCTTCTGCCGCTTTTTGATTCACATATTCCAGGGTTTTACCGGCCAGGTAATTCAGTCCATCCAGATCGTCCTGGGTGGAAGGCACCAATAAAGTGTGCTGAGAGCGGGAAATCTCCAGCACTGTTTCGAACAGATTGCGCCTGCCATCCTGGATGTATTGACCCATGGAGTGCAAATCTGCCGTAAAACTCACCGAGGCAGGAAAAATACCTTTGCCATCTTTGCCTTCGCTTTCGCCGTACAGTTGCTTCCACCATTCAGCGATAAACTGACACCGTGGCTCGTAGTTGGCCAGGATTTCCACCTCTTTACCTTTGTTTCGCAGCACATTGCGCACCATGGCGTATTGATAGCAGTCGTTTTCTTCCCAGGGTTTTCCATAAGCCTTTCGGGCCTCGACAGCTCCATCCATCAATGCCTTGATATCTACCCCGGCCGCAGCCAAAGGCAGCAAACCAACGGCTGTGAGCACAGAAAAGCGACCACCCACATCATCAGGCACCACAAAGGTTTCATACCCTTCCTGGGTAGAAAGCGTTTTCAAGGCGCCTCTGGCCTGGTCGGTAGTAGCGTAAATCCGATCCTTAGCTCCTTCCTTGCCATACCGCTCCTCCAGTTTTTGCCTGAACAAACGAAACGCAATGGCAGGCTCTGTAGTGGTACCTGATTTGGAAATGACATTGACCGAAAAATCACGATCGCCAATGGCCTCCAACAATTGCGTATGATAATCTGCGCTCAGGTTGGTGCCGGCAAAAACCACATCGAAGTGTTTTTTGCGTCCTCCTCTAACAGGAAGCGGCGGGGTTGGTACACAGAATTCCAGGGCTGCTTTTGCGCCCAAATAAGAGCCGCCAATGCCTACTACTACCAAAACCTCGCTTTGTTTGCGGATTTTTCTGGCTGCAGCTAAAATGCGTTTGAATTCTGCCCGATCATATTTTACCGGCAAGTCAAGCCAGCCGAGAAAGTCGTTACCAGGTCCGGTTTTGCGTTCCAATTGTCGCGCTACGGCATCAACCATTGGCGCCATGGCCTCCATTTCTGCGCGGGAAATGAAGCTCCCTGCAGGTGAAAAATCAAATGTAATCATCTTATCCAGTGAATGTTGCATACTTTTTTGGTCGTATTCTGACATTTAAAACGTTCATCCAGGCGCAATCCCACCACCCAGATAATAGCCCCATCCTGATTGGTCAACACCCAGGTTTGCTCTTTTTCCAGGCGGGAAAGCTTTTGGTTGGTGAAAAAATCCTGCAATTTTTGGTGTTTACCTCCCATACCCAATGGCTGAAAGGTGTCGCCGGGCTGCCATTTGCGCAAAAGTAAAGGGAAGCGCAGTGGCTCGGCATCAACCGTGATTTTATTCGGGTCTGACTGAACCGGATTTTCGCCGGGTTCAACCGTTGCATGCATCAGAAAAAGCCTGCTCTCATCGGGTAAGCGCAACATCAAATCATCCTCCTGCACCTTCATGGAAAAGCTGTCGGGCAATGACTTATCGCTGGCAAATACCATCAGGTGCTCCCTGTCCATTAGGGCAGAAAAACCTTTGTCTGTGTGCCATTCCAGACCAGTTTGATCAAATGCATCGGCCATTTGTCTGGTTTGTTCGGCATCGAAACCATAATCTTTCAGCAGTTGCCGCAGGGCCTGCCTGGGCGATGGCAATTGGGCTATTGCCTTCTTCTGAAGCTTCACGGTATTATTGTCATATACCACAAACTGCTGCAGTAAATAACCCAGATTACGATCGGCGGATCTGATTCTGCGCATGTTTCGTGCGGCAGTATCCGGCAAATTCGGGTTTAAGGATTGTAATACCGGTACCACCTGGTGCCGTATCAGGTTGCGGGCATAATCGTCGTGCGCATTACTGCTGTCTTCGCGCCAGGTCAGGCCTTGTTCTCTGGCAAACTGTTCCAGTTCCTGCCGGCCGGTAAACAACAAGGGTCGGAACACTTGTAAGCCGGCAAAATCACTTTCTGCACCAAATATTTTATGCGCCTGAATACCGGAAAGTCCGGGAAGTGAGGTTCCCCGAGTAAAATTCAGCAGGGCGGTTTCCAGGGCATCATTTTGGTGATGCGCCGTACAAACTCCGGCAAACCCGTGTTGGTCTGTTAATTCCTTAAACCAAGCATATCTGAGGTTCCGGGCGACCATTTGTGTGCTTTGGCCCGTTGATTCGGACACACTTTTCGTATCAAAATGCTGCACAAAACATGGAACATCCAATTGCCGGGCAAGCGTTTGTACAAACTGCTCGTCTTGATCAGACTCCGCCCCCCTCAACTGAAAATTGACGTGTGCGATAGCAAAAGGAAATCCCGACCTCCGGAAAAGCTCCACCATGACACAGGAATCCAAACCACCGCTAACCGCCAAAAGCACCTGCTGGTCTTGCTTAATCGGCAAGCCCTCTGTTTTTAAAAACTTAAAAAATTCCTCAAGCATTTCCATGAGCCGAAGTCAAAATACCTTGCAGGCAAAACAGAATGAACAAAAGCTAACTGTCTTTGTATATCGTTTGAAACACAATTGCACTAACTAAATACCATGAAAAATAAGATTTACCTGATACTCCTGTTCCTGCCGTTGTTTTCCAAAGCCCAAATATCCGGAAAAGTACTGGATGAAAACGGCGAGCCACTGCCTTTTGCCACAGTTTATGTGCGAAACACCAGTAACGGTACGGTTTCCAATACCAATGGCGAATTCAGGTTACACGTTGAAAAAGGCCCACATGAGCTTGTATTTCAATACATTGGATACAAACAGCACCTCGAAAATGTGGTGGTATCCGATAAGCCGGTTTCCTTAAAGGTTACCATGGAGCCTTCTAATCTCGAACTGAAAGAAGTGGAGGTTTCTTCCATTGATCCGGCCATTCGCATCATGCGTGAGGTGATAAATAAACGCTCCTTCTACCGCAAAAAAACCGCCAATTATACCTGCGATGCATATATCAAAGGTTTTTATAAGCTGGTAGACAGTCCCAAAAAAATAATGGGTGAAGAGGTCGGCAATATGGGTGGCGTGTTAGATACTTCCGGCGCTGGTATTATTTACCTTTCGGAATCTGTATCCAAAGTATGGGCACAGGATCCACCAGGCCGCAAAAAAGAGGTAATGATTTCCAGCAGGGTAAGCGGAAATCAGAACGGGTTTAGTGTAAACCGGGCCACTCTTACCGATTTTAATCTGTACAATGAACGAATTGAAATTGAACGCGAAATCCTTTCACCGCTGGCCGACAATGCTTTTTCGTATTACAACTTCAAACACGCCGGCCGTTTCCGCAATGAACTTGGCTTTACCGTGGAAAAAATCAAGGTAATCCCCAAGCGCCCGGCCGATCCTGTCTTCTCCGGCTTTCTTTATGTAGTAGATGAATTCTGGCTTTTATCTGGTGTGGACCTTGCGCTCACTGGTGCTGCCATCAAACAACCAGTGCTGGATACCTTGCGTATTCAGCAGCAATTTGTGCCGCTGGGCGCCACCGATTCCTGGGGATTGCTTACCCAGCTAACCACGTTCAAATTTGGTATTTTCGGGTTCAAAATCAATGGTTTCTTTAATGGGGTATTCTCTAATTACAACCTGAACCCCGTTTTTGAAAAAGACCTTTTCTCCGACGAGGTGTTTAAAATTGAGGAAAAAGCCAATGAACAAACCCAGGCATACTGGGCTGAGGTACGCCCCATACCGCTGACAGAAGAAGAGGGCAGCGATTATGTAAAAAAAGATAGCCTGCAGAAAATATGGAAATCTAAAGCTTACATGGATAGTCTCGACCGGAAAAGCAATCGGTTTAAACCCAATAATTTGCTATTTGGCTATTCCTGGGAGAACTCATACAAGCATACCTCTGTCACGTATCCGGCAGCCTTCAAATGGGTGCAGTTTAATACGGTTCAAGGCTGGCTACTGGACATCAGACCATCCTGGGAAAAAGACTCGGATGAGAAGGGTACCCGCTACTGGCGCGCCAACGGAGCCCTGAACTATGGCTTTTCAGAACAAAAACTGCGTGCCAACGCTAAAATCCAGCGCCGGTTTGATAGTATTAAGTACCGCACCTTGTCTGTGGAAGGAGGCTCCACAACCGCTCAATTCAATGAACGGGAGCCCATTACGCCGTTTTTGAACACCCAGTATTCCTTGTTCGACAAACGCAATTTCATGAAATTGTACGACAAACGTTTCCTGCGCCTGGACTATAGTCAGGTGGTACGAACGGGCTGGACTTTTAGGGGATCTGCGGAGTGGGCGCAACGCCGTTTGCTGGAAAATACCAGCGATTTCACCTGGCGAAAAAAAGTTTCCAGGGAATACACCAGCAATGATCCGATTCCAGGATTTAGTAC
>JAEUUS010000330.1 GCA_016787545.1 Saprospiraceae bacterium
GTACTTCATTTCAATCTGGAAGGCATAACCAATAAACCTGATTTTACTCAAATCCATTGCTTCCAAAACCTTTCGCTTGTAACAGATAAATCCTGCAGTTGGATCGGCCACCGGCATCCAAAGGATCAGACTGGTGTAAAGAGAGGCTCCACGGGAAAGTACAATTCTGTCCATTGGCCAGTTAACAACTTTCCCTCCACGGCAATACCGGGAACCAACTGCCACATCAGCGCCTTCATCCCTGCATTTTGCCAGCAATCTGGGCAGATCTTCCGGATTATGGGAAAAATCGGCATCCATTTCAAAAAAATACGCATAGTCCCTTTCAAGTCCCCATCTGAATCCGGCAATATAGGCTGTACCCAGGCCGAGTTTCCCTTGTCGCTCAAGTAAATGCAGCCTGCCAGCAAATTCATTGGCTTGTAAATCGCGAACAATTTGCGCAGTGCCGTCAGGTGAACCATCGTCCACAATCAGGACATGAAATTCATCCGATTGCACAAGTGCAGCCCGAATGATAGCTTCAACGTTTTCTTTTTCGTTGTAGGTTGGTATGATGACGATGCAAGACATTCGAAAAGATAATGCTATTCTTAGGACGTAACTAATCAGGAATTGGTTGCTGCTACATGGCCGCCGATACGGCGAAGGCAAGCATAGACAAGATCAACCCGTACATAAAAATGTTGTAGCAAGTGCTCAGATAACGGTATTTCTTGGCCAAAACAATCCCTAAAAAGTACAAATCACGGCTCATACTACTATACAAAAACTCTGGATCAGTGAGCATTTCATTAACTCCCCATTGAAAATCGGAAAGATTCATGTTATAAAAATTGCCAAAAAACAACAAATTGGCTTTGCGTTGTTTGATGGCTTCACGGGTCACTTTCCCTTCCGTAATTTTAGGTCGGGTTGCCAGCGTAGCAAAAACCATCGACCCCAGACAAGTGGCCGTTAGCAGAATGGTAGGCACGATAATTTTCCACGTTGCGCCGTCCTGTAATTTGGGCAAAAGGTTTGACACCAGAATAGAAATCACAATGGCATTCACAGACAACATTAGGTTTGCCTTGCTATCTGCCATAGCACTAAGGTTGGTATGGGTTCGGTAAGTAGTGCGGTACATTGTTTCTACTCCGCGGCCAAACCTGGCCGATTTGATTTCGTTCTCACTGTCCTTGAGCACTTTTTTCAAATCGCCGGTTTTTTCTTTTTCTTCCAACAAAGCAATTTCATCCACCGTTGGCGCTAACGACGGATTCAACCGACGCTTTTGCTTCAATAATTGCTGAATGTGTTTGGCTTTTCGCTTGTTGAAAAGCTCCTGCGCCACTACTGTATGGTATTCATGCGTCATCATGAAGTTGATCTCAAAATCAACCCAGTCTTGGTCGCTCATAACTGTGCCACGGGCAAGCACAAACTCCTGACGCAATTTACTGGTTCGATCCCAATAAATCTCCATGCCTAAATGGCTCAGGTCTGCATCTGCAATGATCTGCCCAAGTAAGGACTGAGGCGTTTGAGGAACTTTGGTTGCTCTGATGCAGGCTTTGATCTCCACTAATTGTTCTGGAGAAATCCTGCCGTTCAGAAAGGAATCCACATTGGCGCAGCTTCGCTCTTCATGATCTGCTGGACCTTCGGCATAACCGGTGTCATGAAACCAGGTTGCCAGTAACAGGTTTTGCATGTCCTGAGGATCCAACCGGAACCCTTCAGCGATGGTCTTAGCGGCAGCCACCGTTTGGATGGTGTGCTCCAGGTCGTGGAAAACGTATTGAGGAGTAACATTTTGCGCAAAAAAATCCTTGATATGCGCTTCTACCTCATTCATCAGTTGATCAGCTGGCGTCATGTATGTCATTTAAGAAGGGCAAAGTTAGCAGAAATATGTGGACCATGTGGACAATGATCACAATGTTGGCAACCTGTGGAAAAATGGGGGATAACTTCTGGACCAATTGTTCCACGCTCCGTTTCACGCGCTGTTACCTTTGCCGGCGTTGTACCATCCGGGTGCGGCATCAAAACGATCGAACATTATGCTAAAAGACATGGGCAAAGTTATCACCATTGCCAACCAGAAAGGTGGCGTAGGCAAAACCACCACCGCTATTAATCTGGCTGCTTCCCTGGCCATTTTAGAAAAAAGAGTACTGCTCATTGATGCCGATCCTCAGGCAAATGCCTCATCTGGTGTAGGACAACCGGAAACCAGTGAAACCGCCAGCCTGTATGATTGTTTGGTTCATGGCACGGATCCAAGAGAGGTTATCATTAAAACGGAAACCCCTAATCTGGATCTTTTACCCTCAAATATCGACCTGGTTGGGGCCGAAATTGAATTGGTGAACCGTACAAACCGGGAATATATTTTACGTGGTGTTGTTGGTGAAATCCGCAATGAATACGATTATATTTTCATAGATTGTCTTCCTTCTCTTGGCCTGATCACTGTAAATGCACTCGTGGCAGCCGATACCGTGCTGATTCCGGTACAATGCGAAATGTTCTCCTTCGAAGGATTAGCCAAACTTAAAAACACGATTGATCTGATTCGTCAGGGATTCAATCCAAATCTTCAGGTAGAAGGCTTGCTTATCTCCATGTACGATGGGCGTCTACGTTTGGCCAACGCCATTGTAGAAGAGGTTCGTAACAGCTCCAACGACTATGTATTCGAAACAATCATTCACCGCAACAGTCGTGTAGCTGAGGCGCCTATGTCTCATACACCAGTTGCGTTGTATGATGTCACCAGTAAAGGAGCAGTCAACTTTTTTAACCTGGCAGAAGAATTCCTGAGAAGAAATTAAGTTAATGTGGGGAAT
>JAEUUS010000332.1 GCA_016787545.1 Saprospiraceae bacterium
TATCAGATGAAACTCGGCTACGGGTACCAGAATCAGTATGCCAGAAATGCTTTACAACTAAGCGACGGGCGCGGCGGTTTCCAGGAGATAGCCCAGTATGCTGGTGTAAGCGCCACTGATTGGTCGTGGTCTGCCCTGTTCGTAGATTTCGATGTAGACGGGCGCCGGGATCTGTTCATCTCCAATGGCATACCCCGCAGGATGAATGATGTGGATTATATGCGGTTTCAGGAAAGTAAAGGAACTGAAGGTGGCAAGGACATAAGTACCGGGCAGGACAAATTGGCTATTGTAGAGAAAATGCCCCGCATCAAAATACCCAATAAGTTCTTTCAAAACACCGGACAGCTCACCTTCCAGGACTGGCAAGATCAAATTGGCAACAATCTCCCCACCTTTTCCAATGGAGCTATAAGTGCAGATCTGGACAATGATGGCGACCTGGACATCGTGGTGAATAATATTGAGGATGAACCGTTTGTGTATCAAAACATGCACCATGAAAACGGGCAGTCCGGCGCTTTTCTCAGTCTTTCCCTAAAGGGGCCGCTTGGCAACCGGCAGGCGCTTGGCGCCCGGGTTTGGGTGTATAAACACCATGGAGAAAGATTAAATGCAGAAGCCTTCCCGGTTCGCGGGTATCAATCAAGTTTACAAGCGCCGCTGTATCTTGGCATTGGCGATAGCTCGCAGGTGGATTCAGTGCATATTGTTTGGCCTGATCGTACTTACGAAAGGTGGGTAAAACCCGTTTACAACCAAACAACAGAAGTGGCCTGGAAAAGCGGGCTACCAACTTTCCCTTTTCAACAAATGGCAGTCGGTAAAAAATCGGCATTTGCCTTTGAAGACATTACCCAGGCAAGTGGCTTGGACTTCAAACATGTTGAAAATCAATTTATTGAATTCAACCGGGAAGCACTCATCCCACACATGGTTTCTGCTGAAGGTCCAGCCCTGGCAGTCGGCGATGCTAACGGCGATGGCTTGGATGACTTATTCCTGGGATCCAGTAAATTTGAAAAAAGTGCCCTTTACATACAGACACCGCAAGGCAAATTACTGCGGCAAACGCCGGAAGCCATATTGCGCGACAGCATTTTTGAGGACGTTGATGCGCAGTGGGTAGATTTGGATCAGGATAAAGACCTGGACTTGATTGTTGCTTCCGGCGGCAACGAGTGGAAATCGCGCGATGAAGCCATGAAACAGCGCTATTACCTGAACTTGGGTAAAGGGCAATTCGAAAGGAGGGACTTTCAGGGCGCCTATGCTACGGCTTCCTGTGTACGTGCCGGCGACTTCAATGGAGATGGATTACCGGATGTGTTTATTGGCGCAAGGGCACAACCTTGGAATTATGGCTTAACGCCTAAATCGTATTTGTTTGAAAATCAAGGAAATGGCCAGTTTAAGGAAGTAGCTGAAGTGAAATGTGGTGACCTTCAACAAGCCGGATTAGTCAAAAATGCACAATGGGTTGACCTTGATGGTGATGCCGATCTTGATCTTTTGCTGGCTATGGAATGGGAGTCTCTTACCGCATTTATCAACCAGGGAGGCGCATTTACCAAACAGATGCTGTGGGAAGGCGTCGGCTGGTGGAATTACGCCACTGCTGAAGATGTAGATCAGGATGGCGATCTGGATATAGTTGCCGGAAATACCGGCGAGAATGGACGTTTTCATCCAAGTAAGGAAAAGCCCCTGCACTTTTACGTTGCAGATATAGACCACAACGGTCAAACAGACCAGGTATTGACTTATTACCTGAAAAACCGGGAAATACCCTTTGCAACCTTTGAGGAATACACCAAAACGATCCCTTCCTTGAAGAAAAAGTACCTCTATGCAAAGGATTTTGCTCAGGCAGAGGTGCCGGAAATTTTTGGGAAAAACAATTTACAAAAGGCCGTACAACGCCAGGCTACCACCTTTTCCAGTGTGCTATTGCTGAATGAGGGTAAAGGGCAATATACCGTTAAGCCCTTGCCTCCATCCATGCAATTCTCAACCCAGCAGGCATTTGTATGGGCAGATTTAAACGAAGATGGTAAAAAAGAGCTGCTCACCGGGGGTAATTTCTTCGAGTGCAACATAGAAATGGGCCGGTACGACGCAGATGGAGGCCATGTATTGCAGTTTAGCCCCGGAGGGCAGGTGGAGGTTTCAGATCTGGGTAATCTTCGGTTAAACGGCGCTATTCGCAGGATGGCGCCCATCAGACTGGCCGGAAAACAGGTGTTTATATTGGCCAAAAACAACGAAGCCGCCCAAATCATACAATTAGCTAAACAATAAATTTCCTTTGCTCAAACCGCATTTGAGCAAAGTCTAATAAATTTTTGACGCAGGTATAGCTGCGGGAACATGCTCGTTTTACCTTCGCGCCGTGTTTGACTTCGACCTAAACAAAATACTGGAAGAGCTGATCAAAAGCCCGCTGATTAAAAATGAAGTGGGTCAATGGGAAACCGTTTCGCCCTTGCTGTTTAGCAGTGGGCTTTTTTTGTTCCTGTTCATTGGCTTTTATGCTGTTTATCAGCTCCTGATGCGCAAAGACCGGCTGCGAATAGCCTGGGTAACTATCTTTTCCCTTTATTTTTACTTCAAATGTGCCGGTATCTTTTGGCTGCTGCACGTGGTCATTGTAATCGTGGATTTCAGTCTGGCGCGGTGGATGGAGCAGTCGAAAACAAGGGGTGGCAGAATAGCCCTGCTGGTAATAAGCCTGATGGTCAACCTTGGTATGCTGGTCTACTTCAAGTACAATCTCTACTCTGAGATGTTCTGTGAGGCGCTTGACAAACCTTACGACCCGCGCTATTTGTTCCTCCCGGCCGGTATTTCCTTCTTTACCTTTCAGTCGCTAAGCTATACC
>JAEUUS010000358.1 GCA_016787545.1 Saprospiraceae bacterium
TGGTTGTAATCCATGATGTTGTTGGAAATCTTCGACCAGTCGTCGCAGGGTTTTCTGGGGCATCCGGGTTTTGACGGATCGTAGGTCCAGCAATTAGCCATTCTGGGATAACAATTATCCCCGTCAATGTGGTCGTAGGTAAAACCTTCAGGGGTGTCCTCACAATAATCAGCGCCTTCCCAGGTATGCGCGAGTCCAAGGGTATGCCCAATTTCATGGTTCATGCTGCGGGCGGTGTTTACTTTCGACCATTCCCGGCAAAAAGGCTTGATGTAATGCCGGTAGTCATTCAGGAACACAAATTTATTGAACCCTCCCAGCTGAAACGCGTCGCCATCCCGGCCAAATTTCGGGTTGTGCAAACAATACACATCAATAACCTGGTTGGAGTCAATATCGTATTTGCGCTGGATGTTGTGTCCGGCTCCGGGTTTGAAAGCGTCATTATCCCGATGGAAATACACCCCAACCAGAAGGTATTGCAGGTTGAGCAGCGGCGGGGTTTCGGGGTAGGTTACGCCCGGGGTTTTCCGCCATTGTTGTTGGTTGTTGGCCAGCATTTTATTGGCCAGCCAAATCACATTTTCCGCGTGCATAAAACCATTGTAATCTGAGTTGCCTACCCCGTCGTCGGTTTCCGTAAAGTTTCCCGGACCCGAATAATGCACATCGTACGGCGCAATGGCAGCGTTGCAGTCGTCTGTAAGCGTTTCTGAATACATTTCTTCCCGCAACAAAAAATGAATAGCCACCCGAATATACCTGCCAACGCCGGAGTCTGTACGAACAGCAACACTGTCTGCTTGGGCTGGATTTTGCGCTTCTCCCTGAAACGTCAGGATCAGGGAAAACAAGCCTGCCAGGGCGGTCTGGCAACATGTTGCGGATTGTATGATGGTGGACATTAGACTGCTGGATGTTAGACGTTGGACTGCTGGTGCCGAGTACTCGGGATAGACGTAGGATTTTGGATATGATTACTTTTTTACCTGATTTTTATTACCGGCATTGCGGGGCAATGCCACCGGGGGCAGGGGGTAACATCTTAAAAATCCAACTTTCCGAAAATATCGCAACGTTTTTTCCAAATATTGCGTTCTACGGATAATGCCAATGCCCCTTATACTTCAAATATACTTTTCTTTCCCGGTTCGGTTGCTTGTGTTGCACCTGCGCAGTCACCTTATTTTGTTGGTGGTATGGACTATTCTGGCTGCGTTCAGTGCTGGTTTGGCAGGGCGTTTTTTCGGGATGCACTACCTGATGCTCACTCCCGAATACCAGGGGCAGGTGAATTTTCTGAGTTTTTTGATCAGCGGCATCGCGTTCGGTGGTTTGGTGATGATCTGGCATTTGACCACCTACTTACTTTGCTCAAACCGTTTCCCTTTCCTCGCTACCCTGGGTGCGCCGTTCACCAAATATTGTCTCAACAACAGTTTGGTTCCCTTAGGTTTTTTATTGGTTTGGTTCGTTTGTACCACCTGGTTTCAATGGCACGATGAATTAACTTCCAGCGGTGAAATTATTGGCAACATTGCCGGGTTTATGCTTGGGACAGTGGTAACAAGCGGCATTTTCGCGGCCTATTTCCATCTCACCAATAAAGATTTGGATTCCTTTCACTGGACGCCACGTTTGGGTGGTCGCGTACTTTTCCGGCAGCGACTACCCAGTGTGCAGGATATTCAAATTGGCGCTACTCGCTGGCGGGTAGATACGTATTTAACCGAGCGTTGTCACCCCCGATTAGTGCGCAGTGTATCCCACTACGACCCGAAGGTGCTGGAACAAGTTTTCCGTCAAAACCACTGGAATGCGGTAGTTGTACTCATTGCCGGCCTGTTTTTTCTCATGGCTCAGGGCATTTTTATGGAAAAGGAATGGGCGCGTATTCCTGCCGGGGCCACCCTCTATATGCTGGCCGGTATTGTGATGGCCTTGTACGGAGCCATCCGGTTCTGGTTCCGGCAATGGGGAACAGCTGTTTTTTTGGGGCTCATTTTTACGGTTAACCTGCTCACCGGCTGGGGTTTGTTTAATTATCGAAACCGGGCATATGGACTGGATTACACCCGTGAAAACAGGGCCGGGTATACTTATAAAGCCTTTGAAAAAATAGCTGCACCGGCTCATATACAGGCGGATAAAGCCGCCACACAACAAATTCTGGAGAACTGGCTGATTAAAAACCGGACAGCAGAAAACCCCAAACCTAAACTCGTGCTGATTTGTGCCAGTGGCGGTGGGCACCGTGCAGCATTGTGGACCATACAAACCCTGCAAAAAGCTGACATCGCCACGGGTGGAAAACTGCTGCGACAAGCTACCCTGATGACGGGTGCTTCCGGCGGACTCCTGGGGGCTGCACATGTGCGCGAGGCCATGTTGCGTCATGCACAAGGCGACCGGCTTGCGCCACAAGATCCTGTTTTACTGGAAGATATGGGTAAAGACCTGCTCAATGCCGTTAGTTTTGCAGTTGTAGCCAATGATTTGTTTTTCCCGATGTCCAGTTTTACCTCCGGCAATTTTTCTTACCGGAAAGACAGGGGGTATTTGTTTGAACATCAACTGAACGAAAACACGCATGGTTTTTTCTCCCGTAAATTGGCAGAGTACCGGGAGCCGGAAAAACAGGCCCAGATTCCCATGCTGGTAGCCAGTCCTTTCATCCTCAATGATGCCCGCAGAATGCTCATCAGTCCGCAGGGAGTCAGCTACCTCATGCAGCCCAATGCCGGAAAACTTGCAGCGCAAATGGAAATAGACGGCATTGATTTCGGGCGCTTTTTTGCAGACCAGCAAGCAGATAGCCTGGCATTCAGCTCGGCCATGCGCATGAGCTGCACCTATCCGTTCATTTTGCCCAATGTTTGGTTGCCAACACAACCTTCGGTAGAGGCTCTGGATGCCGGATTTCGGGATAATTACGGCATTGGGCTGGCCGTACGCTTTGTACACGTGTTTAAAGACTGGATTCAGCAAAACACCGGAGGCGTGGTGCTGGTGCAGATCCGATGCTGGGACAAGATTCATTCCATTGCTCCCAGCGATGATAAAGGGGTGTTTGAAGCCCTCATGACTCCGGCTGAAGCAGCGGGTGGAAACATGACAGACATCCAGGATTTTGAACAAGACAATGCCTTGGCCTTATTGAATGACGCCATGGGTGGCAATATGTTAGAAGTAGTGCGTTTTCATTACCGCCCTGTACGCAAAAACCGGGAAGCATCCTTAAGCTTCCACCTCAGCAGACGGGAAAAACTAGACATCTTTGAAGCCTTTTATACCGGCGATAATCAAGCCAGTGTGAAAGCGTTGAAGCAGGTGTTGAGGTAGGAGGTTTTTTGGGTCATTTATGGGGCATTTGGGAGTCATTTATGGGTCATTTGGGAGTCATTTATGGGTCATTTGGGGGTCATTTATGGGTCATTTGGGAGTCATTTGGGGGTAAATAAACTGCTGTGCGAAACCTTCTGTTTCCGTTAAATCAGCGTTAAGACAGCTCCATTCATCCAACGCAAGTGCTACCCGGATCATCCTGGGTTCTGAATCAACATCACTCAATCATGAAAAATGTTCTTCGATTATTCCTGATCCTGCTGGGTAGTTTCCCATTCCTGCTTTCTGCTCAACGCAAAGCTTTCGCCGACCGCTTCCTGCTGGGCGTTCATTATGGTTATTCGGAAGATTATGTCCAATCGCGCGATCATTTGTTTGAACGGGAGCATTATTCCGCACTCAAAGCCGGTATTTCCCTCACGCCTTTTTTGTACGCAGGTATCCAAACCCGTTTTATCAAAGCCCGCAATTTTGAAACGGAATATGACCAGTATTATATGGCGGGCGTGTGGACCCGGGGGTATTTACTGCATCCGTATCCAAAAGAAGATAGGTTGATCAATCGCGTTGGTGCCTTTTTGGAGGCCGGGTTCACTATGGGGAATTATGCCTATGATTATCTGCCCAGCGGAGTTAACCGTTATTTTAAACGCAACAACAACTGGTATATTCCCATGGCTTTGGGACTGGAATATCGTGTATGGCGAGGCTTTACCCTGGAAGGCGGGTTAAATCTG
>JAEUUS010000342.1 GCA_016787545.1 Saprospiraceae bacterium
AGGCCAACTTGAAAACATGCCCGGAGGAACCTTGAAACACAATATGATCTCGAGTAATGTCATTACCGCGATCAATATCGCCCTTAAATCCATGCGTAAACCATATTTGGTCAGCAACAGCGACACCAAAATCTGGATACCTGCCATAAAATCCTTCTATTACCCGGATGCTGTGGTTATTTGCGAGGTTCCGGAATATTATGGTAACCGCAAAGACGTCATTGTCAATCCTTTGCTCATCGTGGAGGTAGCCTCTCTGGCTACGGAAGATTTTGACCGAAGCGGTAAATTTCTGGATTATGCCACCATCCATTCGTTTAAGGAATACCTGCTGCTGGACCAGGATCAACCCTACGCCCGACAATCACAACGGGTAGATTCCGACACCTGGCAAATGCATACCATACAGGGCATGGATCAACCTATTGAGTTAAAATCCATCGGTTGCCTGCTGTCTATGCAGGATGTTTATGATAAAACCGACATGCTCTGAAAAAAATCCGGCCGCTCACTTGCAAGTCCGGATTTTTTTGTTGCACCTTTGCATCATCGTAACAGTACAGTGTTGCAATGATCCTGGGTTAACAACAGTTTGGGGTTGTGCAAAAAGGGGGCGGAAGTGAAGATTAAACAAAATTTTATTTTATTTTCTTGACCAATAAACCTCGTAGGTTTTTAAAACCTACGAGGTTTAGGACTCGAACAGTATAAAAAATTGCGCATTCTTGCGCCGGAAACCTTTTTGCACAACCCCAGGGGATTGGATGGAATCCGGTTGGTTCCCCAACCCCCAAGGGGCAAGCCTCTTCAAACCCTTCAAACCCTTCAAACCCTTCAAACCCTTCAAACCCTTCAAACTCCTCAAACTCCTCAAACCCCCTCAAACCTCGGCGGCTAAACCCGCCGGTACAGCAAAATACCATGCACACCGCTACCACCAGACTCCCATATGCCGACGCCCTTTCGTTGTACCGCCAGCTGAAAGGCAATGGCCCCACCTGCCTGTTCGAGTCCGCCTCTACCGTGGATAAATCCAGCCGTATGTCGGTCATCGGTTTTGAACCATCCCTGGAGCTGATTGGTAAAGACGATCACTTAGATGTGCGTTTGCTGAACGAACGGGGCGCCGTGTTTTTCCGTTTCCTGCAGGAAAACTTTGCCCCATTCGTAGAAAGCACACGCGAAGGCCGGCTATTGCTGCATATCCCAAAATTGCCTTTTTGGGGCGCAGAAGAGGATCGTTTGGAGCGACAAAACATTGTGCAACCCCTGCGCCGCTTGCTGGCGCATTTCCATACCTCCGATAAAAACTTCATGGGCCTTTACGGCGCTTTGGCTTACCAGTTTGTGTACCAGTTCGAAGATTTGCCCTACACCAAACCCTGCCCGGAGCCGGATTTTCATTTGTTTTTATTTGATAATATCCTGTTGTTCAACCATTTAACACAGGATTTGACCGTATACATCACGCGCCCTGACGCTGATGCGGCTGATCAGGACCTGAAAGCATTTTTATCCAAATCAAACACAGACCCGTGTCATGCAGCGTCCTCTTCCCCTGCTGAAGAGGAGCTGCATATCGGGAAATTTGTGGCTACACCAGACGACGAAACCTTCCGCCGCCAGGTGCAACGCGGCATTCAGCTTTGCCACGAAGGAGAACTGCTGGAAATTGTACTCAGTCGGAAACTCACGGCGCCCGTAAGCGGCAACTTGCTGCCCTTGTACGAACGCTACAAGGCCATCAATCCTTCACCCTATCTCTTTTACTTCGATTTTGGCAACGAAACACTGCTCGGCGCAAGTCCGGAACTCATGTTGCGGTACGAAAACGGCAAAGCAACACTGCGCCCCATCTCAGGCTCTATTCGTCGCTCCGCCGATCCCATAGAGGATCACCGCCTGATGATGCAATTGCTGAACGACCCCAAAGAAAACTCCGAACTGGATATGCTCATCGATCTGGGACGCAACGATCTGGCCCGGATTTGTCAGCCGGGAATCGAGATTGAACATTACCGCGTGGTGGAAAAATACTCGCACGTGACGCATACTGTAGCTCAGCTCAGCGGCACATTGCAGAAAAGATATTCCGGATTCGATGCCCTGATTGCCAGCCTGAATGCCGGCACGCTTACTGGCGCGCCCAAAATTGCCGCCATGCGCTACATCGAAGAAATTGAACAGCATACCCGGGGGTATTATGGCGGCAGCATAGGCTGGCTGCTGTTCAATGGCGATGTGAATACTGCCATCACCATTCGCACGGCGCACGTGCGCGACGGACTCCTATCTTTTTCGGCAGGCGCCACCCTCCTTTATGAATCCGTACCGGAAAACGAACTCCGGGAAACCAAAATCAAATCCGGCGCCTTTTTGCAAGCGGTGGATTTTGGATGATGGACTGTTGGACAATGGACATTGGACTTGAGCTCGATAAAGAGATAATTTTCACTTCACCGAGCTCAAGTCCAATGTCCATTGTCCAACAGTCCATCGTCTCTACTGTTTTACCACCTTCAACGCTGCGCCTGCGCCGTTTTCAGACGCAATACGCACGATATACTGGCCGGCTGGATACGATTGAAGATTCAGGTCCAGCACGTTTTCGCCTTGGGCGAGGCTCACCTGACGGGAAAGCAGGGTTTCGCCAAGGATGCTGTGCAGACTGATGCCGGCATTAGTGGCTGCCGGTGCATTCATGCGCAGTTGTGCCACATCGGCGGTTGGGTTTGGAGCAATGCTGAGGTCAAAACCCTGACTTTGCAGATCTTCCGTTCCAACCTGCAGGCTACGGTTGCCATTGGCAAACCAAACACCCCAGTAGTGGGCCGGAATCAGGGAAGTATTGCCACCTGACGGTTGAATTTTGTTGGCATTCAAACCTTGTGAACGAATATCATAACCCTGTGCCGTTGGCTTGTCGAAGATCAGACGGGTATCCAGACGGTTGTAGTTAGGCCAGCCCAGATCGCCGTTATTAGACACAATCACATCGTAATCGCCGGTTTCAGAGTTGGCGCCATAGATGTCGTTACGGATACCGCTGGTTTCGTCAATCAAATCGAACGCCAGGATATATGGTGAATTTTTAGAGAGGGTCGGGTTGCCGATACTTACCTTTTCCGGCAAGCCGGTAAAGAGTTTGGTGATGAAAGCATCGCCGCCATCAACAAATTGCCCGTTTTCCCAGAATTGGATAAAACCAATGTCCCAGTAACCAATGTTGTCAAGGCTGTTATAGGCATCGTACATCAGATAGGTATTTGAATAATCAAACTCCAACACATCGGCGTATTCTACATCCCCGGTAATTTGACCCTGGGAATAGGTAGGATTGTACAAAAACATGGTTTCAAAGCTGCCGAACGGATCTGCCAGATCGAAAATATAGATACGCGGCTCCTGGAAGTCTTTAATCAAAGCCAGGAAGCGACCGTCTTTTGAAATGGCGGCATTTCTCCATGGGCCATCATCTACCGTAGATACTACAAATTGGTTGGCTTGCCAATCGAACTCAATGGCCATCAACTGTTTGGCTTCGTTGATGAATACCATGCTTACACCGTTGTCGGTAATACTTGGACGGCTTATCAGACCTTCCGTGTACAGGGAGGCAATCACCTGGCCAGTGCCTGTGGCAATTTCCAGATCGCCGGCGTTACTGGTGCAAAGGATGTAATCGGTGCCCGGATTAGGGCTGAGTGTTCCCAGGTAGTTGCCGCTTGGGGCGCTGCCGCCAATACCTACTGTGGCAAACGCATTTGCTGCCGCATCGGCCACGGAGGCGCCGTACAGGTCGTTGGAAGCCTGGATTACGGCCAGACGGCAATCCACGAATTTGCTGGATTTCACTAAGTAATCGCGCAGGGCTTTGTAGTACACCTGTTCTGCTTTTGCCGTACCTACTGCTGCGTTGGTAGCGAAGAGCACAAACGCGCGGTTAACGATACCGGAGTTGATGTGTACGCCGCCATTATCGGCAGAGCCGGTAAATTGTTCGTTGGTATGGGCAGGCTGCCAGAAGCCGCTGTTGGCAGGTTGACCGTTGTTGGGGTTTTGCATATCGCGCAGGGCGGATGGCAAACCACCGCCGCTTTGCATCACATCTTCCCCGATTTTCCAGTCGTTCACATCGCCGTCAATCATTTGTCCGAAAATATCGGCAAAGGACTCATTCAAGGCGCCGCTTTCGTTTTGGTAAATGAGGTTGGCTGTTTTTTCCACCACGCCGTGCGTCATTTCGTGGCCACCCACATCCAGGCCGCGGGCTAATGGTTTAAAGGTAGAACCGCCGTTGCCGTAGAACATAGCCTGGCCGTTCCAGAAAGCATTTTCCATGGACGTACCGTCGGCTTCTGTTACGTTCACAATGCTGATCACGTTGCCACCCACACCGTCGATAGAGTTTCGGTTAAACTTCGTTTTGTAGTAATCAAAGCTCTTGATGGCATTGTAATGACCACTGATGGCCGCCTGTTTGTTGCTAAACGTGGTAGTATTGGAAACAATCAGATCTACATTAAAATTCTGATTTTCCGGGGAAGTGTTGAATGCATCCAGGGTTACGATGGCGCCCACCGGATCGCCGGGCATGGTAGAGGCTGCAGCGTTGAACATAGATTTGCTGGCATCTTCCAGGGCTACCTGCGAGCCAAACTGCCAACCGCCCAGCGTAAAGTTGCGGGTTACGCCCAGCAGGTCTACACCGCTGATGTTCACCGGACCGTCTACCATTTCAGGCGCATTTGGCGCATGGTCTGCATGGGCAGCCACCGAAGCAGTGTTGTGCCCTTTGGCGTGGTAATGGCCCAGCAGGTTGCAGGTATGTTCGAAGGAGTTCAACACCTCGCCGGTAGCGGCGTCGATGAACCATTCGGAGCGGCTGAACACATTGGGGCGGGCCGCTACGTGCCAGGCTAAGCGTTCGCCGTTGAGTTTTTCGTTCACGTGGAAAACCACCAGCGTAGCACTGAATGGCTGACCGTCAATCATTTTAAGGTCTTGCTCGGTCCAGTCGGTTTTGAGGTTTTCCAGGCCGATAGCGGTTTTTACCTTCCAGATGGCTGCTTCTGCATCCATAGATGGCGTTACGGAAGCCAGTTCAGGCGTAGGGAAATAGCGACCGTTCATGCGCATGAAAGCGCCGCCTTGGGTATGGCAAATGAGCTCGGATCCCCAAACAGGCAGGCCATTGAAGGTTTGCTCCAGGCGCACGTGGGCGTTGCCCTGCTCGTCGGTGGATACAGATTTGGCGGTAAACTCCTGCGCCGGTTGGGCAATGCCTTGTGGCTGCAGGCTGGCGCAATATTCCAGGGCGCGCTGGTCCAGCGGTTTGCTCTCGGCGTTGCTGCCGGAAGCGGCCGTTTTGCCTTCAAAGAACATAGGAAGGCCATTTTCGGCGCGTTTCAGGGCAATATTGCTTTCAGAAACACCGGGCAGGGTGTTGAGTTGTCCGGCAGGTTTGAAGCGTGGAGCCGTTACATAAAACGGGTTGTTTGCCGGCGGAACCGCTTTGCCCGGCCAGTTGATCTGCGGGGTGAAAGGGTGCTCGTCGGTTTTAGGAGGAACGGGTTTGCTGCGTTGTGCAGAAAGCGTGGCTACGGCCAATAGCAGTAGCGTGAGGAGGGAAAGGATTTTCTTCATGGAAAAAAAGAAGGAGGGTTGGTGTAGGTAATCTGAATTTGGAAGTACAAAGATGGGGAAAAAACAGATAACTGGGCATTTTGACATTGGAGCTTGGACGTGATCCCTTCGCATTCTGGAAGACCTAAGCAAGGCGGTGGATGCAACAGGGGTCATTATCGGAATGACTACAGTCGCGCTCCGATAATAACCCCTGTTGGAGAATACCTGTTTTGAGATTGACTTATTCAAGCAGCCTAACCTTATCTCATCGCTGCACCACCAACTTACGCTGAATTGTTTGCTGCCCGATATACAGAATTACCCAATAAATACCTGGGATTGACGGGGCGGTAATGCCTGTGCTCAGATCCGAACCCTCTAACAAAAGCCGGCCAAACGAATCCAATACCTGCCAATACCCTGTTTTTGGAGCCCCATCCGGGAATTCCCATTGCACCTGGTAGCCTGGTGATGCAGGGTTAGGCCAAAGTTTACCTGAGCTAACGACTTCCGGTTCTTCTGTGGAAGAGGTTAAACAGGAATCCTGCTGCTCATAAGCGCCTAAATCTACCCGACCAAAACGGATACGGGGCTGCCCGTCAAAGTCTGATGTAAGCCCCGCACTGTCAATTGCCGTGTTACTTCCTCTGTTGAGGACAGGTGAACATGTATTGAGTCTGAAATTACCTCCCAGTGTGTCTATGAATCCTGGATAGACATTGTGGTAAACACTATCTCCGAAAACATCCATATAATTGGGAATTACAGCAGGAGAAGGTACTAACGGACTAATACTACAATATTCAAAAAGGAACCAGGAACCGTTGAGAATATTTTGATTGTTGTTGTAAATCAGGCGGTGATTGGACTGCGGCTCCCAAATGGCGCAGTTGTAAAAGTTCATTTTGTTGTAATACTGAGCGCCTGTTTGATTGAACGAAGAATACCATCGTTTCCCAAATGGATTTGCTCCATTATTGTAAAAGGTGCAGTTGGTTACTTCGGTCAGCACTTTGGTTTCTTCATGCCCTCCGGCGAAAATGGCCCCGCCAGGGTTGTTGGCAAATAAACAGTTGTTTAAGCGGCTATGTACTTTGTTGCCTCCGGCGCTGTAGGCTACAAAATAGCTATTGGGGTTGTTCTTTTGCCTGTTACCTATAAATGCTGAATTTTCTACCAAGACATTGGCTTCGCTTTCGTCGTTGCAGATAAATGCTGTGGCAAAGTAGCTGTTGGCCACATTGCGCAAGAATTGACATTTACCGATGGTTGCATTTACAATACCATTGCCACCAAGGTAAACAGTATATGCTCCACCAGTTGCATTCCTGGCTTCATTCTCTTCAAACAAACAGTTCTTAATAAATAAATTTACAATATAATCTATAGGGTCTTCATTTAGACCATCGATATAAAACCCCGCGCCTTCAGGTGCTCTATTTTTTAAAAAGATACAGCCTTCCATGATTAGATCAATGGTAAACGCCCCTTCCGAATTGGCGGTCACATTCAGCCCTCCACCGTTTCCACCCAAAGTTTCATTCAATTCAAAAATACAGTCCTTAAGCGCGATGGTAGAATTTCCTGTTTTTTCAATATGCACTCCTCCGCCATGTGCAGCAAAGGCATAGTTATCGGTAAAACGGCAATTTTCGAGCAAAAAGGTATCGATGGGTGCAGTAGATCCTGTTTTCATCATCCCGGCGCCATAAAGAGTCGTTTGGTTTTGTACAAAATTACAATTCCGGATTTGTGGATTAACCAAGTATTGCGGGCCAAACGGGTTGGATGGATTAATGTGTCCGACAAAAAGGCCGCCACCGCCTTGCTCGGCTTTATTATGCTCAAAAACACAGTTTGCAATCAATGGCCGGGAATCTGACAGCCCCTCAGAGCCTAGTAAAAACAAACCTGCGCCATATTGATCAGATTGTGTATTACCTGCACCAATGGAGTTTCCATCGGAAATCGTGAATCCGTCGAGAACCGTTTTTTCATCCAATCCTGTACCCGTGAGTACATGAAACGAATTATCGGTGTCAATGGCCGAATCGCCGATGTTTCCACTTAGTCTGGTGAGGTTCAGGATCGGATTGCGCTGTTCAACGGCGGATTCTGTGCCGGCAAAACCACCCAACAAAGCAACGCCGTTTTTCAACACAAAAGAAATGTCTCGTTGTGCTGTTTGGGTGGGTGTATAAGTCCCTGCGGCTACCCAGATTTGATCTCCATATTGAGCCACCTGAAGTGCATCCTGCAAACGGGGGAACGCTTCTTGCCAGGAACTACCGTCCGGCAGAGCAACCTGACTGGAGGCATTGACATACCAGATGTTTTGGGCGTGTAGGATATTGGAAAGGGAAAAAATGCAGGCAGCTATGGAGAGGTAAATATGGCGCATGGATTGGAAACGTTGAAGGGTCCGGTTACTAAACTTTTGAAGCGTCGTAAACGGTTGATGGCTATTTTTTTTAGTAGTATAAGTGATTAAGATATAATTGACGGCTAATGGTGAATTATTAATTCTGAGGGTTTGACTAATTTAGGCAACTTTATCCCCTATACCCCTCACACATACCCCCCATCCACCTCCGTCAGCACCGCTCCGGCAAACTTTGGCCCGAGCGAACGCAGGTAATCCAGCGAGGTCTGATCTGCCGCCTTCAAAGTGGAATGGGCATTGAAAACCGCCAAAATACGATCGGCATAAGGCGCCAACTCCTGCGCATCGGAATAATCATTGAGGGCCGCTGCTTCCAGCAGGATATAGTCAAAATGTGCCCCTAAATCTGCCAAAAATGCCCGAAAAGCAGTTTCTTCGAGTAATTCCGCTGGCGATTTGGGCAAACCCACATTGCCCAGCACTTCCACGCGCTGCCCCTCGGCCTCTTTTGCGCTCTGGTTTTTTAACTGAAATACCGCATCCAGCCCGTGCTTTTTGAGCAACCCGTTCAGCAGCTCTTTGTGCACACTGGGCTGATCTGTAAACGACTCCGGCAGCGGGGCTTTAAAATTGGTATCCAGCATCAGCACCCGCTTTTGGTTGAAGGCCAGCGAATGAGCCAGCGAGAGCATGGTAAAAGTTTTGCCCTCCTGGGTTTTGACGCTCATCAGCAGCCAGGTTTTGCCGCCTGAGGCCATGATTTGTCCGCGCAATTTGCGCAAACTCTCCCGAAACGCCGTGGTAGCCGCATCCGGATTGCGGACGGCAAAAATGCGCTCCAAATCAAAACCCTTCACCGAAATAGCCGGAATGACGCCCAGCAAAGGCAACCCGCCGGTGTATTTTTTGAACAGATCGGGCGACTGTATGGAGCCGTCCAGGTAGGCCAGCACAAACAGCGCGATCACCGTGAGCGTGCCCACCACAATGGCGGCAAAAATGCTGATCAGGGTACGACGGTCGGGTTCGGGCCATTCCGGAAGCTGGCCGGTTTGCACCACCGTGAGCGGATTCTCGGCGTTTTCCAGCGTAAGCTTGGCTTTGATGAATTCATCGTTCACCTTGTCGAACTCCAGCTGTGCATTGTCTTGCTCCTGTTGTAGCTTGGAATACACCTCGTCGCTCACCACCATGCTGCCCAGTTTGTTTTTGAGGGCGTAGATTTCGTTGTTGGTGCGGTTGTAGCTGGCCTCGGCCTCTATTCGTTCCAGATCCACCCCAACACGGTCTTTATACAGTTCTTCTCGTGTTTTTTTACCTTCTTCGTTGCGCGGTTTGCCTTGTGCGCGGGCAGAGGCGCGCATGGTGGCTTCCAGTTCAGCTTTGGCATCGGCGAGTTCGGTTTCTATGTCTTCGTTTTTGCCGCCCGCTTCGGCGCTTTTGCGGGTGAGTTCGCGCACGCGCTCCATCTGCTCGGCTGTGCTGTTTTTATCCAGCAACCGGCTTTGTACCTCCCGGGCATCGCGCGATTCGCGGTCGCTCTCGTATTTTTTAATGCGGTTCACCGATTCGGCGGCGGAACGTTTGCGGGCATCGGCGCGCTGGCGTTCAAACTCCAGCTTGGTGATCTGCGCCACCAGTTCCTCGCTCTGCCTGCCCAGCACCGGCAGCCCTTTTTGTTTCAGGTATTCAAATTTCAGGTCGCTGATGGAATCCACCACGGCCTTTTTTTCCGTGGCTAATTTGGCGTAGGAGTCTACGTTTTTACGCTTTTCGCGCACCAAAAGGTTGTAGTAATAGGTGAGAAAGCGCCGCGCATACGCATTCGCGAGGTATTGCGACAAAGCCGGGATTTCTGTGGTCACGGCAATGTCTAAATAATCCGTCTGACCCTTTCTTTTTACGGAAAGACTGCGCAGGATGGCGTCGTTGTCGTACCCATAGGCACGGGCCACTTTATCCAGCAAAAAATCGAAATCAGGAGAAAAAGAGGGATCTTCCAGGCTATCGAGCTGAATTCCTTTCAGTTGTTGCAGGAGGCTTTGTTTTTCCTGTTCCGTAAATGGCAGCGCCGGGTTGGGTTGGCGAAAAGCCGTTTGCCCGCCCAGATCGTGCTGCAGCATCTCAATGGTAACTAATTTAATGGCAGAGCGCGACTGCGCAAATTCCAGCAGGTTGGAAAAAGCGTTTTCTACCTGGTATTGCTGCACAAAAGCATCGGAGTTGTCGGAATTGATGCCCTTGTAGTTTACAATCCCCGTGGCCATTACCACGCCGGATTTATAGCGCGCCGGTTTTTGGCCAATAAACAGGAAGGTAGCCACAGCAGCAAACGCCATAGCCCCCAGAATTAGCCATTTTCGGCGCAGCAGGATGTTCAGCAGGTAAGTAAAATCCATCGGTTAATGCGGATGATAGGGGAACGTGATTAATGTGGGGAATGTGAGCAAAGTTAATACCAAAAACCGACTAATGTACAGGTTTACTAATAGTTTGCATTGAAACCGGGTGTGGGCACTATGGAAAGAAGAGGGGTGGGAACCACAAAGGCACAAAGGACACAAAGGGTGTAGTTTTTGACATTTACAAGAGGAGGGGTGGGAACCACAAAGGCACAAAGGACACAAAGGGTGTAGTTTTTGACATTTACAAGAGGAGGGGTTGAACCACAAAGACACAAAGGACACAAAGGGTGTAGTTTTTGACGTTATGGTAATTTTTACAAACGGAGGGGGTTGAACCACAAAGACACAAAGGACACAGAGATACAGCTTAGTTTCCTTTGTGCCTTTGTGGTTCAAAAAAAACTTTGTGCCCTTTGTGGTTCAAAAAAAATTTTGTGCCCTTTGTGCCTTTGTGGTTCAATAAAAACTTTGTGCCCTTTGTGCCTTTGTGGTTCAAAAAAAATTTTGTGCCCTTTGTGCCTTTGTGGTTCAATAAAAACTTTGTGCCCTTTGCGCCTTTGTGGTTCAATAAAAACTTAGTGCCCTTTGTGCCTTTGTGGTTCAATAAAAACGCTGTGCCCTTTGTGGTTCAATAAAACTTCGTGGTTCTGGTCGAGTGGTTATACACAAAAAGAAAGGGACACGAGGCGTCAAAATCCTCTGTGTCCCTTCATTTTTTTTACGCACTGGTGCGTTTAGGCACTACCTCGCGTATGCTACCGCCCGTTTTTCCCGGATAACGGTTACACGGATTTGACCCGGATACTGCATTTCATCCTGAATTTTCTGTGAAATGAGGAAGGACAGATCGTCGGCGTATTGGTCGGTAACTTTGTCGGCTTCCACGATGACGCGGAGTTCGCGACCGGCCTGCATAGCGAAGGCATTGGCCACCCCTTCGTAGCTGCGGGCAATTTCTTCCAGCTCGCCGATACGCTTGAGGTAGTTTTCCAGGATCTCGCGGCGCGCGCCAGGGCGTGCACCTGAGATGGCGTCGCAGGCCTGAATGATGGGCGAGATGATGTTGTTCATCTCAATCTCGTCGTGGTGGGCGCCTACTGCGTTGATGATTACGGGGTGTTCGCCGTACTGTTCGCAGAGTTTCATGCCCACGAGTGCGTGGCTGAGTTCGGTTTCTTCTTCAGCCACTTTACCGATATCGTGCAGCAGACCGGCGCGTTTTGCCATTTTGATCTGCTTCGGATTCATGCCTAGTTCTGCAGCCATGATGGCGCAGAGTTCTGCTGTTTCAATGCTGTGCTTGAGCAGGTTCTGACCATAAGAGGAGCGGAAACGCATCCGGCCCACCATACGCACAAGCGCAGCGTTGAGGCCGTGGATGCCGAGTTCGATCACAGTGCGCTCACCGATCTCCATGATTTGTTCTTCGAGCTGCTTGGTTACTTTGGCCACCACCTCTTCAATACGCTGCGGGTGGATACGACCGTCGGCTACCAGGCGTTGCAATGACAGGCGTGCAATTTCGCGGCGAACGGGGTCGAAGGAAGACAATACAATGGCCTCGGGCGTGTCGTCTACAATCACCTCAACGCCGGTAGCAGCTTCGAGTGCGCGGATATTTCGACCCTCACGACCAATGATCTGGCCCTTCATTTCGTCGTTTTCCAGGTTGAATACCGATACGGTATTCTCGATGGTGAACTCAGCCGCCATCCGCTGGATGGTCTGGATTACGATCTTTTTGGCCTCCTTGCTGGCATTCAGTTTGGCCTGGTTCACGGCGTCGCGCACGATGGTTTGCGCTTCACTTTCGCTTTTGGCACGCACCTGTTCGAGCAGCTGATCTTTGGCATCCTGCTGGCTCAGTTTGGCGATGGTTTCCAGAGCCTTGATGCGTTCTTCGTTTGCCGCATCCAGTTCTTCTTTCTTCTTTTGAACGATTTTGAGCTGTTTATCCAGGTTTTCCCGCAAAATCACAATTTCAGCATCGCGTGTTTCAATATCTGCCTTTTTGGTTTCCAGCTCCTTGAAGCGGGCATCCAGTGCATCGTTTTCAATTTTCAGGTCTTTTTGCTGAGAGGCAATAGCCATTTCCAGGTCTTTCAGTTCCAGCTGGCGTTTGGTTTTTTCCTCTTCTACTTCTAAGCGCATTTGGGCATAACGCTCCTTGGCTTCCTGGATTTTTTGCTGCTTGATCCGTTCGTTTTCCGCCTCGGCGGTACCCACAATTTTCTGGGCTTTTACGGCTGCTTCGTCTTCCACCCTTTTGGCAGAGAGCCGGGCTTCCTGAATGATCAGGTCTGCTTTGCGATTGCTTTCCTGGACAGCCTGATCGGTATTCTTCTTGGTGGTCATGGAAGCGATGAGGTAGGCAACTACCCCTCCGACAACCAGGCCTATAATGATTGAAACGATATCCATAGTTGATAGATGATTGAGATTCAGTGATTGGTTAGTGGACCCCTAGTGGTGTGGGACCTTTGTTTTCAACAAACCGATTATTTGCGAATGACAGCCCCCAGTTTTCCTTCAAACACACCAACCAATTGCCCCATCATGGCATCGATCTCCTTGTCTTGAAGGGTTTTTTCCGGGTCTTCAAACACAAAACTAACGGCATAGGATTTCTTGCCGGCGCCCAGTTTGCTTTCATCTTCAAACACGTCGAAGAGGTTCACA
>JAEUUS010000243.1 GCA_016787545.1 Saprospiraceae bacterium
ATTCGTGCGCAACACCCAACTTTACCGAACATTACCACATGAGGTTGGGCATTTTGTCCATTACAACATGTACATAGAGGCAAATAAAGAAGACGACTATTTTGCCCTGCCCAAACAGGAACGGGAAAAGTTTGCCCACCAGTACGCACAAAAATGGCGCAAACAATGGCAGGATCAGGCACTCATTCCATTCCCCAGAAAACTGGATCCGGCTTTTATGCAGCAACATGCGCTGAATTGGGCGGATTTTCAACCCGGCGAATAAGTTTATGAACCACTGTCTGGTACTCGACATCGGCAAGACCAATAAAAAAGCCCTGGTGTTTGACGAACACTACCGGGTGGTGCACGAGCAAAACGCCCGGCTGCCGGAAACCACCGACGACGATGGTTTTCCCTGCGAAGACCTGCCCCTGCTGGAACAATGGATCCGGGACACCGTTGCGGAAATTCAGCGCGATCCGCGGTTTCAGATCCGTGCCATGAACGCCACGGCTTACGGCGCCAGTTTTGTGCACCTGGATGCAGATGCCGTCCCTGTTGCCCCTTTGTACAATTACCTGAAACCTTTTCCGGCAGACCTGCTGGAATGGTTTACAAAAACCTGGAAAACCATTGGCCTGGAAACGGCCTCCCCGCTGCTGGGTCACCTCAATTCCGGCCTGCAACTGCTTTGGCTCAAACACCGCAAGCCGGAGTTGTTCCGGCAGATTAAGCGTTCGTTGCATTTGCCAGAGTGGGTGTTTAGGGTTGGGGTTGGCGGCGGTTTTACTGACGGGGTGACTGCCAGTCACCCCGTCAGTAAAACCGCCACCAACCCCTCCACCAGCCTCGGCTGCCACACCATGCTCTGGGATTTCCGGAAAAACGATTTTCACGAATGGGTGCGGTCGGAAGGCCTGATCAACCTGTTATCTCAGCCTGTTGCGGGCGCTAAACCCCTCGGGCTGCACGACAGCTCGGCGGCACTTATTCCTTATCTGGCCACTTTTGAAGAGCCCTTTGTGCTCATTTCCACGGGCACCTGGTGCATTTCCCTGAATCCGTTTAACCAGGAACCCCTCACGGAGGCGGAGTTGGAGGAAGACTGTTTGTGTTACCTGAGCTGGACCGGCAAACCCGTCAAAGCGGCGCGGTATTTTGGCGGAAATGAGCATGAAAAAGGCGTAAAAGCCATTGCCGAAGCCCTGGGTCTGCCCGAAAATTTTTACACCAATACCGAACCCGGGCCGGCTGAAGCCATGGTTCAATATGCCGCCCTGATGGATGAAATGGTGCAAAAACAACTTGCTTCCCTACAATTGGCGCTGGGCCATTCAGCCGTGCGGCGCATCTTTGTGGATGGAGGTTTTGCCCACAACGATCCCTATATGCAAGGGCTGGCTACAGCGCTTCCGCACCTGGAAGTATATGCCGCTGAAGTGGCCCAGGCCACGGCACTTGGCGCTGCCTTAGCCATACACCGCGACTGGAATCCACAACCTGTGCCCACTTCGTTGATCACCTTGAAACGATACCTGCCATGAATTTGAGTTACAATACGAATTACCCCGCCGTAGATGATTTGCGCAAGCGCGCGCGGGAACGTATACCCCGTTTTGCCTTTGAATACCTGGATGGTGGCTGCAATGAGGATGTGAACCTACACAAAAATATTGCTGAATTGCGGGAGGTGGAACTCAAACCGTATTACCTCGCGGAATATGGCGGGGCAGATTTGCGCACCGAGTTGTTCGGTCATGTGTACGATGCGCCGTTTGGGATTGCGCCGGTGGGCTTGCAGGGCCTGATGTGGCCCGGTTCGCCGGAAATACTGGCCCGGGCAGCCAGGGAGCACAATATTCCTTTCGTGTTGAGCACCGTTACTACCGCCAGTATCGAGCGTATTGCGGAGATCACCGAGGGTAAATTCTGGTTCCAGCTTTACCATCCCGCCGATCCGGCCCTGCGCGACGACCTCCTGCGCCGGGCGGAAGCAGCCGGATGCGAGGTGCTGTGCGTGTTGTGCGATGTGCCCAGTTTCGGGTATCGCCCGCGCGACATCCGCAATGGTCTGGCCATGCCGCCCAAAATGACCCTGGCCAATATCCTGCAAATCCTGGGCAGGCCCAACTGGGCCATCCGCACCCTCCTGTATGGTCAGCCGGAGTTTGCCAATATGAAACAGTATATGCCCAAAGGCCTGGATATGAAACAGTTAGGGCAATACATGAACCAGACTTTTTCCGGGCGGGTAAACGAAGAACGTATTGCCCCCATCCGCGATCGCTGGAAAGGCAAACTCGTGCTAAAGGGCGTAGCCAGTGAGGAAGACACCGAAATGGCCGTGAGACTCGGTTTCGACGGGGTGATTGTATCCAACCACGGCGGCCGGCAGCTGGACGCCGGACAATCCTCTATTCGTTCCCTGGGTCCTATTGTGCAGCGTTACAAAGGCAAAACCCGGATCATGCTCGATTCCGGCGTGCGTACCGGCCCCGACGTAGCCCGCGCCCTGGCCAGCGGCGCCGATTTTGCGTTTTTGGGTCGGTCCTTCATGTACAGTGTAGCCGCCCTGGGAGAGGAAGGCGGCCGGCACATGGCATCCATCCTGAAAATCCAGCTCAAGCAGGTCATGGAACAGGTTTGTTGCGGGAGGGTTGGGGAGTTGGGGAGGCATTTGGTTGTATAAGGGAGGCTTTTCACCACTAAGGCACTTTAGGCACTAAGAGAAGATCACCATGGCCGGTTTCATCATAAAGTCACTCAAGCATTTAGTGCCCTTTGTGCCTTAGTGGTAAAAAAATTTTAATTCCTTTGCTTTCTGACATAAGCCACCAACTGCTTAAACGTACCCCCAAACCCGTTTTTCATACTATCGAACATATTCCGGTAGAAATCCAGTTCTGCCTGGGAAGCGTTGATAGGGCAACCACTGAGCGTGAGCCTTGTTTTATCGCCCAAATCAGTGAGGGTCAGTACATTATACGTTTCCACGGGAAATTGATCAGAAAATGGCGCGCGGATGGCATTCCCTTTTTCATCAGCAAACGAGGTGGTCCAGATCAGTCGTTCAGGCGGGAGAATGTCCCTAAAGGTAAAACGACCGTACATCATCCCACCATTGGGTCCTTTCATCCCGTAATGGAAAATGCCCCCCTGCCGAAGCTCCAGTTTCAACACCGAAAGTTCCATTCCGATTGGGCCCCACCATTGGGCCAGATGAGCCGCATCTGTCCACATCTGATACACCAGATCGCGTGGGGCATTAATGGTGCGGGAAATACGGAATACCGGTTCGTTTCGAAGGAAATTGGGCAGCTCGGTGCGCAAAAAACCGGTCCAGCCCATTTTGAAATTGCCGGCAGCCAGATCCGGGTTGCTGCTCGGGAATGTTTCCAACCCCGCATGAGTGAGTCGCAACAAGGTTTTATCCCCTTGCGGGAACAGTTCAAAGGTTACCAGTGAATTGCCCTCATAACCTTCATACCGCCAGGTGTAGGAAAGACGCCGGTTGGGCAGTGCTTCCGTAACCTCACACAGATGCACATAGACTCGTCCGGGAGGCCCCCCTTCAAAGCGGAATTGATATCCCACTTCTGCACGGAACCCGGGCAGATCGAAATACCATTTTTTCATTTGAACAGGATCTGTGAGCGCCTGCCAGAGCTTTTCTGCAGGAGCATGAAAAAGGCGTTCCAGCTGTAATGGCCGGGGCTTTTTTGTATTCATAGTCAATAAGTTAAGTGAATTTTTTCAGACTTCTGTTTGCAGCTTTTTATGCCAGAGGAAATAAGAAGCAAACAAAAAGCCGATAAACACGAGCATGAACAACAAGCCCGGCTTGAAACCTTCCACACAAATGAGTGAATAGAATGCCGCGCCGAGGTCAAAAAACAAACCTGCATAGGCCCATTCTTTGATACGCCGAAAGCCTGGAATGAGCAGGGCGATAGCTCCGGCAATTTTGGCCGCGCCCAAAAAGGGAATGATGTATGCAGGGTATCCCAGGTGCCCGTTCAGAAATTGCACCGAATCAGGCGCCGACATCAGATTGGGAACAGAGGAAAATACCATGAACGCGGAAAAGAGTCCGGTGATAATCCAGTAAGTAATGTTGAGCTTTTTCATTGTTATGATGTTAGGTTAGCCAGATAGCGCTCCAGCGCATCCAGCTTTTCGTTCCAAAATTGGCGGTATTGTTCCACCCACTCGGCTACTTCCTGCAACCGCTCAGGCTGAGCCATACAAATGCGCTCCCGGCCTTGTTGTTCCACCGTTACCAGACCGCATTCCTCCAGAATTTTCAGGTGCTTTGAAATAGCAACCCTGCTGGTGCTGAAATGCTCGGCAACGCTGTTGACATTCAATGGCTTCTGCACCAGCATGCCGATAATTTCCCTGCGGGTAGGATCGGCAATTGCCTGAAAAACATCTCTTCTCATGTAAACGCCTGCTTATTGTGTAA
>JAEUUS010000394.1 GCA_016787545.1 Saprospiraceae bacterium
GGCAGAAATAATCGTTTTAGCAGCTGCTGTAGCAGATTACAAACCCCGCCATTTTTCAGAAACCAAAATCAAGAAAAAGGACGGTGATCTGCAACTGGAATTGGAAAAAACGGTAGACATCGCCGCTACGCTGGGTAAAAATAAACGACCAAACCAGGTTTTTGTCGGATTTGCCCTGGAAACAGATAATGAAGAAAACCATGCCTCGCAGAAACTGGCAAAGAAAAATTTTGATTTTATTGTACTAAACTCCATGCGGAATCCCGGTGCAGGATTTGGTCATGATACTAATCAAATCACCATTTTGCGTAAAGATGGAACGCATACCAATTTCCAATTAAAAAGTAAAAAATCCGTTGCCGAGGATATTGTGCACGAAATTTGTAGTTTGATAAAAGGTTAGGCCAGTATTTGAAAAATTGACACTGCTTAGCCAACCCAAACCCCAGTTTACGCATCAATTGCAAGGGTCAAATATCATCCATGAGACCTTCTTGCATTTACACATACCTGTTATGACGAAAAAAATTGCACTTCTTATTGCGCTATCTATTTGTTTTTCAAGCCTTTATGCGCAAGGCGAACTAAATGCAAGCGTTCGGGTCAGCACCCCTCAATTACAGCGAAACGACCGTAAGGTTTTCGATCAGTTGGAAGTTTCCTTAAAGGACTTCTTGAACAACACACGCTGGACTAACGATAACTTTGAACCTGAGGAGCGTATTAAATGCAATTTTATCCTCACCATTTCCAAAGAATCAGAAGGTAATATATTCGAAGCTGAGTTGGCCGTTCAGGCTACACGCCCTGTTTACGGCAGCGGATATGAAACGCCCTTGATCTCACATTTAGACAAGGATGTTTTGTTTACCTATGAACAAAATCAGCCTATTGAATTTCTGCGCGACAATCCCGAAAATCAAAATCTTTCAGCATTGTTTGCCTTCTACGTCTACATCATTTTGTCTATGGATTACGATTCATTTTCTCAATATGGGGGTGAACAACACCTTTTGACGGCAGAGAAAATCGTAACAAACATTCAAAACTCCAGTAGTAACTCTACTCCTGGCTGGCGACCTGCAGATGGAGGTAAAAATCGCAATCGCTATTGGATCATGGAAAACCTGCTAAACCCCCGTGTGCGGCCATTCAGAAACGCCATTTATACGTATCACCGCAAAGGGTTGGATATGTTCACCACCAACCCTGATCAGGGCAAAGCTGCCATTTTGTTAGCGCTGGAGGACATCGACAAGGTGGCCGCTGCGTATTTTAACTCCATGATTATCCAGATGTTTTCCTATGCTAAAAAAGACGAACTGGTGGAAATGTGGAAAATTGCCCCTAAGGCACAAAAGGATCGTGTAATCCAAATCATGTCTAAAATTGATCCTGCTAACTCTCAGCGATACCGGGAAATTGGCAGTTAGCCCGTAAATTCAGAGGAAAGGGAAGTTATTCTCGACCCTTTTTTGTAATTTTTTCCAATTAATACAGTACGTCCGAACGGCTTCCGTAGTTTTGCCCTAAACTCCGAAAGCCGTTTTGCGTTTTACCATACAAATTATCACTCGTTCCTAAGCACAGCTTTAATGGATACCGTTTCAATTGTTCTACAGTTCCTGCTCAGTCTTTCCATCCTGATCGTGTTACATGAATTGGGTCACTTCGCACCTGCCAAGTGGTTCAAAACCCGTGTGGAAAAATTCTATCTCTTTTTTGATGCCCCTCCCTTTAACTCCCTTTTCAGTCGGAAAAAAGGGGAAACGGAATACGGTATCGGTTGGCTTCCATTAGGTGGATATGTGAAAATTTCCGGAATGATTGATGAGAGCATGGATAAAGAGCAAATGAAGGGTCCTGCCCAACCTTGGGAATTCCGGGCTAAAAAAGCCTGGCAACGCCTCATCATAATGATTGGCGGTGTAACCGTGAACTTTTTCCTCGGGCTCTTTCTTTTTGCCATGGTGCTTTGGGGCTGGGGCAGGGAATACATCCCTAGCGCTGAGCTGAAACAATACGGCATGTCATACGATTCCCTGTTGCTTCAAAACGGATTTCAACAGGGCGATTTACTGCTCACCCTGGGAGGAAAGCCCTTTGATCGGCTGGATCCGAATGAATTCCGCAAACGGGTGATGCTGGAAGGCGCAAGAGAAGCGACTGTAATCCGCAACGGAAATCAGGAAACCATCCGTTTTTCAGATGAAGTTGCGCAAAAGATACCTAAAATCATGAAAAACGACCTGTTATCCGCTCGGGTGCCGTTTGTGGTTGAATTGGTATCAGATAAAGGTCCGGCGGCCACAGCAGGGATCAAAAAAGGCGACAGAATCGTGTCTTTCAATGGTCAGCCAATTGAGTATTTTGATCAGTTCTGGCCTGTCGCTTCAAAGCATAAAAGCCAAACGGTGAATATCGGGGTTGTATCAGAGAAAGGTGATTCGAGTGCTCTTTCTGTAACACTTACCCCTCAGGGAAAAATTGGTGCGAATGCTAAAATGGGCGCCTATTTCAAAAAGGAAACCCAAACCTATTCACTGGCTGAAGCATTTCCGGCCGGCGCTAAAATGGGTTGGAATTTCCTTACGGATCAAATGCAGGCTTTCAAAATGATGTTCCGGGGCGACATTTCAGTTAAAGACAACCTGGGCAGCGTTATCAGCATCGGTAAACTTTTTGATCCTTCCTGGGATTGGCGTATTTTCTGGACCGTTACCGCGTCCTTAAGTATTATACTGGCCTTCATGAACCTTTTGCCAATCCCGGCCCTGGATGGTGGATATGTATTATTCCTCATTTGGGAGGTTATCACTGGCCGTAAAGTGAGCGACCAGTTTATGGAACGCGCCGTTACAGTTGGTTTTTTCCTGTTGATTGGCCTGATGATTTTTGCCCTCGGGTTGGATGTTTGGCGTTTGTTTTGATCCAGTTGCATGAACCATTTTACCTTTTACGGTATTCCCATGGCGTTTGTGGTGGATGAATCTGCCATCAGAGCCCGCTATTTGCAGAACAGCCGCAAATTTCATCCTGATTTCCATACCCTGTCTGAAGAACAGGCGCAAGCAGATGCCCTGGAGTTATCTACCCGGAACAACGAAGCTTTCAAAGTGTTAAGCGATCCGGATGCGCGAATGCAATATATTTTGCGGGAAAAAGGTCTGCTGGGAACCGAAGGGGAAGCAGGAACCCTGCCTCAGGATTTCCTGATGGATATGATGGACATCAACGAAGCCATCATGGAACTTGAGTTTGATTTTCAGCAGGAAGCCTATGAATCGGCGCTAAAAAGCTTAAAAAACCTGGAAGAAACCCTGGAATCTGGCATAAAACCCATACTGGATAGTTGGACGGAAGAGCGCGGAACAGAGCAGGACCTGATCAGAGTCAGAGATTTTTTTTACAAAAATCGGTATTTGTTGCGCACCAAAGAAAATCTATCTAAATTTGCACCCGCTTGAGCAACCAACTTTCTTTAATAAGTTGATTTTCAAGCGATACATACCAAAATGCGGGAGTGGCGGAATGGTAGACGCGATGGTCTCAAACACCATTGACTTTACGGTCGTGCGAGTTCGAGTCTCGCTTCCCGCACAGAAAGCGTTCAAGGATTTTTCCTTGGACGCTTTTCTTTTCTCCCTACCCCATTGCGCGGTATTGGTTTTGACCGTACTTTTGCAGCGTCCCTCATTTCAAAAGATAGTCTCTCCACTATACTAAGTTTCTCAAAATGCAGTTTTATGCGCGTTTTGACTCAACTTGGTACGTTCTGCACACTCTTGCAGTCCGCCATTCTATTAAAATTATTTCCAAAACCGGGCCAAGCCAAGCCTGAAGTGCGTAATCTTTATTGGATTACACTCCAGAATAAAGGTTGGCCGGCTCAAAACCATGATGCTTATGAACACCAAACTCCGCGCCGGGTACCTGCTTGGACTGCTTCTCTCCGCTGCCAGCCTGCTGAATGCCCAAAAGTCAGCCGTAAACGAGCTGATTTCCCGCGCCGACCGGCAGTTCGACCTTTACTCCTACAACCTGGCTATTCAAACGTATGAGGAAGTCCTCAAAGAGGACAAAAGCAACGCACATGCGCTTGCGCGTATTGGCGACTGTAACTACCAGTTAAATCGCCCGGAGAAAGCCATTGAGTGGTACCAAAAAGCGCAAAACACCTATAACATGGAACCGGATGTTCCACTTCGTTTAGGTAAGGCCCTGATGCAAACCGGCGATTACGATGGCGCCAAGGATCAGTTTTTACTGTATGTAGAAACCGACGAAAAAGTGGGGCGCCACTTTGCCAATGTAGCTGATTTTGCCATCAAAAACGCAAAAAAAGACGCACAGTGGCAAGCTAAAAATGAACCAATTAACACCGCCGCCGCTGATTTTGGCCCTGCCTTTTACCAGTCTAAGGTGGTTTTCAATTCAGCACGTACAGATATACAACCCAAAGGAAAACCTGTTGGCGATATTCAGGGAGGCAATACCAATTTCTTATTTGTGAGCCAACGCAGTCCAGACAACGACATGCTGCAAAAGCCAGTCTTTCTGCGTTCCGACATGCAAAACAACCGCAATGAAGGCCCGGTAAGTTTTTCTTCCAATGGCCGGAAAGTGGCTTTTGCCCGCAATAAATTCATCAGCGGTACCAGACAAATTGCTGAAACCGGGATGAATATGAGTATTTATTTGTCTGATATTGAGGATGGTGTATGGCAAAGCCCCAAAGCCTTCCCTTACAATGGTTCCACATTTGGCACCGGGTTCCCTTGTTTGTCGCCTGACGGCACCAAGTTGATATTCGCCTCCACCCAACCAGGTGGATTTGGCGGATGGGATATTTATGTATCCAACTGGACCGCCAGTGGCTGGAGCGAGCCTCGGAACCTGGGTACCCCGCTCAACACGCCAGGAAATGAGGTAACCCCTTATTTTGATGGCGATTACATCTATTTTTCGTCCGATTGGCACAAAGGACTCGGCGGATTGGATGTATTCAGGGCAACCCTTGGCGCATCTGAAATCACAGAGGTGATTCATTTGGGCGCTGGCATCAACTCTTCCCGGGACGATTATGGATTCATTTATAATTCCAGCGAAAACGTGGGTTACCTGACCAGTACCCGTACTGGAGGCCGTGGCAATGAAGACATCTGGATGGTAAATAAAAAGTGGGAAGACGAACCTGTGGCCAGTAAAAGCATTGCAGGAGATCGGCCAACTGAATATTCCACACCTGGCGAAACCTCTGGCAATGGATCCGGGAATCTACACCTGTTGGTAACCGATGAGCGAGGATTTCCTTTAGGGGATGTAGACGTTGATCTCACAGATTGCTACGGCGTTAAAGGTAAGTCAGGGCGTGATGGCAAGTTTTTCTTTGATGAATTGCTTCGGCCAATTTCCTGTCAGGTTACCCTTAGAAAATCCGGATATTCAGATAAAAAGATCGACATGACAGATTTCGGTCGAATGAATGTAAAAATTGCGATGAATCAGGATATCAGGGAGGAATTCCGGGGCTATGTGTACGATTCCAGAACAAATGCTCCTCTACGTGGGGTTACTGTTCAGGCACAACTCCAGGATGGTGTTTTGGAGACCGATACGGATGAAAATGGGTATTACAGTCTGAACATGGAACCCGGACAAGCCTATCTGGTGAGCTATAACAAAAATGGCTACGTTGATGCAGTTATCCGAACCAATTTTCCATTCAACAGCAACCATAAAATCAGTAATGTGTTGATGGACAAGGAATACAATGACCTGGCTGTTAACCAAAAAGATGGTTATGTAGAATATGATAACACCGCTAAACCAGTGGTGTACAATGAAGTAAATGAAACTGGAATCAGCAAAATCATTCCGAGAGAAACTGCGAAATCACCGGCACTCGAAAAGCTAACCGGATATTCCATTCAATTGGAGGCAACGCCGGAGGCTGTTACAGATGCCAAGCTCGGTACTTATGAAGCATTAACCAAGTACGGCAATCTGTACGTAAAAACGGAACGCAACCTGAATAAAATTCGCCTGGGCATTTTCCCAACACAAAAAGATGCGGATGCAACCCTGAAAAAAGTGCACCAAACAGATAAACGTTTTAAAAGTGCCTGGGTAGTAGAAGAAAGAGGCGCTGATGAAACCTTATTGGTGGAAAGCCAGACGCCTGCTGCACCTGCACAATACAGTACGGAGGAGCCTGTTGCCAAGCCTGATGCATCGCTGGTTCGGTACGCCATCCAATTAGCCTCTTTTCCAGCCGACCGGAAAGTATCCATCACAGATTATACCCGCTTGAACGGATTGGGCAACTTGTATTCCAAAACAGAAAATGGATACACCAAGGTGCGGATGGGCATTTGGAAAAACTATTCAGAAGCCGAATCCACCAAAAAAATTGCCATGGTACGCGGGTTCACCGATGTTAATATCATCACTGAACGCGCAGACGATCCGGAGATTCGTGACCATCTGATTCCCCCCGTTAGCCCAAGTGCCCCTAAAACAGTAAAAATCAAGGAACCGGAGCCTTTGGCGCCTGTGGTTTACAGTACCACCACACCAAGTCCAAAGCCAACAATTTCTTCTGCTAAAAAAGGCCAACCCTATTTGGTGCGAATCGCGGCCCTTTCCAAACCTGAAAGTTTTGAGGTAGATCCGGTAGAAGATTTAGGCATCGTTGAAAAACGCCCTGCAAAGAACTCACCGGGCATGACTTTAATCCTGATTGGATCCTACGCTGATTTGGCATCCGCCCAAAAAGTAGCGCAGGAGCTGATTGAAAGGGGATATAAAGACTCGTATGTGGTAAAAGATGAGAATGGCAACCTTGTAAGAAAATAACTTTTCTCAATCATTTTGTTGAACCACAAACATGAGCCATCCCAGATAAAATCACGGGTGGCTCATGTTTGTGGTTCATTTTTTTTGGGGTTGACTTTTAATTCTTGAGCCATTTTTCCACAAAAAGCGTCCTGCCATTTTTATCCTGACCTAATAAGATATAGGAGCCATTTCTTAGATGGTTTATTGTCATTTGCCATTGACTTTTTCTAAAATCAAACCATTCTTCCGCAATTTTTTGCCCCAGAGTATTATAAACGGACACCCTGACATCCGACTGGGATTCGTAAATTAGGTGAATAAAATCATGGGCAGGGTTGGGAAACAATGTTAATCCCGGCTTCCCACCTGCATAAATCGGCGTTTTTTGCACTCCCTGAAAAGTAACCCAAGGCCGGGCCTGCTTGATGGTCAGATGACCCTCTGCGTCTATTTTGTATTCTACCTCCATGGCAAAGTTCTCCTTCTCTTCTGCCTGGTATAAACCTTTAAATTGCTGGTGTATGACGCCAAGATATTGCCTCATTTGATCCAGATAATACTCCCCGAGAATTAATGAATCTGGAGACACCAGATTAGAGAAACTCATCACCAAATAATCGTCTTCCGTAACGGAAACAACATCTAATAAAATCTCTTCCGGAATAGATGGACCGGTAGGGTTAGTGACCAAATCCTCCCCAATTTGGGTATTCAAATAATAGGTTCCTTCAGTTTTATAAAAGGGATCAGTGGTAACCCCTACCCCATTGGCCCGTTCGTTTTTGAAATTAGGATGCACCAAAATACCCATGGCCACGGTGAAATGGTCAACCCGGTTAAAAGCCCGTTCATTAAATGCCCTGAAATTCCATAAACTGGCATAGACCTCCTTCACTGACTTTGAAATATGACCTTCTGATGGTTTTTGTGTTTTTGAATCATATAAACCGGCTCCGCTAAAACCTGGTAAATCTTCATTATTGGTGCTGGAGCGGCATCTGATGGACGTGCCCGGTGGAAAGGATTGTTGCATTTGACTCAAGTCGTTCATCATCCAGCCTGGCATTTCGGCGTTTACTATTTTCGCCCTAAGTACAGCCAATTGTTGCTCCTGAACGGCATAATTTGATTGAAATGCGGCATCATCCATCATGGATTGGGCCTCTGAATAGAGTCCGTTGTACTGCATAAAGGCATCATAGAAATAGAACGGAATGCCATATCCATTTGGTATAGTGCCTTCGGGTAGTCCAAATTTGCGCATTGTTGCCACATTGGCGCATTTCACGCCGTAACTGCTCGACTGATAAAAAGAAATGCTATCCAAAGGTGAAATTCGGGTAACACTGAGGTCTCTTTCCAGTTTTTGAGGCTCATCCGGTTGCAAAGATTTGAAAAAATGCTCCACTTCAGATAAGCTGGCCTCTTTAAGGGTAAATCCCAATCTTTCAGCTTTGAAATAGACATATTTCCCTAATAATGCATCGATATCGGGATGTTGCAAAGCATTCCGAATAAATGCGTTGGGAACCTGATCCTGAATAGCCCGGAGATTTACATGGGAAAGGGGCGTTTGCATCACTGAGGTAATCATCCCTCCAACCCTGGGAAGCTCATTGGGCAAGGTCTCACAAACCACAATATCCCGGATATGAGGCGTCTCACCTGGCAATAACAAGCGCAAAAAACCAAAACCCTCTGCTGTATTATATCCTTGATAATTAATATCCTTAAACAAATCAGCTTCCAATAAAACGGGTATTCTGGAGGCATCATATTGATCCTTCTCTTCAAAATATAGAGGCAATCCAACGGGTTCTAAAGGATAATAACAGAGATTGTTTTTTAAATAGGGCATGTTTGCAGCCAGTAATTCCATGGCTTTTCTGATATATCCAATGGAGAACGAACTGTTGGAATGGAAAAAGAAGCGATATACACCAGGTGATCCGTTTGGCGCCAATACAAAAGGGTGAAAAGCTATCGTTCCGGTCATTAACGTACCATCATTGGTATAACCAGTTGCATGGGCAAAATCTGTGTGGAGCGAATGCGTATTGCTATTGATAAAATACAACTCAGGTTCAGCAGCATCCCTGTTATGGATGAAAAACTTCACCAATTCTGAAGATTCATCACCTGCGGAAGGGGCATGATATGATAATTGTTTAAAGGTAGCGCGATCCTGAATACATACCGTTCCATCCTGAAAAGGAATAGCTCGTGCTGCATTAAACGGACTATTGGTATTCAAATCAGCAAGCTCTGCAAGGTCATTTTTCCCGTCACCATCAGTGTCTGCAGGATTATTGATCAAATGCTCGGTTACCGCATATTGTGCCAAGGGATATGCAGCTAATGGCTCTGTTATTTGAATGGCGCCATTTTTCCCCAATTGAATGGCAGTAGCCTGTTCAAAATTTCCATTGGGCTGATGTCGAACATGAAGCACATAATAATGATCTTCGGTAGAGGCTACCGTAATTTCTGCCCTGCCGTCTGTTCCTGTAGCAATACTCAAAATGGGTACTTGTTGTGCCACTAGCACCACAGCATTGAGGAAAAACAACAAAAGTGGAAACGGCTTTTTCATCGTTTGAAATCAAATAGCTGGTCAAGACTTGAGCCAACCTATGATTTCAAAAGTACATAATGAAGTGATTTGATGCTAAAATGAAAGGAGAGATATTCGCTATTTGGAGTCAAATGAGGCTTTTAGACAATGCCTCATGAACCGTTTCAACACCTTAAAAAAACGAACCACAAAATCACAGAGGACACAAGCTGCGCTTTCTTTTGTGCCCTTCTTGACTTTGTGGTTCAAAAATCTCTCCTTTGTTGTTAAACGGCCGCTTAATTATCTTGTAGTAAAGCGGGGAGCCTTAGTTCATTCTGATTTCATCTTCGTTTCCGTCAAAAAAGCGGTATTCTGTGAGATGATAATCCGCGTTTGGAGCAATTTTTATCCATTTGTTGTACCGTAATAACCACTTCATCTGGCGACTCGGCAAGCCTTTTTTCAAATACGCCTCGAGATAAGGATGTACCCGCAGCTGAAGGGGTGATTTTGGGCGACTTTGCATGATGAATTCCAGATCCCGTTCAATATCATCTGTGAGCAAAATCGTGGCGTTTACTTGTCCGGTGCCATTACAGGTAGGACACATTTCTGCGGTGTTCACCATGACTTCCGGGCGTGCTCTTTCCCGGGTAATTTGCATCAAGCCAAATTTCGACAGCGGAAGAATGGTGTGTTGCGAACGATCCTTTCGCATGAAATCCTCCATCGCTTTACTGAGCTGCTTTTTGTGCTCCGGATTTTTCATGTCGATAAAATCAATCACGATCAATCCTCCGATATCCCTAAGTCGAATTTGCCTGCAAATTTCTTCCGCGGCCTCCAGATTAACGCCTAAAATGGTTTGTTCCACATCATTGCTCACAATTTTGTGGCCGCTATTGACATCAATCACATGCATGGCCTCGGTTTTTTCGATAACCAGATAGGCGCCTGAACTCATGGTAGCGGTCTTTCCAAAGGCCGCTTTTACCTGGCGGGTAACGCTGTATGCGTCAAATACGGGCTTATTATTGTTGTGTAGCTGAACAATATTGACCTGTTCAGGGCTTATACTTTGAAGGTATGCCCGAATGTCGGCATAAATATCCTTGTCGTTCACCACTATACGGCTGAAGTTATCAGTCAACAAATCGCGTAATACGCTACCTGTTTTATCCAGCTCGCTCAATAATTTAGCAGGAGGGGCTTCAGATTTTAGTTGTTTAAAAATCTCTTCCCATTTTTCCAGCAGCTGCATCAATTCCTCATGCA
>JAEUUS010000347.1 GCA_016787545.1 Saprospiraceae bacterium
ATTTTTCCCACTTTTGCGCTCGCTTATGAAACGCATCATCGTTGCCATCGACGGGCACTCTTCCTGTGGGAAAAGCACCCTGGCCAAAGCGCTGGCCAAAACCCTGCACTACGCCTACCTGGACACCGGCGCCATGTACCGCGCCGTTACCTTGTATTTTCTGGAACAGCAACTGGATTACAACGATCCGGAACAGGTAGCCAAAGGCTTAGCGGAAATAGAAATCCATTTTGAACGGATTGACGGTCAAAACCGCACTTTTCTGAACGGTAGAGACGTAGAACATGACATCCGTGAAATGCGCGTGAGCGAGCACGTAAGCCCGGTTTCCACCATTTCGGCGGTACGCCGGGCCATGGTTGCCCAACAGCAGGCCATGGGCAAACGCCGGGGTATTGTGGCTGATGGCCGGGATATCGGCACCGTGGTATTCCCGGATGCGGAGCTGAAAATCTTCCTTACCGCTGATCCCGATGTGCGCACCAGCCGTCGCCACCTCGAACTGGCCGCCAAGGGCATCGACGCCGAATGGAACGACATCTATAAAAACCTCCTCGAGCGCGATCACATCGATTCCACCCGCGCCGACAGCCCCCTGAAAAAAGCCGACGACGCCATTGTGATCGACAATACCCTGCTTTCGGAAGAGCAGCAATTGGAGAAGGCGCTGGTGCTGGCGAAGGAGAAAATGGTTTGAAAAAGTGATTTTTACCGCAGAGGCGGAGAGGCGCAGAGGGTGATTAAAATGAGAATACTACATTGAATAATTAGAAAGATATAGTAAATGTAGTAGTGTCGTTCCGGGTTACCGAAACATACTCATGGAATGGGAGAGTCTTTATGTCAAATGTATGGGGGTTGTGGAGAATCGTGTGTTATGGTGAGGCTGATGATCGCTCCCGCAATTGGCTCACCTGTAATTTTATCCAAAACAACCCCTTTGATCGTTGTTTCCTTAGGTGTTTTATCACAAGCCACAAAAAATAAAGTCAAAACAAACAAGTAGTGTAATCGAAAATGCGGTAGCATGGCATTAAATTTTTGTGTAACATATATAATAACCTTGCCCCGTCCTTTAGGGCGGGGAATAAAAATGCATCATAAATAGAGGGCTTTAGCCCCATATAATGAGAGGGCTAAAGCCCCTCCAACTCATTCTGATCTCCAATCCCCGCCCTAAAGGACGGGGCAACCTCTAGATTCAGGCCAAAATGCAGACAGGCTTTCGGCCTGCCCTTCGTGTCTTAGCGCCTTAGCGTCTTTGTGCCTTCGCGTCACCCCTTCGCGCCTTTTATATCAAGCATTAAAGAGAAAATATGCGAATACTGTACTGCCGATACATTCCCGATATCCGTCAGGGCATAATCAATGCGCACCCGACCTAATTTCAGGCCTATACCAAAATTGGGTTGAAGCGAGAGGTTTTCTTTATCCGGATTGAAATCATCTTTTACACGCTGGAAATTGCCAACGCCGAGACGGAGTTGCAAGATCCGTTTATAATCTGCTTCAATCCCAATACGTGGATCAATATTGATAGCTTTGGAGCTAATCAGCACATTACGCTGCCCATCGGTAGTCATAAGTAAATCCAGGGCCGGTGTCAGCGTGGTTTCCTTACCCAGCTTGACCCGGTAAGCCCCACCCAGCACAAAGCTTGGTTTGGTGATTTCAGTATTGCTCTGGGGCAAAACGTTTCCGGTACTGTCCCACACCTGCCGGATATCGTCGGTGAGGTCAAACGACCAGCTGTTGAACGTAGTGGTGAGGTCGCGCCCTTGTGCACCGAGCATCAGATCGCCCTTGCGGTACTGAATACCGGCATCGGCGCCAAAGCCCCAGGCGCCACCAAACGAACCGATGGTGCGACGGATGATTTTCAGGGTTCCTCCCACGGAAAAGGCCGGATTTTTCAGTTTTTGTGCATAACTGCCCATCACCGCGTAGTCGGCAGCGCTGAACTCCGTTACATTATCGTAATTGATGGTACCATCTGAATTCACCAGGTTAATGGTGTAGGGGATATTGTCGATACCCAGCCGAATCACGGACACAGCTAAATAGGATTGGCGCTCGCGGTTGAGCGATTTGCCCACGCTGAGCCAATCGTACTTCCCAACCCCTCCAAACCACTCGGCGTGCATGGCGCCGGCCTGAATGGGCGCGGTGATTTGGCTCAAGCCGGCCGGATTCCAGTAGGCCGCAGAGATATCGTCAGTGAGCGCTACCTGCGCGCCCGACATCCCGTGTGCCCGGCCTCCCACGCCGATGGCCAGAAATTCGTTGGAATATTTTTGTGCCTGCGCGCCGGAAAGGCCCAGGAAAATCAAAAAGGTGCAGCAGAGAAGTTGTTTTTTCATCATGTGGGAGTTGACGCGGAGCATAGAAAATGGGTTGCCCGGAGCCCATTGGCAGACTATACTTCCAACAATTTTACCGCGTATCCCTCTTTTTTTGCCTCCAGATATTGTTGTGCCGTTTCGTGCACCGTTTGTTCAAAGGGCAAATAGCGAAATCCAAACACCGACTGCGACTTTTCGTTGCCATACGTGTAATGGGTTACGCTGGCTCTTGCACTCTCCCGGGTAGCCATAGGCGTAGTACCCAGTAGTTTTTCTTTGAGCCATTCCACTCGCCAGGCCACTTCGGCTAAAAACGGGCCTACTGTAATGGGCGGCGGTTTTACACCCAGTTCCTGTGCAATCATGTTGAAAAACTCCCGGTGCGAGCTGTTTACTGCATTCAAAATATACCGCTCGCCCTGCTGATCGCTTTCCAATAGATGTACCATAAACCGCACAACATCCCGCACATCCACAAAACCTGATCCGCCGTTCGGGCAAAATTTTAAGCCCTGGTCAATTTTTTTAAAAAATCCCGACATCCCTTCCTCCCAGTCTTTACTTCCCACCACTACAGATGGATTTACCATGGCGGCCGACAACCCTTCAGCTACACCTCGCTGGATTTCCATCTCCGCGCGGTGTTTACTCATGGCGTACCTACTGTTGTGCGAACTCTCTACCCATTTACTGGCTTCGTCGAGATGTTTGCGTTTCGGTGTCCTGCCTAATGCGGCAATACTGCTTACATGCACCAGTCGTTTAACACCGAAATCCAGACAGAGATTCACGATGTTGGCCGTTCCTTCTACATTGATTTTCAACATTTTGGCTGCGTCCTTTGGATGGAAGGATACCAGGGCTGCGCAATGACAAACATGGGTAACACCCTCAAAAGCATCTTCCAGAGCCCCCAAATCGGTAACATCCGCTTCCCGCCAATCAACCTGTGATGCAATATCTGCCACCAGGGCCATGTTGCTGTTCTGCCGGCGCAAAGCGCGCACTTTCCAGCCTTCTTTCAGGAGCAGACGAACGAGATAAGAGCCTACAAATCCGGTGGCGCCTGTAACCAGTACAAGGGCATCTTTTTTCATGTAGTGTTATTTTTTCAAGGTTAGGGTGTATTCTGCAACTGCTTTGATCTCTTCCGGCGACAAAATGGTTCCGAATGGCGTCATGAGCTTTTTTCCGTTTGTAATGATCTGAATGCGTTCTTCGAGGGGCGTTGCACTTTGTGTCAAATCTTTGGCCCCGTTCAGCCCAAGCGTGCCGTCGGCGCCATGACAAACCACACATCGCTGACGAAATACAGCCATGCCATCAGGTTGGAGTGTACCGCCTGCTGCTGCACCGGAGCGCTTGGGTTGATCGCTCCCACATGATATATAAATTAATGCAAATATGACAATTCGTTTGTCCATGACCTTTAAAATTCGATTTGTTGTTCAGGCTAAAAATTTAGTCCTTTGCCTAAAAAGGCGACAAAGATGAAGCAGAATTCTGGTTTTGGGCTAAAATTTGCTGCCGGAAATCCAGTGAGATTTGATTGAATGGAATGATTTAAAATTGTTAACCAGGGATTAGCTTTATTTTATTTTTCTTCCGGCATACGAATCAAACCACTAAATTTGTTGCGCCCTGTCAAACCTTACCCTGATTTAGCATACAACTGAGTTTTACTTAGTGTTTGTTCATAGTGTTTGTTTTTTGTTTTGTCCCTGTCGAGTAGCAATATTTGACAGGGTTTTTTTATGCCCGAGACATCCCTTGCATCCAGTTTTCAAATATTTTTTTCCATTTTTTGAAAAAATTTTTCTTGTCCTGAGTTTTTGGCACAAGATTGGCTACTGATTAATTGCTTCATACAATAGAAACGGTTTAGTGAAAAAGCCCAAGGCAAACGTGCCTTGGGCTTTCTTTTTATCCCCGTGGATGGTTTTGATTTTTTAGCGCATGTGGGGAATTTTCCTGCCTGGTTAAACACTGCTCTTAGCGCAGCAAGGTCAGGCTACCGGCTCTTACCTTTTCTTCGCCTTTACATTTGTAATGAAGGCGATACAGGAAAACGCCGGGATTGGCGGGCTTGCCATTGGAATTTCCATCCCATGAATCGAATGGGGTTTCAGCGCTGAAAACCCGGCCTCCCCAGCGGTCAAACACTTCAAAGGAGATGAACTCATCCACAGCAAATGGATTGCTGATCCCGAAAACATCATTCAAATTGGGTGTTTCTGTGGGTGTAAAGGCATTGGGGATAAAAATTTCATTACAATCCAGCGTAGCAGGGTCAATCACTGTCACATGAATGGTGTCAATAGCTTCGCAACCATCAATATAATTAAAAGTGATTTCGTAAGTGGTGGTTTGGGTAGGTGTTATAATGGGTTGGGCCGCTGTAGGATTGTCAACGCCAGATAACGGCGACCACACAAATTGCCCTACACAGAACTGCGTCACTTTGGGTTGAAAGGAGTTGCCCAGATACACGAGGGTATCTCGTGTAATAATTTCATCCGCACGCAGGTTATAACGCTTGATCTCGTCAACATTCAAGGCCTTGCTGTGGAACCTCAATTCATCAAATTTTCCTTTAAATTCCACATCCAACGGACAAATCGGATCACCCAGAATGAGTGGGGTAGTGTTGGTCAGGTCGATACGTACCGGTGTGGTTTTGGAATCTTTCAACTCACCGTTCACATATAAGGAATAGGTGGTGTTGCTGCGTGTGATGGTAATGTATTGCCAACAGGTGTTCGCATTAAGTTTAGCCGTTACGCTGGTAAACAAGGTATCGTTTTCGCTGATACCTGAACTAATGGTACCTACTTGGCCAAAATCATTGTACCGCACCCAAAAGGCATGATTCAAATCGCAGGTATCCTGTTTGGCCATCACCAGCTGGGATGCATTTTGTTGACTTTGCGGTGTGGGGCGGAAATAAAAGCTAACCGTAAAATCGCTTGTAGAGAACACATCTGCAAAGGGGCCAACCAGATTTATGGCATCATTATCATCCACAAAAGTCATAGCGGAATCTTTCAGTCCGCAATCGCAGCCGATGCTTCCTTTAAGTGCTCCACTGGAGCCGTTTCCACTATCGTCGGTAGCCTTACAGTTATCAAACGAAAAATAAGCTTCCAATTTGTCGTTTACCACCTGGGCCTTAACAACAGCCATGCTAAGCATGAAAAAGAGAATAAGATTTATGCGCATTCGGGAAGGAGTGTTTGAGTGCCTGGGTATCTCAGTGTTTGAGTGCCTGAGTGTTTGAGTTGGTGTTCGGCTGGGTATTTGTGCGAACATTAGCTGAGGAAACGCATTTCAGGCGTGTAAAGTGTGTATTCTATTGATTTAAGTTGCTTTCAAACCTTAACGGCCGCCCAGCATACCCCCTAAATCGCCCATGCCTGGGGGCATCATACCCTGGAGCAATTGATTGGTTTCTAATGCCGCTTTTTGTTTGGCTTGTGCCAGGGCTTCATTAACGGCTACGAGCACCAGATCTTCCACTTGCTCAGGATCATTCAGATCCAGTTTTGCCGGATCAATTTTAATGTTTTCAATATGCAAATCACAACCGGCCTTCACCGTCACAGCCCCATCTCCAGCATCCGCTTCTACAAAAGTTTCGGCCAGTTTTTGCTGCAATTCTTCCTGCTGACGTTGCAGGTTTCCAAAAAGGTTATCGAACATGAGTGGATGAGTGTTTGAGTGTTTGAGTGTTTTGGTGTTTGAGTGTTTTAGTTGGCGTTCGGCTGGGTATTCCTTCGTGGCTTTGCGCTTTCAGGCCTGTGCCCCCACAACCTCTTAGCGTCTTCGTGCCTTCGCGTCTTTGTGTACCCCTTTTCATGCCTTCTTTGCGCCTTTGTGTTATCCCACTTCGTGCCTTATCAAAGTCCGTCTGTAGCTGCGTCTTTTGCAATTTTGCGGATCATACCGCGTAGAACCGCACCTGCGCCTACTTCCACAAATTCCGTGATGCCGTCGGCTACCATGTTTTCGATGGTTCTTGTCCAGCGAACGGGTGCCGTAAGTTGTGCCACCAGATTTTTGCGTATTTCTTCCGGGTTTGTTACCGGTTTGGCATGTACATTCTGGTACACCGGACAAATTGGTTTGGCAAAATGAGCCGCATTGATGGCTTCTTCCAGTTCATCCTGGGCCGGTTTCATTAAAGGCGAATGGAATGCGCCACCTACCTGGAGCACCAGCACACGTTTTGCGCCAATGGCCGTCAACTTTTCCACCGCCAGTTCAATACCCTTGCGGGCGCCTGAAATAACCAGCTGTCCCGGCGAATTATAGTTGGCTGCCACCACTATGGCTTCCGTAATGCTTTGACAAACCTCTTCTACCTGGGCGTCTTCCATGCCCAATACTGCTGCCATAGTACCATCTGCCATTTCACAGGCTTTTTGCATGGCAAATGCACGTTTATTCACCAATTGAAGAGCCTCTTCAAAGGATAAAGCACCAGCTGCGCATAAGGCCGTGAACTCCCCCAATGAGTGTCCGGCCACGGCTGCAGGTTGAAAAGCAGCGCCGGCCACTTTGGCGCGTACAATACTTTCCAAAAATACGGCAGGTTGGGTAACATTCGTCTGCGTGAGATCTTCCTTGCTACCGTTGAACATGACATCACTGAGCCTCCAGCCTAAAATAGCATTAGCCTGCTCGTAAAGCTCATTGGCTTGTGTGTTGGTTTCGTACAATTCTTTGCCCATACCCTCGGCTTGTGCGCCCTGGCCTGGAAAAACATATGCTTTCATGCAATGGATTTTACTTTCGTTTTCAGGCAGCAAAAGTAGTAAAAGGGCGGAACCTGTAAACAGATTCCTTTAAGGCTTCGAAAGCCTTGTTACTTTTGCAAACTTTTGTTGTCTTTGCTGCCGAGAACGCGGGGGTAGAACACGGGTGACGCGGATTTTTTAGGAACGCGGATGACGCAGATGACGCGGATTTTTTAAAATTGCCTGCGGCAATTTTGTGATTAACAGAAGATAAAATTTCAAATTATCCAAAAAGGGCTGCCGAAGGCAGCAGAAAAATCCGCGTCATCTGCGTCATCCGCGTTCAAAAATAAAATCCGCGTCACCAGCGTCACCAGCGTCATCCGCGTTCAAAAACAAAATCCGCGTTCTAAACCCGCGTTCAAAATGGCACAATACTTCGATCTGCAAGCGCTTAATCAACAAATCCATCACGAAAGCGCCTTCATTGAACATCTAAAAACCGAAACCGCCAAAGTAATTGTGGGCCAGGAGCAAATGCTTGAAAAACTC
>JAEUUS010000440.1 GCA_016787545.1 Saprospiraceae bacterium
TACCCTTGCACAGGAAACAACACCAAATCAGATTGACAGCATACTGATTGCCAATACCACAGAAGAAAACAGCCGGAAACAACAAACCTACAACCTCAACTATCGCTTTGATAATGCTTCCGGCAGAACCCTGAATATTGACCTGGACTATGGCGCCTACCGGAACGGCAGTTATCGTTTCCAGCCGAACCAGTATTACAGTGGCGACCAGTCTACTTACCTTACGCTATTGGTTAACAGCTTTAATACTCCCAGCGATATTGATATTTACACCTTTACCACCGATTTTGAAGACAAACTTTGGGGAGGAACAGCAGGCGCCGGGATGAAGTACAGTAAAGTGGTTTCTGATAATACCTTTTTGGTGTACGATGAATACAGTGGCCAGCCTGTGTTCGACGAGCGCCGCTCCAACACTTTCCGGTACGATGAACAGGTGTATGCCGGTTATGTCAATTATGCCCGGGCACTGGGTAAAAAATGGCAATTCTCGGCCGGATTACGCGCTGAACTGACCGATGCCACCGGTGATTTGCACGCCTTTTTGCCGGAATTGGAAGAGCCGCCGGTGTTGTTCGATTACCTTAGTTGGTTCCCCAGCGCAGGAATCACCTGGGAGGTTTCCGATCAACATACCCTTGCCCTCAACGGTGGCCGTCGTATCAACCGGCCTGATTACAATGTGTTGAATCCATTCAACAACCAAATCAGCCAATTGTCTTATGAAAAAGGTAATCCGTATCTGCGTCCGGAAATTGTAAACAACCTGGAACTTGGGTACACACTCTCACACCGCTACAACCTCAAACTGGCCTACAGCAAAACCACCGATCAGATTACCCGCCTGATTGCGCCCGACGAGGTTGATCCGCGCGCAGGGTTTATTACCTGGGACAACCTGGCTGAGCAAACCATCATGAGCGTGAGTGTGAGCGCGCCCGTACAAATCACCAAATGGTGGAATGCCTATTTCAATGGCAGCGCCTCACACATCAATAACCAGGCAGATTATGGCGATGGCGGCATTGTGGATGTGCAGGCCTTCAATTACACCATTTTCCAGCAACACACTTTCGATTTGCCCTGGGCTATCAAGGGAGAGATTTCCGGCTATTATTCCGGTCCGGGCGTCTGGGGCGGGGTATTCCTGTATGAATCCAACTGGGGACTCAACCTGGGTCTACAACGCAAATTCCTGAAAGAAAGGCTCAATGTTCGCCTGGCTGCCGACGATATTTTTTACGAAACCGGCTGGGATGGCTACTCTGATTTCAATGGATTGTACTCTTATGGCGGCGGACGTTGGGATAGTCGCCGAGTGAGTATCAGCCTTGGCTATCGTTTTGGCAACGATAAAGTAAAAAGTCGCCGCCGCAGCACCGGTTTGGAAACGGAGGCTGGCAGGGTTGGCGGGGAGTGAGGGGGAAATGTCATTCACCGCTGCACCACAAGCCGCGCTCTTCCCACTACTTTTTGGCGCTCGTACAAAGCCACTAAGTAAACGCCGTTGGAATATCCGTGCAGTGCTAATGTAAGAGCCTGCGCGCCTTCCGGTACTGTTTGCTGCTCCACAAGGCCACCCAGGAGATTGTACACAGCTATCTGACAATCCCCGGGCGCCGGCTGAGGCAACTGAATCTCCGTAGCTATGGTGCCAGGATTGGGATGCAAGGTAAACAACAGGCCCGAATCTGGTATATCAGGCGCAGACACAATGGTTTGGTACTCTCCACATACAGAGGTAATACAGCCCATGCTGTCTATTTTAAGTAGCCAGGCATTTAAGCCTTCCGGTGGGCCGAAAAAACCAAGTGTGCCAGTAAAAGCCAAATCTTGATTATCCAATTCTACCCCTGCTATAAGATACTGCGGGCTTTCATAACGGGCATCATTGAAATGACGTATCCATTTTAACTGCCCATTTCCATCTAAGCGGAATATCCAGGAGCCTATGAAGGAAGAGTCAGGCTCAATAGGCAGGGCAAAGTAGTTAAACTGACCACAACCCACAATGTCTCCGTTTTCGGTGGCGAATAAATCCACAGTCTGTGGTGGGAATAGTCTACGCAACTCAAATGAAGAGCGTACGCTTCGGGTATCGAACGATGATGGAATCATCCTGTACCCCAACCCCGCCCAAGATATCCTTTGGGTAAATCTGCCCACAGGACAGTCCGCTAATGTTACGCTCATTGCCCTCACTGGGAGCATCGTTCGAGCGTATTCTTATGCTGCCGGCGAAAACCAACTACCGCTATCTGAACTACCTAGTGGCATCTATCTGTGTCGCATCCAGACCTTGGAGGGTATTTTGCATACAGAGAAAATTGTCATCCAACGCTAAGTTAACCTAGGTCACGAAGGGTCGAGCCGTCTCGACAGCTCGGCACTTCGTGGTTTATTTTAAAAAACATGAAACGGTTTTCGCTTCTCTTAACTATCACGCTGCCCCTGTTTTTTTTCCCTAAGACGGTTTCTGCCCAACAAAACTGGGATGCAATCTGGCTATTTGGTTATGAAATTCCAAGCGGTGATTCACTTCTTTACCACACCAAGTTTGATTTTCATTACAACCCGGTAAAAATAACGGCAGCAGATGTGGCTTTTGTCAACTTTGATAACGCTAATGCCGGCATCTGCAATCAAGATGGTGAGCTTCAATTTGTTACGGATAAATGTGATGTTTCGAATTGGAACGGTTGGCCGCCCATTCAAGGCGGCGAAAACATGGCCAACGACAAATACGATAGCCTTTATTGCAGCACAGGAGGCGGCTTAGGCCAACAAAGCGTTCTTGCACTTCCATGGCCTGACTCTGCCAACCAGTACATCCTGTTTTATTATGGATTTGGCTCGGTACCTATTGCAAATGCATTGAAGCCGGTTAAACTTTATTGGGCCAGAATAGATATGCGGCTTAACAACGGGCAGGGGGCTGTGGTGGAAAAGCACAACATCCTTGTTCAAGACACCTTAGCAAACGGATATCTACAAGCAGTCCGCCATGCCAATGGGCGCGATTGGTGGGTGATGACTCCTGAAGCTGGCAGCAATTGCTACTACACGATAAAACTTAGCCCTACTGGGCCTCATTTAATGTTCAAACAATGTGCAGGGCAAACTTGGCTTATGGACAAAGACTGGATCGGCCAAGCAGTCTTCTCGCCAAACGGCAACACCTATGCGCGCATGAACTGGCACTACGACCTGCATGTGTTCGACTTCGACCGATGCAGCGGGCTACTCTCCAATGCGCGTACAGCAGACTTCCCAGACGATGTACCCTACAATACCGGAGGAGTAGCTATTTCAGCCAACTCGCGTTTTTTGTATGCTACCACCACGACACGGCTTTGGCAACTTGACTTGGAACGCCCGGACTTGGATGCAAGCAAAATCCTGATTGACACTTACGACGGGCAGCCCTTCCCGGACTATGGAGTGTTCTATCTTTCCTACCTCGCGCCTGACAATAAAATTTACATCGCCGGCACTTCCAGTCACAGACATCTCCACGTTATCAATTCGCCCGACAGCGCAGGGCTGGCCTGTGATTTTGCGCAGCATGGAGTGCCTATTCCTACTTTCAACTATGTCAGCTTGCCCAACTATCCGTTTTTCCGGCTTGGCGCGAGCGCGTCGCCGTGCGATTCGATGAGTGGAGTTGGGATAGAGCCGAAAGAACAGGCGCGCGGCTTTGTTGTGTACCCCAATCCGGCAAGTGGTGCGGTGGAAATTGCGTTTGACCAAGCAGCCAGTTCAGGTTGTAGAATGGAGGTTTTTTCAATGATGGGTCAGTTGATTGGCTCTCAAAATGTACCGGAAGGCACTGTTACCGTCAACTTGCCTTTGGACAATTATCCAAACGGATACTATTTTCTTAGAGTGATTGATGCCGGGCTGAAAAATCCCGGTCAAATAATCACCATCATACGTTAATTTTATCACCCACTTGGCTTATATAAAAGGTGCGTTGTCCTGAATGAGTATGCTGATTGTAGGTAACAAATATGGCTGCTATCAATGTATCTTACGCACATTCCTCCTAAACGTTGGAACAGCGAAGATACTCACGTTAGGCTCAAATTGGCTCAATTAAAAACTAATTGTGTTATGCTTGAGCCATGAATGCAAAAGTTTATGATTTTAATTTACGACTGAGTTGGAAGGTACTCAGCGTCATCAGTCGGATTGACAGATTTGATGCCTCGTGGACTTCGATTGAACGTTTGGAGGGTAGTAACTTTCGACAATTAAGACACATCGCCACGATTCAGAGCGTTGGGGTATCAACAAGAATTGAAGGCTCGAAAAAGACCAATGAAAAAGTACCGAACCTATTGACTAATATAGGAATGAGTATGCCGCATTTGTTTATGAGTTTCTAAGTGTTCATCCGTTTCAGGACGGCAATGGGCGGCTAAGCCGACTACTAACTACGCTCACGTTGCTGCAAAAAGGGCACAAATGGATTCCGTATGTGAGTTTTGAACACGAGATAGATAACCGAAAAAAGGATTATGATGTTAGCCTGAGCAATTCACTGAAACTAAACCAGAAAAATAGCACACTTACCATTTTTTTACTAAACATTTTTGGTTATGTTTACCAAATTGAACATTTCAATTTTTCAAAACAGCTCGCTCTTCCTAGCTTTTAGCATTTTTTTGCTGTTATCATGCGGCGACAAAAGCCAGCCAAACAGCCAGCCAGCCGAAACAGCAGCACAGCCTGATGTACGACTCAATGACAGTTCAGCCATTCTTACCAGGTTTAATTTTGAACATTTTGGAAGCTACGACCTTTCTACCTGGACGTTGATGCCAAAGGTTGAACAAGGCGATGTTGTGCTTGAGGTTATGACTTACACGAAAGACGGCAGCAAAATGGATATTAAAGAATCAGCCATGGGAGAAGGCATGTATTTTTTGACCTATGAGCTTACAGATCCAAATGGCAAGGTCATGAAGACGCGTGATTTGTCGTTTACAACTGAATCGGATACTGAATCGGAAAAATTACCTGTTACCATAACAGAAACCGTCAGGGACTACACCGTAAATCCTCCAAAACAATTTGAAAGGATACAGAAAACAGACAAGCTTCATCGTGAATTAAAACCGCTGCCAACACTTGCAACGGGAGCCTGGGTGGAAAGCATTGCTGAACCAAATCCTTACCCTGAGGATAATAATTAATCCGGGTGCAGGTACCACCATCCATCCATTGTATTCCTGATAATCCCAATGTGGCAAATTGTCATCCTTTTCAGGGTGGCTTTTAAACCCAATTGCAAGATTGATTATTAAGAAATCAGCGAATTAATGGCAGGCTAAAATGCCCGGTTTGAAGAACAGGTTCACCTATTGTTTGTATGGAGTCGTTTTGCAAAACAGCCTGAAATTCCAGTTTTCTATTGGCTACAAAAGAGGCGTTGGAACCAAAAGGAATCGTAAATATCAGAGGGGCGTTGTTGAATGGATCAATAACAGGCAATTCCAACACATAATAATCTTTCCCTTTTTGGTTTGAAAATCGCCTGGGATCTGCAAGAAAATGCAGATCTCCTGTTGGCTTGCACCGTTGTTTTCTGGAAACACAGGAAAGTCGTCGGAAATCCCCATTCGCATATCGGAATCGCACAACAGGAAATCGTTCTGCAAAGAGTGAATCTACCTTGATGTACACTTCCCGCTCGTCCCAGGCTTTCATGTAGAACTGACCAAGTTGCATGGAAAGTTCAAAACGGAGCGTATCCTGCACCTTTTGCCAGGTTCCAGTGTAGGACGCAAAAACCACATTATCAGGTTTCTGATAAGCAAAATCAGCTGTCCCGTCCGGATTAAGCTGCAGCCGGATGGTATAGCCCTTTTCATTAGGGGCAGATACATTGGAAAATGTTTGGGCGGAGGAGGTGGATGTGATTAACAATACTTGAAGTATAAGTCGCCATGGGGCACATCTATTTAGCCTTAATATATGGACCATAAAAGTTGTTTAATACTGCTGATAAAGGTAGTGCTAAGACTACTGGGTTTGCTTGCACTTTTGGGTATGAAAGGTAATTCAATCTATGTCCAAATTTCTTTACAGTCTCACCTTTGTGTACTCGTTATAAATTAAATCCTTTTGTCTTCAATAACCAGTCCGGTACGCATAATAAACCCCGCAACCATTGAGAAACCCTGCCTTTACCATTTGTAGATATTGACCTTCGCATGTGAACAGTCGACTCTTGGAAGGGCCGTTAAAATTATGGTAATTTACAGTGGTTTTAAGGCGTACGGCACGGTTTGTTTTCGCAATTTGTAAAATACAAAATCTGTTTGCGCCAATCCGGGCCTTGAGCAGCTGGCCATTTGCCTTGTTTTCCCAGGCCAGCTTAAGTTCCGAATCTTTCCCCAAAGCGAGTCCGTCGAATGCTCCTGTCATTCGTCTCAAAGTCAGTACGGAGGGCAATCCGAGGCTTATTGGATCAGTTGGGCATGGAGTACCCGAAAGTTTTAAAACCGCCTGGTCGCTGCCATTTTTCAAAACGTCTAAATTGTAGCGGGCAAGGGCTGCTGTTGCGGGTTCGGCAGCTCCCAGCAATTCAGCAAACATTGGTTCCGCCTTTGCTGTATTGCTAGAATTTGCAGCCGCGAGGGCAGCAATGAGTTTGAGTAGCTCTAATTCAGGCCGTGACATTTTTTGCGTCTGGGAATAGTGATTCATATCCCCTTGAATGTCAAGAATATCACCTGAAATAACGTCAACACACCAACCATTTACCTTTGCCGAAAAATAATGGGGATCAAGTCGAAGCGCTTCTGCAAATGCCGACTTTGAATTTCGTAAAAGGGTCTCGCGTTGCCGCATTTGCTGTTCTGTGGGCGCAGGTCCGCGCGGTCGGCTCAGACGGATTTGCCAATCCAATTCGAAGGGGTACGCAAAGTTGTTATCGCCCGGCAGGCGCATGGCTTCCTGTGCGTACGAGAGCCCGAGGTTGTTCCAGATTTCGGGGCTTTTATAAGTCTGTAGCACATGGTCGTAACAAATCGCGGCCATGTCGCT
>JAEUUS010000477.1 GCA_016787545.1 Saprospiraceae bacterium
CAGATTGAGCGGAGCTTCGTTGGATTGAATTTTTTCAATGTCAAGTACCTGATTGATTAACCGACTAATTCGGTCGCTTTCTGTTACCAAAATTCTCAGGTATTCTTGTTTTCGGGTATCATCCAGCTCGTCTGAGTAGTCGAGGATAATTTTAGACAGTGATTTGATACTGGTTACAGGCGTGCGCAATTCATGGGTAACGGTGGTAATAAAATCTGCTTTTAGCCTGTCCAGAGTTTTGAGTTGTTCATTAGCGGTAGTTAACTGGAGGGTGATGGTTTTGAGTTCGGCATTTTTTGACTCCATCAGTTTTCCATGTTCAACAGCCTCCCGGGTTTGTTCCAGGATACGCATAACCTCTTCCATGGTAATTACTTCCTCTTTCACGACGCTATCGAGCACCAATCTGGCAGATGCGGCGCCTATGGCGCCTGCAAGGTAGGTTTCGGCAAAATTGACCAAATCTGCCTGGGCAATTTTTTGTTGATCAAGTTGAACCTGATTGGCCAATTCATATTCCCTAAACAAGGAAATGGTTCTCTGCTCCCCAAGAAAACGGTTGAGCATATTGCGCAAATCGCTCACTTTAGCCTCCCGTTTCAGGATATCAGAATCCTGACCACCTATATATTTACCGATATTGACAAAAAGGTCTGCCTGTGTCAGGTTTAACATGGAGGATTTGGAGTTGATTGATACGATGCAATAAAACCAGGTATTGAACAACAAACTCCAGAAGGCAGCATGGGTTATAGGGTCCAGGCCACTTAACCCGAATAAGGCATACGGCTTGAGAAAAGACCAGCCAAACAAGCCCTGTTCAACAAAGTCCATAGAAATAATACCTGCCTTTGCCATACTGGGTAATGGCAAACAATAGGCCCACAGTAAAAATCCTATAATTAATCCTGCAATGGCTCCTTGGTGAGTCCCTCGTTTCCAATAAACACCACCAATCAAGGCCGGCGCTAACTGAGCTGCAGCCGTGAAGGAAATCAAACCAACAGATACCAGATCATAAGTGCTTCCAACCGATTTTTGATATAAATATGCCAGAATCAACATAAGCATGATGCAGATCCGCCTAATGTCCAGCAATCGGGAAGCTCCATCTACCGTTTCTTTTCCCTGACCAAATAGCCTTGTTTTAATTAACAATGGCACCACTATGTGATTGCTAAACATGATGCTCAAAGCGGTTGCTTCCACCACAACCATGCTGGTTGCTGCTGAAAACCCTCCAATAAAGGCTACCAAAGCCAACCATTTAGCGCCCATTGAAAGTGGCAGACTTAGCACGTAGGTATCAGGATGTATGGTGTCTCCAAAAGCCATTTTTCCAGCCAGGGCAACCGGCAAAACAAAAATGTTGATTAGCAGGAGGTATAGCGGAAAAACCCACATTGCTTTGGCTATTTGTCGTGGATGTGTGTTTTCCACTACTGAAATATGAAATTGCCGGGGTAAAAGCAGGATGGCAAACAAAGACAACAACAGCAACATATTCCAGGAAAACGGGGTAATTCCGGAACCTGAAAAAGTGAACATTCTTGCCGTTTCTTCTTTTAGTTGAGCCTGAGCAAACAGATCATCAAAACCGTTGTAAATGCCAAATGTAACAAAGATACCCACCGCTAAAAAAGCGATCAATTTGACAATGCTTTCAAAGGCAATGGCCGCGACAAGACCCTCATGCCGTTCATTTGGATCCAATTTCCTGGTGCCAAAGACTACGGTAAATAAAGCCATGGCAAGGGTTACCCAAAACGCGGCATCCTGCCAAAAATGAGGCCTGGATGCCGGCAAAACTTCCTTAAAATGTGTCAGGGTATTTATGCCGAATGTGACCGCTTTTAACTGAATGGAAATATACGGGACAATGCCCAATACCGCTATCAAGGTAACCAGTACGCCAATGTTTGTGCTTTTCCCATAACGAGCAGAAATAAAGTCGGCAATACTGGTGATTCGTTGATTTTTTGAAATTAAAATGATCTTTCGCAGCAGAACGAACCAAAGCGGCGCTAACAAAGTTGGGCCAAGGTAAACCCCTAAAAAACTCAGTCCACCCGTAGTGGCCCGTCCAACCGAGCCAAAAAATGTCCAGGCGGTGCAATATACTGCCAGGGATAATGCGTAGACATATGGGCTGCTAACGATGCCCGGGCGATGATCGGCGGCACGTTTGTCCACCCACCAGGCGATAAGAAAAAGGAGAGAAATGTAGGCCAGCGAACAGCCTACAATTACGCTAAGTCCCATACGCAGTCCAGGATTGCATTGAATTCAACGCAAGGTTTTAATTTTTTGGGAATAGGTAGTCATCATGATTTCTTTTTTCGCTGACGCATGATGCGGGCTATCACAAAAATCATGATGCCCCAAACCAGGAACATATAAAAATACAGCGCCGGAAACCCAAACCACAACTCTGTTTTGTCCATTATGGTTAGCAACGGGTAGTTTAGCAGGAGCAAGAAAACAAAAAAGGTAAGCAGGAGTTTTGCACTTTTATCGTCTGCCATGGTTACCGTATTAATGGTAAAATAAAAGAAACGAGGGCGTCAGAAGGTGACGCCCCCGTTCCGGTATGAACAATTCTATGCGGATTACAAAAAGATGTGGGTTTGCAGAATCAACTCCCCACGGTATTCGGTACGCTCAATGGCGCTGTTTGCGGTATTGAGTTTATACACCGGACGTGTCTGGTATTCCAAGGTAATCTTGGCGTTGTGTCCTGTCACAAAATAGTTCAGACCGAGTCCGAATTGGGTTGACGGATCAGCGAGTGCTTCAAAGTCTTTATGCGTTACCGTAACATAAGGCATAAAGGCTGTTCCATTTTTCAATTTTGGCAATTGATATCCAGCCTGAACGTAGAAGATATTCCCGGTACCAATGGTGGCCTGAGCATTTCCAGCGCCAGACCAGCTATTGGTGGTAGCGGTTGAGTTGTGCAGGTTAAGGATACCAACGTTACGTATATAGTTGGTGCCAAAATTGTAGTTGTAGAAAGTAGCCAATACACTAAGGGCAGTTCCTTTGGCCTTATTGATAGGCATATCCAGGAATAAATCAGCTCCGATTGCAGTGTTGTTCTGGAAAGTAGAGTCGCCTCGGGTTGTTTTATACAAAGACGCTTCCGGATGATGGTAAATACCTACACCAAGGTTGAGTACCTTTTTTGCGCCCAGGTACGATCCAACAAAGAATGGCAGTTTATTGCTTTCTTTATCCCAGAACATCCAGTTGACGTAACCGCCGCCAGCCCAGTTTTCATTTAAAACGTTTGCAGCAAAGCCGTCTTTTTTGACTGCTAATGGCGTTGCGCCATTGGCAAAGGGTTTGTTTAAAGAAAGACGGTAGTCAAGCCGTCCCAACTGACCTTTGGCATACACTCCCAATTGACGGGCAAACTGGTCGGTGGTTTCAATGGTTGGCCAGTTAAAAATAGGCGCGTCAAGCGTCATAAAATTCAAGGTGGAGTGACTGGTAAGACGGCTAATACCATTCCAGTACAACAAACCGGCGCCGAGGTAGAGTTTGTTTTTAGATACTTCAAACTCTGTCCATGCATCGTGGATGAAAAGGGCTGGTTTTTTACCATTGTTACTGGCAGTTGTGGTTGCATTAGGACCGTTTGGAGGCGTTCCTCCACCTATAAAGCTTTGATTATTAATACCCCAGTGGGTAAGAATCATGGCACGGGGAGAAATCTGCGCATAGGCCAGAAAGCGAGAACGGCGCAACGCGATGTCGGTGCTCCAGGCGCCGTCTGCATTTTCCGAACCATCAATCAGTTTGCCCTGTACATCGCGGGTGTCCGGATTGTTTTGGGTTGCAGTCATCCAAAACTGATGCCACATGATAAAACGGACGTATTTGCTACCGTCTTCGTTTAATTTCAGCGTTAGAGGCTTATAAGTGTGGTCTGTTGGTTTTTGAGGACCAGCTGGGGTGGTAGTTGCCGGTGCGGGCGTAGTGCTGGGCTGCGCGAATGATGCAACATTCAATAAGCCGCAGAACAAAAGCAGAAGGTAAAATTTTGCATTCATACACTGTGAAATGAAAGATTGGTATTTAATTGTGGTATAATTCCCTATCCCAAAAGGCATACGACTGGCTTGCTGTTCAAGGCCAGTAGTCTGGCCACAGCACTCAAGCAACTGTCAAAAAGAATGGGAATTAAGCTTCCGCTGTTTCAACCCTATACATGGGTAAATCCAGCGGAAGCTTTATTGAATCAATGTTTATCAGGTAAGATGTTCAGAATCGCGGGCGATAACATCATACTCGCCCTTCCAGGCAAACCATCCAAATAGCAAAAGGCCAATGATGATGGGTAAAAAGATTGGAATGATGATATACCAGAACATTTGGGTGTCCAGTAAAGGCCGCTTACCGGCGGCTGCTTCGGCAATTTCCTTTCCAGCCTGATTGAACAGAAGATATATGACAATGGCGCCAAGGGCTATCCAAACAAAGCCCGAAAGACGTTTTAATGAGTTCATGTGAGTGAATTTTAAAAGTTTGAAGAAGGGGTTTGAAGGGTTAGAGGGGATTGAGGGGTTTGAAGGGTTTGAGGGGATTGAGGGGCTTGAAGGGTTTGAGGGGCTTGAAGGGTTTGAGGGGTTTGAGGGGTTTGAACTGCAGCGTTCTTAAACACCAAAACACTTAAACACCAAAACACTCCCACACTCAAACACTCCCACACTTAAACACTCCCACACTTAAACACTAATCAGAAACGTCTTCATCATTTTTGCTTGGCAGGTAAAGTAATCCTATGACGAAACAAACGCCAGCAATCAGGATTGGATACCATAATCCAATGTAAGGGTCGCCACCAGGATTTTCTGTCGTTTTGCTCGCATCGAACAAACGGGTTGCGATAAATGGCGTCAGACCACCGAATATACCGTTACCAATGTGGTATGGCAGCGACATAGAAGTGTAACGGATACGGGTTGGGAAAAGCTCAACCAGGAATGCGGCAATTGGACCGTAAACCATTGTAACATAGATGATTTGGATGAATACCAGAAACATCATAAACCAGAAACCGGAGGAGCTTAACCAAAAGGTTTTGGTTGTTTCTGCCTTGGGCGCTGGCTTGGATTTGTCGGCCAGTTTAACCTCTTTTTTAACCATTTTGGAAGAGCATCCATCTGTGAATGCTTTCACGGTTGTGGTCGTAAGGGTGGAGTCGCCAGCTGCATTCACTGTAACCGCGGTGCTTACGCTACTACGATCTGCAATTTCCGTTTTGGCCTTTGGATCGGCCAGGCTGTACATGGTTTTGTAGATGGGGAAGTAGGTTACAATGGCCAGGAACATACCTGCAAGCATGATGGTTTTGCGACCAATTTTATCAGACCATGCACCGAACACCAGAAAGAAAGGAGTAGCCAGCAAAATGGCAAAACATAACAGGTACCGAACTTGCTCAAACTCAATGGAGAGCGTTCGTTCCATAAAGGTTTGTGCATAAAACTGACCTGTGTACCATACAACGCCCTGACCCATTACAGCTGCAAACAAAGCCAGCAAAACCATTTTGAGATTGGCTTTGTGCGCGAAAGATTCTTTCAATGGATTAGTAGAGATCTTGCCTTCTTTTTTGATTTTGGCAAACAAAGGAGACTCAGCCATTTTCAAACGAATGTAAACCGAGATCGCGATCAGGAAGATGGATACGATGAACGGAATACGCCATCCCCAATCATTAAAAGCTTCGATACCCACTGATCTGCGGGTAAGCAAAATGATGCCCAATGACAGGAAGAAACCTAATGTTGCGGTTGTTTGAATGTAGGAAGTGAAATATCCTCTTCTTCCTTTCGGACTATGCTCGGCCACATAGGTTGCAGCGCCTCCATATTCTCCACCAAGCGCCAGGCCTTGTACAAAGCGCAGCAAAAGGATGAGAACCGGCGCCCACATGCCAATTTTGGCATATCCAGGCACCAGACCAATGGCAAAGGTAGAGCCACCCATCAGCAGGAGGGTAAGCAAGAAGGTGTATTTACGACCAATAATATCGCCAATCCGGCCAAAAACCAGAGCGCCAAATGGCCTAACCACGAAACCTGCCGCGAATGTGGCAAGTGCTGCCAGGAAAGCCGCAGTTGGGTTATCCTGAGGAAAAAATTGTTTGGCAATGATGACAGCCATGGCGCCATAGATGTAGAAGTCGTACCACTCAATAAGTGTACCTACCGACGATGCCGTGATTACCTTCATCAACCCTTTGGGCTCCATGCCCTCGTTCGTTGTAGATGAGTTGGTCATAAAGTCAGAAATTGTTTAAGTTTTGAACATTGAGAAATAGACAATGCTTTATTTCTCCATTTGAACAGGACAAATGTATATAGCTATCTGCATATGTTGTTTTATAAAAGTGAAAATATTTTTTCAAAAAACGAATATAGTTTTCTTAAACCCAAATTTTTCCAAGAATTATGGCTTTTATTCTGAATAAGCCAACAATTCTTGCGATTTTAGAATTTAATTCTGAAAAACAAGCTAAGCAACAATTGTCAGGCAAAAAAATAGGGCCCGGCTGCTTACATCAGCCAAAGCCCAATATTATATTCCGAAAAACAACACAAAATGGATATTTTCGGTATTTTATTTCGCAACAAACCCTATTCCTGAACAACCTGATTCAAAATCGTCAATATTTTAGCATATTCCTCACTGGTCAGTGAATAGTTGCTGTTTTTACCATCTCGTTTCACTTGCACCACTCCCCGGTCTTTCAAAATACGAAGATGGTGACTCGCCACTGCTTGTTCAATGCCAAGTTTTTCATAAATTTCCGTTACGTTCAGCGATTTTTGCTGATGTAGCATGTCAATAATTAATAACCTGTGGGGATGCGCTACTGCTCTGAGTACTTCAGTGGCAGTTTCAAGGAAGGAGAAGGAATAAGACAATTCTGTTGACATAGGTTCAGGACAAAATATTGCAACAAGCCCGGGATTTGCGATAGGCGCTCATTTGAAACATAAAGGTATATAATTAACTGTATTATTCTAAAGAATCAAATAAAATCTGCCGTTATGCAGGCAAATGAAGAGGGCTACCCTGGATTTCAGGGCAGCCCAAGATTGTTTTCATCAGGTACGGTACACTTATTTTTTGGCCTGTGCTTCTACCTGTGCCTTTGCTCTGGCCACCGTTTCATTCAGATATCCTTTCTCATTTTGTTTTTTGATCCACTCAATTGGTTGATCATAAATCTGGGCGATTTCTGGATATTTATTCACATCGATGCCCTTTTCAAGCAACTTCACTTTGGCCTGGGCAAATGCGCTGGTGAATACCTCCGGTTTGCTTTCCACCAGGCCGGCAAGCTCCTGATTTTGCATGGCACCGTGTTCAACCGCCGACAACGCGGTAGCAGGAGCAACTACAACAGCACCTGTTTGCTCTTCATAGGGTGCTTTTTGTCCCAGCATTGTAAATACCTGGTTCAATTGCTGCTTCATGGTATTGATTTCAGCCTGTTGCTTCTGAAGCTGGGCACTCATGTCGTTTTGGTTCAGACCAACAGCTACATTCACCATATTAAGCGTAGTAGCCTGGCCAGCCTCCCAAGCTACGCCTACAATTTGACTGTAATCCTCCAGTTTCATGCTTTTCGGAGCAACGGCTCTTGCCAAACCATCATGGAAACCTGAAGGCAAAATGTAATCGCCTACAGCTACCTGGCCCATTACCCGAACTGGCACCTGGCCCATGAACGCCACTTTTTCATAATCTTTTTCCTTGTTTGGTTCGGGCATGTTACCCAACACAATTGGCGCCTTGGAAACTACCATCACATGGTCGGCGCCACGGGTGTTTCGGCTGATTTTACCGCCGCGAACACCAACAATTTCACCATAATTGTAATCTTCCTGTGGATTGCTACGCTCCAGCCACTCCGCATAATCGCCAGAGCCCGATTCATAGGCCACGCCTACGTTCTCTGTGATACTTACGTCAAATTCAATCCATTCAGCCGCTGTAAATAATCCTTCTACGCCCCAGACAATCGCCTCGGCTGCATCAAGTTGAAGACCACAAGCAATAACCATTGCTATCGAAAGTGCCTCCTCTGCTGCATACATGGCATTTGACCAGATGAAAGGAAAACTGGTAGTTAACTCAGAATAGGTTTGGCCTTCAATTCGCCCCTGAATGCCATTTTCGTCCCAAAACGCAACATAATTATTGTCATTGCTGCGCGTGCCATCTACCTTAATGGCAATGCCCTGATCGCCTCCCTGTACCACTACCGGGTAATTATCAATGACTAAGTCCGATCCTGTTACACAGCTGTTTACCACCAGCCGACAATTTGCCGTAATGGGGTTATCTACATTGAGATCGCCGCCAATGGTTACATCGTTGTTTACCGTGACATCGTTGCCCACAGTGATATTGCTGTTAACCGTCAGGTTTTGCTGAACTGTCAGGTTATTTTCCATCGTTACTGCACTTTCGAACAGGGATGTGCCGGTTACTGTCAAATCATCGCCGACGGTCACATCATCCGTAACCATCAAATCTACACCTATTGTTACTGAATTGTCTACGTTGAGGTTATGATCAATGTCCACATCATTACCTACATTCAGGTTATTCTGAATGGCCATATCGTAAAAAGAGCCTTCTCCGGTAACCTCTAAATCTCCCAATATATAAGCGTTATTCTGCACGGTGAGGTTATTATCGATGTTCACATCCTGGTCCACATCCAGATCCTTCACCACGTGCAGGTTCATGTCGATGTTGACGTTTCCGTCTACGTCCAGATCGTTACCTATATGCGTGTCATTGTCCACATTGAGGTTATTATCTACATCTGCATTTTGACCCACGTGCAGGTTTACATCAATATTTCCGCTGCCGTCTACATCGAGGTCGTTTCCAATATGCGTGTTGTTGTCTACATTTAAGTTATTGTCAACATCCGCATTTTGACCCACGTGCAGGTTTACATCAATATTTCCATTGCCGTCCACATCAAGGTCGTTCCCAATGTGTGTGTCGTTGTCTACATTTAAGTTGTTGTCTACATCTACATCTTTACCTACGTGTAAATGCATGTCAATATTTCCATTGCCGTCCACATCAAGGTCATTCCCAATGTGTGTGTCGTTGTCTACATTTAAGTTGTTGTCTACATCTACATCTTTACCTACGTGTAAATGCATGTCGATATTCCCATTCCCGTCCACATCAAGGTCATTCCCAATGTGTGTGTCGTTGTCTACATTCAGGTTGCGGTCGATGTCTGCATCCCGTCCAACATGAAGATCTACATCAATATTGGCACTATTGTCAACATCCAGGTTATCGCCTATGTGAAGACTTTCATCAATGTTTAAACTACCGGTAATATCTGCATTCTTTCCAACAAAAAGTTCGCCTACAATCCAAACATTTTGGTCTGCATATACATGCTCTCTGAATTGAATTTGTGCATCGTGGGCATCGCTGGCCATGCCCTTGGTTATCCGCATCCGTTCAATATCATGGGTTTTTACTACCAGATCGGCATAGTTTCTGGAGCCAAGGAAATTCAGGTCTTCATCAATTTCTGAATTGCCTTTTAGCTGCCAGTAATGTTCCCCTTCAAGCGGTTGATCATCACCTTCTGCGCCATTGGGCTTATGTCCTGCAGCCGAAGCCTGATCTGCAACGCCTGCTCTTTCTGCATAAAAAGCATAAGGCACTGTAAGCATTCGGGTTGTACCGGTCATTTCGTAAGTGCCATTATTATCTGTATCGTAGGCAATTTCAAGCCAGGTATTTGCTGTAGACCAGGGTATATCAGTGAATTTACCTTCTTCTGCCTGGCCTCCTCCAACGATTACAGAAAAGATGCCTGCCAGGTTGGTTGTTACAAGGTGTGTTTCAGTATAATAATAAATGCGGGATTCCGGATCCAAAATGGATACACGCATACGCACAGGTTGATCGGAAATGATATCACCTTTTTGGTTGCGTAATACTGCCTGGTAATTAATTCCAGAAGGCGCTTTTTGGGCAAACGATGATATGGCCAAAAAAACGAAGGCAATCAGTGGGAAAAATTGCTTGAAGATTTTCATAATCTGAAAAATAGTTGGTTTAGTGGCAGCCCAAAACCAAATCTAATGGCTGAGCAGACACACAAAAGGTTTAAAGATTGATTTTTGAAAAAGGAGTCATTTGAGGTACTCCAGCACTTTCTGAGTGAATAGAAAGCCAATACATACCGGCAGGCAGATCCCGAACATCCAGTGTATAGGGGAACTCACTGGTTTCCATATCACGCAATACCATACCTGAAGCGTTTAGGAGTCGAAACCGATAGATTTGCGACTTTGCATTTTTCACATAAATCTGTGTCACATCAGAAGTCGGATTGGGGAATAGGTCAAAGCTCCAATGAGCGCTGTCTACTTCCCGATCTGAAGCTTCTGACAGGGATGAAGAGGCATTTGGAAAACCTTGTTGAAAGCCCTCAGTGTACATCTGATTGTTTGCTGCTGCCATACCTACAAATGGCTCCCCTATGGTAGCTGTAATGACCATTCCGGCATTTGCACTTGTAAGCCCGGCACTGGACATGACCTGTAGTTGTTGCGCATCCAGGGCAATCGGCCCTAATAGCAACAGCATAAACCAAGGTTTTTTCATAACCGATTAATGTTTTGGTGAAAAGATGTGTTCGTTGTTTACCCTCAACGTAGCTGCGAAAGCATATGCCCTGCTGATCCGATAAGGATGGGGCAAAAGTGGTCACCAACCCAGGCTCATTAGTCCCACTGATGTTCCAATGAGGTGGAGTATCGTTCCAATGCGGTGCATTGTGGTTCCAAATAGGTGGACCTGTGTTGCATCAAAAGCACAACACCTTAATAATCAACAAATTAGAGGGGGCTATTTCTCTTCCCTTAAAGCACTTGGAGGCTGACCAAAAACTTCAGAAAATACCCGGCTAAAGTATTTGGGATCATCAAAGCCACATGCGTATGCGACTTCGGAAACATTCATTCTGGTGGTTTGAAGTAACTGAAGTGCTTTTTGAAGCCTTAAATCACGGATAAAAAGTGTAAGTGGAAGATTTGTCAAAGCAATAAGTTTCCGATATAAATTAGTGCGGCTCATACCCATTTGTTGACAAATGTAGTCTTGGGTAAGTTTAGGATTAGCCAAATTTGCGCCAATCAGTTCGCGTAATTTTTGAAGAAATTGCGCTTCCAGATCTGGCAATGAATTCACGGAGAGAGGTGGTGCATCTATGCTTTTGCCTGCATAAAAAGTTCGCATCCTGTTTCGAAGTTCAAGAAGGTTATGCAACTGCACCATCAACTCTTCCTGATGAAATGGCTTCGAAAGATAGGCATCAGCACCGCGTCGAAGTCCGGATATCCTGCTGTCAGCATCAGCTTTGGCGGTTAGCAAAACGATTGGAATATGGCTGGTACGTTCATCATTTTTAAGCGTCTCACAAACCTCAAAACCATCTTTTTCCGGCATCATAACATCGGAAATAATCATATCCGGCACCTGATCAAGCGCCATTTCAATGCCAATCTTTCCGTTAAAAGCATAAGTTATATGGTATTGGTCTGCTAAGCAAAACCCAAGGTATTCCACTACATCAGGATTGTCTTCAATGATCAGAATGGTGGGCGAATCATCTTCTAAAATTTCCTGGGTAGTTGGTTTTGACAGCAGGCGTTGGTCATTGCCATAATTCCGGATGGGTGAAAGACCTGGATCTGTAGCCTGGTGTTTGATAGGCAAGGTCACCACAAAACGGGTTCCTTTTCCCAGCGAGCTGCTGACATCAATGTTGCCATCCATCGCTTTTACCAGCTCACGGGTTAAGGATAGTCCAATTCCTGTGCCTCCGGAGCTGGATTTCGATTGATTTTTGGCTTGATAAAACCGGTCAAAAATTCTTGGAAGGTCTTCTTCGGGGATTCCCACGCCCGAATCAGTTACTGAAAGCACTAAAAATCCAGCAGATATTTCTGCCTGCATAATTACCCTGCCACCGGATGGTGTAAATTTAATGGCATTGGAAAGCAAGTTGTGGACCACCTGCATAATACGGTCAGGATCGTAATCCATTACAATCCTGGATTCACTGCTTTCCACTTTCAATAAAACGTTCTGGCTGTTACTCAGGGAATGCAGACTTTCGGAGATGTACCGTAGATAAGCCAATATATCACCCTGAACGTTTTGGATGTTCAGACTGTGACTTTCCAGTTTAGCCAAATCCAGGATTTCGTTAATCAGTCGAAGCAGGTTCTGGCCATTGCGTCTGATCAGTCCAAGTTTGGATTTCAGTTCTACAGATTGGATTTGACCTTCTATTTGTTCACTTACACCCAAAATAACGGTTAAAGGCGTACGGAATTCATGGGTAACATTGGTAAAGAACCGCGACTTAAATCCATCAACCTCCTTCAATTGCTGGTTTTCGTGTTCCATTTTTAACCGCCTTTTTTGGAACATCCAGCCCAACCAGAGCACACCTGCCAGGCAGAGTAGATAACAGACATAAGCCCACCAGGTTTTGTACCAAAACTCCTTAACAAGGAGCGGAATGGCCAGTTCTTTGGAAGACCAGCTGCCATTAGGTGGGGCCGATTTAATACGCAGGGTGTATGTACCTGCCGGCAGTAAAGGGAATCTGAACTCATGCTGATTTCCCATCAAAACCCAATCTTTGTCAAGCCCTTCAATTCGGTAAGCAAATACATTTTCAGCAGCATTGGTCATATTAAAAGCGCCAACTTTGACTGACAAGTACCTATTCTCGGCGGGCAATACGATGGCTTGTGCGGGATCCCAAACCCTAAAGCTTTGCAGCACATTGTCTTTGAAGAAACTCAGTTCGGAAATAAACATACCAGCCTGTTCCGCCAATGGCAACAAATCCTTTTCTGAAAAACCGATCACACCATTCATACCCCCGAAATAATACTGGCCATCAGGGGCCTTAAAAAAGGAGTATCGGTTGAATTCATTGTGGGTTAAGCCGTCTTCTACGTAGTAATTCCGGAAAGTCTGTTCCGGGTAATTGAAACAAGACAACCCATTGTAGGTGCTGATCCAGTAATTACCGTTTTCACCAGGTAAAATACCGCAGATAAGGTTGTTGCATAGCCCGTCGTTTCTGGAATAAGATTTTGCTTCACCTGTTTTGGGATTCATGATAATCAGCCCCATGGTAGACCCCAGCATCAGTTGGCCGTCTGGCATTTCCAGCATGACGCTGATATCTGGGTTTTCCAATACTGATCTCGACTGCTTTTCCTCAGGGAATGGCTGGCAGCTGCCGTTTGCAAGGTTGAGTTTGAACAGTCTTTTTGGTGTAGCAACCCAGAGAAGCCCGTCGCGGGTTTCAAGCATGAAAATGGGCGTAATTTTTTCGAAAGGGTTAAGGTTGTCGGCTGTTCTGAACAAAGAAACCTGACCAGTACTGGGGTTGATAATTTCAAGTCCGCCACCTTTCCCCTCCATTTCACGGGCAGTCAATGCGGCCAGTATTTTACCATTCCGGCTCTGAATATGTGTAGAATAAATGCTTCCCGAAGCGTAATAAGTCCATTTTTGCCCGTTAGCATCCAGGCGAGCCAGACCATAGCCATTTATGACGCCTGAGCACCAGAAACTGCCATCAGCATCTACTGTAACCATCCGGCCAGTAGACCATTTTTCTGGCAGGGCGACAACACATTTGTCGGCCCCTTTTTGGAAGTAAGCATCGCCATTTTCAGGCAAAAAAAGCATGTTGCCTTGAGCATTTCCGCCTATACCACGCATCCGACTGCCATAAACGCCATCAGCAACCTGCCTGGCGAACAGTTGTTTAACACTGGATGATTGGAGGGTCACTTTGCGCAATCCGTCGAAGGTGCCAACCCAGATATACTGTTCGAAATTTCTGCTGGAACATACTAACTGAGTGTTCCAATCGAATATAAAGGAATAGGGCAATTCCAATTCACGACCGTTATTCAGCACAATCCTGAATCCATCGCCCTTTTCGTACTGTTCCAATGCCCGGCCCTTTGCCCCGGCCAGGAGCCAGTTATTTGATTCATCCATGTATCCGTAGCAGGCATACCAATCCGTGGCCTGCCTTTGCGATTCGCCCGACAAATTCGAGGAATGGTAAACCAGGTGTCCAAAGGGCTCCTCCATCCGGATTTTGCCTGTTTTATCCAGCTCCCAGATGTATGGCTTCCACCGGACATGCAAAGGAGGATGGACCATACTTACCTCCGGAACGCCAGCCTGTGTCCTGATTTTTAACAAGCCAAATATCTTGTTACTCACCCAAAAAACAGTTTCACCACCAATCTGTTGCACCCGAAACCGAAAGAATTCAATGGAGCTCAGGTTTACTTTTTTGAAATCGGTAGATTGCGGTATGAAGGCTATGTTTTGGAGGGTTAAGTCGCGCATGAGTGCATACAGGTAGCACCCTGAAGAGTCATAGCTGAGCAAATACGGATTTTTGGATTCGTCTGTAGTTACGCCAACTAATACCCCCTTAAATCCGCTCTCTGGTCTGGTGGATACCACCTGAAGCGATAGTGTATATGGGTTCAGTACATCAAAGGAATCCCGACCTCGTCCATACGTAATTAATATCTGGCCCTCCCAGATTTCTTTAATCCGGCCAATATTAGCCCCCGACAACCTGGGAGTAGACAGGTAGGTATTATCAAAAACCGTAAATTCGTATCCGTCAAACCGATTTAAGCCAAACTCGGTTCCAACATACAGAAAACCGGAACTGTGTTCCAACAGACATTTTACCCGTGGGTTTGACAAACCCGATTCCAGAGAATATTTTTCAACCTTATACTTAGGGTAATCCACAAATCCAAGGGCAGCTGCTGAGGGCTGGGCCGTCGATTTTTCCACATAAATCAACAGAAAGGCAATAAAATACACTAAAAAAGGCCATTTCATGTGGCAAATGTAGCTTAATACCCTCTTCTTTGCCAGGCTTCCACCAACATAATTACCTCATTGTAATTCAACATACCCGATGCAATGCCCTGCGCCTTGAGGTAGGAATCGTACACCTGGTACCGTATAGCAGGCGCCAGCTCCTGATACCGGGCATGTTGCTGCCGAATGTCCTCCTCATCGGCCAAAATGCCAACCGGGATCCGAGGCAAAAAGGATGTCTGAAACCTGGCGGGGTATTGTTGCCTGCAAGCTCTTGCCAAATCGCCCCAATAATCCAGGTGGGCGACATAGGCTAAATAAGGATTGTTATGACGGGCTAAAGCAGCATAGGCAATGAAATTACATACACCTTCATCGCCAAATCCATAGGCATGACTCATTTCATGGGCCATGGCCGGCAGTACGCGTAATGGATGCATGCCCGCTTCCAGATTGCCCTCACCCACCCAGGGCCAGTAAATTCCGGAAGCCCCGAAGCTAAACAGCAGTCCATCAGGTTTGATCATGCGGCCCCGCACCTTGCTGTCTGCAGGAAAACCCTGCGATTTCAGCCATTGCTGAACGGCCAACCGGACAGTATCCTCCACGGAGACCGGCCACAATTGTTGTCCGGACAGCGGCAAAGTGTCGCCCCCCGCCAATTGGGTTCTGAATCGGGCAACTTCAAAGGTTTCGCGCTCCAGGGCTGTCCAGAGTTGCAGGGAATCAAGGGGTTCGGGCTGGAGGAAAAGTTGTTTAGCCAAGGGAGTACGGGCATAGTTATAGCCCCATAAAAGGAAAAAACTACCCACCATAAACCCCGAAAAGGCCAGCAGCCGCACCAATAAATACCCCAGGCGCGACACAGCGCTCTTTTGAGCCCAGGTCTTGTAACCTAAATAGCCCAGATATGCTACCGCACAGATCCAGAACAGGTAGAACGCCGGCCAGGGCATCCAGGCAAAAAGCCATTCCCAGGCTTTGCGAACCCAGAGGTAAAATCCCCGGCTATACCAGGCCTCGGTATTGGCCGGAAAGCGGTGAGCGGCTACATTTAATGCAATAGCCAGCAACCCGAATAGTATTCCATTCGCCGGTTGAAAGCATTTTCGTACCAAATTCATTTTTATTTGAATAGAAGGGCAAGATAGTAGTATTGTTGCTTCGCCAAAGGCGGTAATTTTGCCCGGGTATGAAAAAAATAAGCATTTTATTGGTTGAAGACGAGCCCATCATTGCGGCTGATTTGGAAGACAGGTTAGCAGATATGGGGTTTGAGGTGGCGCACACTTGTGCAAGCGGTGAAGAAGCCCTGGCTCCTTTTCGGGAACAAACGCCCGACCTCGTTATACTGGACATACAGCTGGAGGGCCAATGGGATGGCGTTCAAACTGCGGGTAAACTGCTTGAAATCAGATCGGTCCCGATCATTTTTTTAACCAGTAATGCAGATGAGGCAACCTTCAACCGGGCCAAATCCACTCAGCCCGCCGCTTATTTATCCAAGCCTTTCAGAGGAAAAGACCTCAAACACGCCATTGAACTGGCCATAACCCAAAAGCCGGCGGTTACAGAACCGCAAACCAAACCGGAAAAAGCAGAATCGGAGGCCCATTTGTACTCCGACCGATTGTTTATTCGCGTCAAAGACAGGATGGTGCGCATTTTCCTGCAGGAAATTTTATGGCTGGAAGCCGACGATTATTACTGCAAACTGGCAACGAAAGAAAAAGAGTATCTGGTAACTCAAACACTTAAGCAGATGTTTGAATCTTTGTCGCGCCAGTCAGATTTCATGCGAATACATCGGTCATATATTGTGAATATTCGGCATATTGAGGAAATTGGCGACCAATTTGTTGTTGTCCATAAAAAGCAAATCCCAATCAATAAGCCAGCCAAAGACGAGCTCTTGAATCTTCTGCACAAAATATGATACGCTATCTTCCACTAATCCTGATTCTACTCTTTTCTGCCAACCTTTTCGGTCAAAAATCTGAGGCTGACAGCTTATACAAATTAGGCTATGAAAAAGGTGTAGCCGGCGATTGGGATGGCGCCACCAGTGTTTTACTGGCTGGGCTGTCGTTGGCCGAAAAAGCCAATAATGCCAAACTGCTTTGTGGCATATATTTCCAGCTGGGCAAAATTTCTGCCAATACCAATAATTATGACGGGGTACTGCAAAATATAAGTAAAGGCATTCCACAATGCCAGGCATGTAAAGACACGAGTGGTTGGTCGAGAGCAGAATTATTGAAAGGCGTTTATTACCTGAAGTTTAATAAGCTTGATTCAGCCCTGATTCAATTTCAATTTAGTCATGCTTTGTTCATGTCCATAAAGGATACATTGGGGGCAGTTGGCGTTTTGGCCAAGATGGGTAATGCCCACGAATTGGCAGGGGATTACCTTCAAGCGGAAAAGTGTTATTTACCTTATTACGAGGCTACATTAAACCAGCCCAATTCTTACGCACACATGAATGCCAATATTTTTCTGGCAGCCAACTATTGCTACCAGGAGAAGCCTGATAAAGCCAAGTTTCACAATGATAAGTTGCTGGCACTTTCCCAAGCGCTTAATGCCCGATATGAGTATTCTGTGGGTTTGCGGTATGCAGCCCTGATTGAATACCACAAAAAAAATTTTGAGGCGGCCTACGAAGCCATGACCAGGTACGCTGATTTTTATCAGGACAGCCTGATTCCGGAAGAACAAATCAAGCAGGTTGAGGCATTAAAAACCGAATATGAAACGGAAAAAAAGGATGCTCAAATCCTTTTACAGGAAGAGCAGCTTAAAACAGAGCGATTCCGTTTTTGGGCCCTCCTGGGTGGATTGGGCTTGGCCTTGATGGCTGGTGCTGCCCTGCTGGTGCTGATTGCCAAACTGCGCAAACGAAATAAAGAAAAAGAGTACTTGATTAAAGAAATCCATCACCGGGTAAAAAACAATTTACAAATCCTGTCGAGTCTGTTGCATTTGCAATCAAGACAAATAACCGACGATACCGCACTTGATGCCGTGAGGGAAGGGCAAAACCGGGTGGATGCCATGGGATTGATACACCAAAAACTCTACATGGGCGAACATATGGCCAAGGTAGAAATGAAGGATTACCTGCAGCATTTCGGTCAGAACATGTTAGAGTCGTTTGGCGTGGAAGAAGGGCATATACGCATGGATTATGAGGTAGAACCCTTGTATCTCGATGTAGATACCGCCATTCCATTAGGATTGATTATCAATGAATTGGTTACCAATTCACTCAAATATGCCTTCCGAAACAAACAGCAGTCAGATCAGCCCAACACGATTCGGATCCATTTACATAAAGATGCCAAAAATCATTTGCATCTGGAGGTAGCTGATAATGGAACCGGACAAAGTGCGGAACCGAGCGGCGGAACCGGATTTGGCAGCAACCTGATCAAAATGCTGAGCAAAAAACTCAAAGGCAATCTGGAGGTACAACAAAGCGCTGCCGGCTATGCCACCCGAATCAGTTTTGAAAAAGCGATAGCAGACTGATTTTTAAGGCCATTTTACTGGAAGTAAGGGTAGTCTCCCTGAAAAAACCATTTAGCATTGGGTGGTTATTTGGAATTTAGAGGATTCCATGCTCAGCCCAGTCATTATATTAGCCGAAGACGATCCAGTCATAGCCTTGGATCTGATGGTAAATCTGGAACACCTTAAGTTTCAGGTAGTGGCTTTGGACAACCCGGAGGAATTATCAGCGGCGAACAGCGCCTATCAACCTTCGTTAATTATCCTCAATTACCGTTATCCGAAGGGGCCGAACGGTATGGAATTAGCCCGGAATCTGCTGACTCAAAGTTCAGCAAGGATCTTGTGCGTTACCGGCGCCGGCATAGCAGAGGTGGAATCGGCCAGAACGCCAGATAGCCGACTTCACATTTTGTACAAACCTTTTTCGCGGGCGCAACTGCAATCATGCCTGCAAGTTTGCTGTAATACTATGGCATAACAACGGCTAATTCCCTCACTGGAAAAAACCTGCCCTTCCCTGTGGATACGTACTGCTTCACTGATTCTGCCAGACGTTGCCGGATTTGTGCACTTAGCTTTGACAGTAAATGGTCTATGAAGTGGCCATCCTCTTGCAAACTAATAACTTCCACTCAATTCTGCTTTCACTATGAAAAGTGTTTCGTACTCCTTCCGTTCCTTAAAACTTTCACTCACCGTCTTTTTTTCGCTAGGCATGGCTCTGGTGGCCCAAGCCCAGGTAGCCACCCTTTCTGTTCAGGGTGTATTGACCAAATCGGACGGTACTGCGGTAGACGATGGCAACGACTATGTACTCACTTTTCGTTTGTGGAAAAGCGAATCCAGTACAGCACCAGCTGACAAAGTACACCAGGAAACGATTGAAAACATATCCATTGTAGGTGGTGTATATAGTGTGGTTCTGGGTTTAAATCCAGATCCTCAATTGCAGCTTACTGCACCGTTCAATCAGCCTTATTGGCTTGGAGTGAGTGTGGGAACATCCAGCGTAGAGCTGTTACCAAGGCCGAGGCTTACGCACGCACCGTATGCTTTGGGATTGGTGGGCCAGAATAATATATTTCCAAGCACAGGTGCAGTCATAGGTGATGCTTTCCGGGCGAAAGGCGGGCCTGCAACTGGCGGTCAGGGACCGACTGCAAATGGATACTCCTTTCATACGATCGGGGATGACGCCGGTGGTATGTATTCTGAAGGAGGTAACAACATTGAACTTTGGGCCGGTGGCGCAAAAAAAGTAAAACTGAGCAGTGGCTTAAACGAGCTTTATGGCCAAACCAATACGAATTCCTTATCTGTATTTGGCGACCATACTGTTAACGGCAATCAGCAAATCAATGGAGCATCCACCATTACCAATGGCCAAACCGTTTCAAATGGACAGACGGTTAATGGTGGCAATACAATTAATGGCAACTCTTATACCAGCGGAAATATTACCAGTGATTCTCGAATTTTGACAGATTTTATTCAAGGTGGTGGCGGTTTTTCATTTAAAGATGATACTGGTTTTGACACCGGCATGTTTAGTTCAGCTGATGGATCTTTTGGGTTTTTGTGTAATGCCCAAAACGTATTAACTGCTAATACTTCATTGGTTAGAATTGAAAAAGATTTTTACCTAACCTCTGCTCCAAACATGACTGATGGTGACAATCTGGAATGGCGGTCAAATGTTCAGGGTGGTAGAGTTGGGGTAAATACCTCATCCCGCAGGTACAAATACAATATCCAGCCCTTGCAGGTTGACTTTACCCGAATGCTCAAAGTACAGCCAAGAATATACAACCGGATATCTGAAGGAGACGACAAGTGGGAAATTGGATATATCGCTGAGGAAATCGACAGCCTGGGTATGAAAGACCTGGTACTTTATGATGAACAAGGCAGGCCTAATAGTTTGATTTACAAGAAGTTTATCATTTACACCAATGAGCTGGTAAAAATGCAACACAACGAGATTGAGCTTTTGAAAGCCCAGGTAAATACACTCAACAAAGAACTACAACAACTTCAGGCAGCCAATGCCAGTCTTCAAGGCAAAAACAATACTTTATTGGAGCAACAAACGGCATTCAGCGCCCAATTGGAGGCATTATCGAAGCGGATAAGTGCCATGGAAATAAGCGGAACCGGGAAATAACCATGACAATTCATGTTCCCGTGAGTAAAACAATTTCCATCCACTAACGTATTTTTTCATGAAAAATATCATGCTAAGCCGGCCAATAGCCGTGCTAATATGCGCCCTTTTGGCGCTACCGGAGTTGTGGGGGCAGCAACCCACACAGCCATGGGATCCGGGTTGTTTTTCTGCCGTAGCTCAAGATACGGTCATCCGATCCGCCTTTATCAATTACGGCAACGGCGCCCGCATGAAGAGCGCCACCCGACGCACCAAATTAACTATTGGTCAGCTGGTAGTTGGTCCGGCAGTTGGCGACGACAACAACATGAACTTCGGTTATTGGGCCGGATTTCTGGTAGCACCTTTTCCGCCATTTGTCACCGCTACACAAGGCGAATTGCTGGATCGTATTCAGATTTCCTGGGGCCCTAATCCGTTGGGACCTTTTGCTGTAGGCGGGTTCAAGATTTACCGCGACGGCGTTTATTTGGCTCAAGTAGACAAAAGCACCCGGAACTACAACGACTTCAACGTGATTGCCGGTCGGCCTTACATATATGAAGTACGAGGTATCAATGCCTATGGAGAAGGTTCTCCCGGCAAGGCGCTGGGATTTCAGGTACCTAATGGTGTGGTGACGGGATGGGTGCGAACGCAGAACAACAATCCTGTGCCAAATGCCCTGGTAACTCTCATGCCAATGCAGGGCTATTCGGCTTATTTTGGCCCAAATGATGGAGCGTATGTAGAAGCAGACAGCGCTACCAACCTTGAGTTGTTACCCACCACAGATGCTCCCTGGGCACTTACCTTTTGGATCAAGAGCACTGATGTATCCAACAATCCAACCATGATGACCATGACGCCGAACGTCAACAACTTTGGTTTGAGTATAAAGGCATTGGCAGCAGGTGGAATGGAAGTGGCCGCAGGTGGCGCTACTTTAACGGGCATGTATGATGCCAATCCAAACGAATGGCACCAAATTACCTTTACTTATTCTAACGGCAATTACAGGTTATATCTGGACGGAGTACTCAAGGATCTGAAATCTGGGGCTGCAATACTCAATGGAAATGCCATTAACGTTGGGCAACGCGCTAGCTCCGGCAACTGGATTGGCCGGTTGGACGAATTACGTATTTACCACAAAAGGCTTGATGAGCTGGATATTCCAGAAATCATGGAAGGTACAGCTTCTTCTCTGACAGAAGGCTTAAAGTATTACTGGAAAATGGATGAGCAAAAAGGATCCAAATCTTTTGACGTCATCCAACGCACACGCTTTTTCTTTTGCGGGGCCATTTTTGATAATGATCGTCCGCCGGTAAGAACCTCTGGAATGACCAATGAAGATGGCTATTACCGAATTGAATCTGCTAACTACGGAACTGGTATTACCTTCCTGGCAGAACCTATGAAGTTTTTCTATGAGCACCGGGCATTGAAATTTACCCGTGCTGACATGGATTATGCCACTTTGCCGGATTTTTCGGTGAACTCCAAAGCTACTCTTGAAACCTGGGTAAACAGTGCAAGCCCGGATGGCATACAAACCATCCTGGCGAAGCGCTGGAACCTGAGTAACTCTTTCCAACTCATGTTGGAGCCGGTGGGCATTGACAATCATATCATTGTTAAACTGAACAACCAGGCACATGATTTTGGTGTATTAGGCATAGGTTATCACCATCTTGCCTTTACCATCGACAGCACAGGGTCTTCCACGAAAATACGTGCATATAAAGACGGTGTAGACTTGGGCGAAGCAGTACTTCCTGCTTATACCGGCACCTGGCTTGAGCCATCTGAACCCTGGGTACTGGGAGCCCGGAAGTCTGGAACAGACTTTGTTGACCATTACGGGGGGTTAATAGATGAAGTAGCGCTTTACGACAGTATTCTGCCTCTTGCCAAAATTCAGGAGCATGCTTCAAATTCCAGAAATGCACAGGAACCAGGTCTTCGCATATACTTTGCTATGGATGAAGGAACGGGCAACAGACTGAACAATGCCGGTTCATTTTTGCTTTCTGAAAGGGGGATGACTTTTGGTACAGAATGGACTGTATTTGCACCCAATCAAAATACTACCCCTCATGAGTTTGCACCCTCTACCCGTCAGGTGACTCTAAACCCCAGCGTAACCTCGGTTGACCAGGTTGATTTTACGGATCGTTCTACAATTCCTGTTTCCGGATTCGTCCGATATAAAGACACTGATTGTTTTGCCGAAAACGTAGAAATTCTGGTTAATGGAGAATCTTTCTCTCCTCCTGTCTACACAGATACTACGGGTAAATTTGTGATTGACTTTGAACCCGGGACAACTGCTACTCTGACCCCTAGGTTTGAAGATCACGAGTTTTTTCCGGCTATTTGGGATGTAAACAACCTGACCAGCCCTTTAGCTGGCATAGTATTTAATGATGTTACTACCAGAAAAATAAGCGGGATAGTAGCCGGAGGAGACTGCAAATTATCGATTTTATCAAATCCAGGAACCCCTAGTGGGACTGTCTGTATTGTAGAAGTTCGATCCATTGACGACTGTTTTACAAAAACGGTTGAGATCGACAATGTGGATGGAGAATATGAATTCCCTAATCTTCCCCCAATTGAGTTTACCGTAGCCATAATAACCCACTCGGATCCTGTAATTAATGCAGCTTTTCAGGCGCAGGGGGGTACGCAGGTAGATTTAAGGAGCATTCCAGATACCGTGGTAGAGTTTATATATTATGCTCCGCCTCAGGTGGAAATTGTAGGCGGGCTTGATCCTTTCAGCCCTACATGTCCCACCGTGGTTCTGGAGCAAAACCAAAGTTATACCATTGCAATAAGCCTTACTGAATATTATCTGGGGGAAGGTTGCGTATTGGATACTGGAAATGTGCGGATCATCAACGATCCAGCTGGTTCAGTAGTTGACACCGTATTGAGCAGCCCCATTTTACTGTATAAATTTACTGCAGGCATTGTCAATTCTACCGCCCCATACCTGCAAAACATACAAGTTGTTGCCAAATCAATCAATGGCAATGAAAGCAGCTTTGTACAACAGGTATTGGTGACTGGTCTATTTGCTAAAACCAACACCTTTACAACTCAGCTACCGTCTACTCCAAGTTTGGTTTTAAGGGACCCACCGGGTGATGGAAGTTATTCATATTTTGAAAAAAATCAGACCATTTGCCAGAACATTTCATTCGCTGTAGAATCTGCAAATGGTTTTGGGGGAACCGCCATTATAGACCTTGCACCGAATGTTTCTGTTGAGGCCGGACCAGTGAGTCTTGAATTTGGTGGTGTATTAGGACCTGAAATTACCAAAATCACCACAACCAAGAAGGTAAATGGCAATACCCTGGAAGTGTGCCAAAGTTATGATGAGCGAATCTCTACCAGTGCTGATGAATTGATTGTGGGGCCTGCGGTTAATGTGCCTTATTTGGGTGGTTATGTTCAGGGTGGCGACTTATTTGTTGGTTCTGGCTTGAATGTAGATTTTGGTTTTGCAGATAATGTAAAATTTGACAGCGCCATGTGTGCAGGCAATGTAGAGGTAGTGTTGTCGGTTTCTCCCAAAAACTATGGCACCACCTTCATGTACACAGACTATCACATTAGAAACAATGTACTGCGTTACCTGGAGGCAATCGTTAACGACCCCAATACCACTCCTGAAAAAAGGGATACCTGCATTCAATCTATTGCCAGGTGGAATACCATCCTTACTAACAATGAATTGCAGAAAAACGCAGCAAAATTCAGACGCAATGTTTCATTTGATGGTGGTATAGAATATGAATATTCTGAAACCAGTGACACTTCAAGTTCCACTGTGAACGGTACTGAAAACGGCAGCTTGTTCAATGTTGATATGATCATTTCTGCAGTGGCTGCAGGCGTGGTATTGGGCGGTGTTATCCACACTACCATTGAAAGCGTTAAGGGTACTACTACTGAAAATGGTACTGAAAGAAGTGTAACTACTGGTTTTGTACTGGCAGATAATGATCCGGGCGATGCCTTTTCCATTGATATTGCCATGGATTCTGTGTATAAAACACCGGTGTTTAAAACGGTAGCCGGTCAAACCAGTTGCCCATGGGAACCCAACACCGCTCACCGTGAAGGGAATAGTATGGAATTTAGAGATGGTAGTGGCGCCATAGCAGTTGATGTACCTTCCAATGAGGCGGCTGTATTCAAATTTACACTTGGCAATCAAAGTGAAACAAATGAAACTTGGACTTATGCACTTACCGCGGGTCCGGAGAGCAATCCACATGGCGCTAAAATTTCTTTAAATGGAGCTCCACTTGACCAACCCATATTTTACGCCATTCCTTTTGATCCTGCTACCAATCAGGCCGAGCCGCTGGATGTTACAATTACGGTAGAGCGTGGACCAGAAGAATATAATTACGATAGCCTGGAGATCGTATTTTATTCACTTTGTGAAGACGAACGCGCGAACGCACTCGGTTTATTGCCAGATGCAGACACGATTTTGTACTCTGCCCAATACATTAGTGTACACTTTATCAAGCCATGCAGTGAAGTGGACATTAACGATCCAAAGCAGGACTGGGTAATATTTCCGGACCCAATTACACAGGGCCCCGATGATGTGATGCGTATCACAGTTTCCGGATACGACAAATCAAACGATGATTTTGAGTTAGTGAGGGTTCAATACCGGCTTTCAGACGGTTCGGGAGCCTGGATAAATATAGTGCCTCCGGTTGACTCACTTATCAACCTGATTCAGCCTGGCGCCGAAATTGAAAAAGCAGATCTCGGCACATCGTTCACGCAGTTCTACTGGAATACAACCGGTCTGTCTGATGGCCCATATGAAATCCGCGCAGTGGCCGTTTGCTCCGGCGATGCATCCGACAAACCTGGCATTTCCCATGTCATCAAAGGCCGCATCGAACGTCAGGCGCCAAGCCTTATTGGTGTGCCTGAACCGGCTGATGGTGTGTACAATGTTGGAGACGAAATCTCTTTTTCCTTCAACAAGCATATCAACTGCGCGAAAATCAATCCAGTGGATAATGTCCTGCTGTTTGATGCTACCACCAATCAGCCGATTGACATCGACATTACCTGTTACGAGAACAAAATCATCCTGGATCCAAACTTCCAGAATCAGTTCTTCGAAAACAAGATCCTGCGCGCTGAACTGCACGAAATTGAGGACAAAACAGGCAATAAGCTGGTGTACGAACAATGGGAGTTTTACGTAGACCGCAACGAACTGGCCTGGCTGACCGATAGTATTGGCATGACCAAATACGAGGATCAGACCAAATCCATTACGGCCAACATCCACAATCGGGGCGGCTACCCTACCCCATTTACCATTGAGGATATACCTGATTACGTACACGTTGTACCAAATCAGGGTACGCTGGCGCCAAATGAAATCCGACCCATCACCTTTACCGTGGATTCATCCCTGGCATTCGGCTTGTGGTCTGATTCTATTACCCTGCACACTAATACCGGTCAAAACCCATTCTTTATGGGCGGCGACGAAAGCTTGCCATTTGGCGTGCGGGTGGTTTGCCGTCCTCCAGGCTGGGACCTGAACGGTAGTCTTTATGAGAACACCGAAAACATGGTTCTGGAGCTCAACATCGAAGGCGAAGTATCTACCGATGTGGAAGACATGGTGGTGGCATTCATCGGCGACACCCTGGTGGGCCGCGCCAATGTGCAGTATGTACCACAGGTGAACAAATACCTGGCATACCTGACTATCTACGGCAACCCGAACCACGTATTGCAGCCATTGCGCCTGGAAATCTGGGACGCCTCTGCCTGCCTGCGTTATGCTGTGCTGGAGGATTATTTCCTCTTCCAGCCTGACGATGTGATCGGTGATCCGTTAAATCCACAGGTGATCCATACCTACAACCTCGTGCTCCGCGAAGTGCCTCTGGGCTTTGGCTGGAACTGGTTGTCGTTCAACCTGGCCTTCCCGGATCCTTCCATCAACGCAGCCCTGTCTTCTCTGAGTCATCCGCAGAAC
>JAEUUS010000568.1 GCA_016787545.1 Saprospiraceae bacterium
CGCCGGGCAGAACCGGGAACCCAACATCACCCGTTACCGGAACCATACCCGTTGCCGAGTAGGTTTTTCCATTGGTGGTGGAAAATTGAATACTTATTTCCAATGGATCGTTTTCGGTATCCGTAACTACATATTGAACAGACAACATTTGATTGTCCCAGTCCGGAACAAGGGATAAGGATTGGATAACAGGCGCCTCATTTTGAGCCATTAATGGGAAAAAACAGAGCAAAATGGCAAGAGCAGACAAGATATTTTTCATGGTGATCGAGTTGGTTGCAGAATTGAGGGGCTAAAAATACAAAAGGCACGCTCTACAGCGTGCCTTTTGCAACAAACAAAACCAACTAAAAAAACCTGCTTTTTCTCATCGCAAAAACTGTTTTTCGCGATTGATACTACTGGAACGTGCAGGTGTTTTTTTTCGCTGCCTTGAAGGGAAAATATTTTTGGGAAATCCGGCGTTTGATCCACCTGCTTAATGAATCTATCCTTTTACATCATGAAATGTTTTTTTTTATGCCTTGCCTTAAGCCCCCTTTACTTGTTTGCCCAATCCAAAATATTAGATGATCCCAATATTGTTTGGGCCGCGTATATCACGCAGGATTGGGAAATGGATATGCCATTATCCAAAGAATGGGATTCCGGGGTGATTACTGTAAAGCACGTTCCACTTCATCATGGCGGGCTAAGCTATTCAAGTCCTTTGCTGGCAGAACTGGTGTATGATGCCTTCATGTCTGGAAAACTCCCTGTGTACAAAGATCCGGAGTGCACCATACCAGAGGATAAATATCTGGATGATAGGATAGATACAATCATTCATTTTGATCCAGTAACATTTGAGGAAAAGATAGCTTTTGCTTATCAGGAGCCTGATCCTGAACGTCAATTTAATTACTGGCGAGTCAGGCAATTAGTGTATTACAACAAGAAAAAAGCAAAGTGGGGAACAGAGGTATTAAGTATTGCTCCGGTTTTTCACAATAAACGTTACGATGACAATGGTTACCCGGAATTTATGCCATTTTTTTGGTTTAAACCAAGCAACCAACCGCGAAATCTTCAAAGTGAAAATATCCCCTTAGCTAAAAAGACATTTAGCGGCGCTACTGAGCAAACCACCATATTCCTGGAGCCAGATTCCCTGGTGAAAGTAACGCCAGGTTTTGAGCATCCATACCAACACTTTGTAGAGGTATTTGCAAACAAACGCCGCGCCGTTTTTTACGACAGCCGAATGGAACATAAACTGTCTATGGCCGATCGAAAAAATATGCTGGTAAACAGGGATTCTCTTTTGGAATTCGACCCCGAAACCTATGAAACATATACTGTCATAATCCCTCCCAAGGTGAAATCAGAAAATGTAACGCAACTTCGACTGGTTCAGATATGGGCATGGGATGCGGAAAAGTCCAGGCTTTATATCTGGCTGGATGCTGTGGCTCCGTTGTATATAAGAGATCTAAATGTTAAAATTGGGAGGTCCTGGAGTTTTCCCCTTTTTTATCAGAAGGTCAGGCGCTAAAAAAGGGCCGACTGAGGATTCCAATATTTGCCTGACGCGGATCTAATGAGTCACTCCAAGCATTTGTTCAATTTCCTGGCCGTCGGCTTCCTCGAAAATAGGTTTGTGGTACCGGTGTAGTCTGTTCAGTAGCTCCAGCAGTTGCAGTTTTTCATTTTCGGCTAAATCGCCAACCACCACGCCGGCCAGCCCGGCAATGCCGGATTGCACCGATTCGAATGCCTGTCTGCCTGCCGCGGTTAACTCAACCAGCTTCGACCGGCGGTCGCTGGGGTGCAGCTCTTCCTGAAGCAATCCTTGTTTGAGCATGCGTTTGAGCACTTCGTTGCCCGACGATTTTTCCATGATGCACTTGCGCATGACCTCGGTTTTTTTCATTTTCTGAAATGGATAAAGGGATACCAAGACGCCCCAGTCGTCGTCGGAATAGATGGCAGAATCGCGAAAAACCCGACGGCTGTAAAACTGAGCGTACCTCGACATAAAGCTGAGGTACATAGCTATCAAACCATTGACTGGCGGTCCCTGATTGGGCGCTGCCGCTGGTATCTTGCGCTCATGTCTGGTGAGCAGCCAACTGCTGAAGTCCTCCTGGTCAAATTCCTCTGTCTGGCCCCCAGCCATTTCATAGTCCTCCACCAGATCCATTAGTTTGCGTATGAACTCTGCACGCATGATTGGTTTGATGTCGTTTTAATTTTTTCAAAAAAGTTTTATTTCATACAAACAAAAAGCTTGCCGCTTTGTTCAACTGGCCTTCACCTAGCTTTTATCCAAATCATGCGAATTCCATCCATTCTATTTTTACTAACTTTTTTATCCGCAGTGCTGACAGCACAGAATACCGGGATAATTACAGGATCAGTCAGGGATAAACTCACTCAGGAGGCGCTTATTGGCGCTGCTATCCGTTTGGAAGGCACCAATCTGGGTGTTGTGACCGATGTCGACGGCAATTTCCGGCTTTCCGGTATTCCTCCCAAATCCTACAATGTAGTAGCCAGTTATGTTGGTTATGGCGCCCAAACCAAATTCAATGTGGTAGTGAACACCGGCAACGCTAATCAGCTCAACTTCGAACTGGAGCCGGAAGGTACCACCCTCGGCGAAGTTGAAGTTACGATTAACCGCTCAGTGCGGATTGCTTCGGCTGAAACGCCTTTATCCATTCAAAATGTTTCTGTGGAGGAGATCAAAAGCAATCCCGGAGGTAATTTTGATATCAGCAGGGTAGTACAAGCGCTGCCTGGCGTGGGCGGCGTGGCAGGTACCGGTGGAGGTTTCCGCAACGACCTGATTATTCGCGGTGGCGGCCCGAGTGAAAACGTGTTTTACCTGGATGGCGTGGAAATACCCATCATCAACCACTTCACCACCCAGGGCGCAGCAGGCGGTCCGGCAGGCATCCTGAATGTATCGTTTATCGAAGATGCAACCCTGGCCAGCAGCGCTTTCAATGCGCGTTACGACAACACCTTGTCTTCCGTTTTGCAGTTCCGTCAAAAAGATGGTAATCCCGGTCGTGTACAGGGCAACGTGCGCGTAGGCGCCTCCGAAACAGCCCTCACGCTGGAAGGTCCGCTGGGCAAAAAGAATGGAAATACCACCTTTTTAGCCTCCGCGCGCCGCTCATATCTTCAATTCCTGTTTGAAGCACTCGGTCTGCCTATTCGCCCTGATTATTGGGATTTTCAGTATAAAGTTACCCACAAGATCAACGCCAAAACCACTTTTACGGCACTCGGAGTTGGCGCCATCGACGATTTTTACTTTGAAGCACCCAAGGATGCCACACCTGAAAACTTGTATATTCTGAGTTCCGTGCCCGGCGTTAATCAGTGGAATTACACCCAGGGCTTTACCCTTAAACGCCTGATCAACAATGGTTTTTGGAATTTGACCTTCAGCCGGAACATGCTGGATAATCAGCTCGATCAGTTTACGGATAACAATGATGGCAAACAAAAGGATGAATCCAAACGCGTGCTGGGCATCAAGAGTCAGGAAATTGAAAACAAACTGCGTTTTGATTTCAACCGCTACTCGGGCAACTGGAAATTCAGCGCCGGCGCCATGGCGCAGTATGTAAAGTATAACAACAACGCATACACCCGTATCCGTGCCGAAATCCGGGATTCTCTGGGAAATATCATTCAGCCAGCTATTGAATCAAGGTTCAGCACTGCCATTGATTTTATCAAATTCGGGGTGTTTGGACAGGTAAATCGCACCTTTTTGAATGAACGACTGGGCGTTTCTGCCGGTGTACGATTGGATGGAAACACCTTTACCGACGATGGCGCCAATCCGTTGAATACCATTAGTCCGCGGGTTAGTGTCAGCTATGCGCTGGCGCCAAAATGGAAGTTGAACGCTTCTGTAGGCAGGTATTATAAAATGCCACTTTACACTGTATTGGGCTATCGTGACGAATCTAATGTGCTGGTC
>JAEUUS010000589.1 GCA_016787545.1 Saprospiraceae bacterium
CCACGCCCGGCCTGGCGCAGTTTTGCCAGGGTTTCGCCTGTGTGAGCGGCATATTTCAGGCCGGTTTCAGGTGTGTTGCCCCGGTACAGGCCGCGGTAGACATCCGGAATGGGGGTCACGTGTGTATGCGCAGGCGCGCCCGAGCCGCCCGGCCCGTCGAACTTGTAAGAACTCACATCCACGCAGGCCTGGGTATTGCCGTGATAACCAATTTCCACAGTGAGCATATCGCGCTGGCCGGTGTAGGTTTTGGCCAGACGCATAGCCAGTTCGTTGGCTTCACTGCCACTGTTCACCAGAAAAGCCACCGAAAGCTCTGGCGGAAAGGTTTCCAGCAGGGCCTCGCTGAAACGCACAATGTTTTCGTGCAGGTAGCGGGTATTGGTGTTCAAAACAGCCATTTGGCGCTGACCTGCGCGCACCACGCGTGGATGCTCGTGACCCACGTGCGCTACATTGTTCACCGTATCCAGATAACGCCGGCCCTGATGATCGAACAGGTATTGTCGCCAGCCGCGCAGCATGTGCAGCGGACGCTGGTACGATAAACTCAGGTTTTTTCCCAGGTGCGCACTTCGGGCCTCTTGTATGGCTTCGGCGCTCCATTGCGGCGGCGGGGGCGGGGAAGGCTGGCCCGTGAGCAGCAGCCAGGGATCGGGGCAAAGGCTGGTCCATACCGCGCGTTGACTTGGGAAAGCCACGCCGGGATAATCGCCGGTTTTGTCCAGTATATCGAGTATGACCTGAAAGTGCAGGTGTGGCGACCAGTTGCCATTTTCCGGCATGGGCCCAATCTGGCAAAAGGACTCGCCTGCGGCTATACTTTGGCCTACCGCTTTGCCTTCCAGGGAGGTGCGGGTGAGGTGACCATAGAGGGTGTAAAACACCAGTTCGCCGGGTATTTGGTGTTCCAGAATGATGGTTGGACCGTAATCGCGTTCGTGGGCATTATCCTGAAAACTGTGAATTTTTCCCGCCAGCGGCACAAAAACAGGCGTTCCGGGCGGCAAAAACACATCCAAACCGATGTGAACGCTGCGCCATTCCGGGCCGTCGTTGCCATGAACGGCATAGGCATCGGTGGTGTAAAAGGGACGCACTTCGTTGTACCGGCCAATGCCAGGTGCGCCATCCTGCGCCTCCGCAATGCGGCGGTGGAGCCGGTCGGCGTCTTCAATGTCTGCGTAATTGCCCAGATCCGGGCTGCCCACACTGAGGTCGAGCCATACCACTCCAGGCGCCTGCAGATCGGTAGCTACCAACGGATGCACGGGAGGGGCGGATTGCAGCCATTGCCGGAAGGCTTGTTGTTGCGGGCAGGGCTCCCACCCGCAGGCGTGGCGTATGGTGGCATGAGCCAGGGCCGGAGGGATATTGCGCAATTGTTGCAGCAGTGTCCAGGCCGGTTGGTCGCTGATCTGGAGATAGGTATTTTCCGGATTTTCCACCCGGTTTTGAGCGGAGCAGGTTACGCTGATCAGCAATCGTGCGCCTATACGCGCGAACAGTGCCCCGGCTTCAGCTTCGGTGAGCGGGAATTGGGCGTGGTATCCCCGCACCAGAGCAGCAATGGCACTGAGCGGATCGGGTTTGTGCATAGCGCAATAGGCACAGGCAATGGCCAGATCGTTGATGGTGTGGGTGTACACGGCATCGCCAAAATCAATCACGCCGGGAACGGTGGGGTGCAGGGCATCGTGACTAACCAGGATATTGTAATCGTTGGCGTCGTTGTAGCACACACTTTGGCGGAGTTCCAGTGTGGCCGAATCGGCAAAAAGTTGGTAGAAGTAACGTACCAGTGCCTGTTGGGCGGGGTCGTCAAACAAGTGAACATGCGCGGCGGTCCATTCTGCCTGCGACACATCCCATTTCAAAAAACGATGGGCGGCGGAGTGATCAAAACCTTCAAGTGCCCGGCTGAGTTTGCCACACATGGCGCCCACCTGTTCGAGCAGTTCGGGGGTATGGGGGTTTACCTCGGCTAAGCAGCGCCCTTCGATCCAGTGGAGCACACGCAGGAATTGCGGGCCGGGCAGGTCCACGATTTCCTGATCCTGAACGGAGCGCAATGGCAGCGGAATGGCGAGCCCGAGATTGGCTGCATGCAGACAATGTATGAGTGCGTGCTGAAACTCCAGGTATTCGCGCGGAGTGTCCGGATGGGCAATTTTGAGGGTGAATTTTTGACCATCAGCGGTTTGGAGCAGGAAATTCTGGTCTATTTCACCAGGGAGTGGGGATGCGGTGGCCTGGAGGTTGAAGTGTTGGGCGGCGAGGGCAGGGATGTGGTTCACGAAAACTTAGACTTAGTTTTTCGCGAAGATACTTGTGATTTGAAGTTGATAGGGCACAAAGGTTTTTTGAACCACAAAGTCACGGAGGACACAAAGGTTTTTTGAACCACAAAGTCACGGAGGGCACAAAGGTTTTTTTGAACCACAAAGTCACAAAGAAGACTGACTTACGGGCATTTCACAAATTTCCTAAAGTCTATCTTCTTTGTGCCCTTTGTGACTTAGTGGTTCACCTTATCCTGATTGTGACTTACACCGTGAATAGCTCACTCACTTCTGAGGCTTTTAACCGGGTTTTCCAGCGCGGCTTTGATGCTTTGCAGACTCACCGTGAAGGCTGCCACTACAATGGCCAGCACACCGGCGCCAACAAACATCCACCATTGCATTTGGATGCGGAAAGCATAGTCGGCAAGCCATTTTTCCATGAAATAATAGGCGATGGGGGAGGCCAGGAGGATGGCCAGCAGAACGAGCTTCAGGAAATCTTTGGCCAGTAAGGCTGTGATTCCGGCAACACTGGCGCCAAGTACTTTTCGGATGCCTATTTCGCGGGTCCGATTGGCTACGGCGAGTGCTGCCAGGCCCAGTAATCCCAGACATGCCAGGAAAATGGAGATGCCCCCTGCCCAGGAGATGATGTTGCCCAAACGTTTTTCGGCTGCATAAAACTGGTCCAAACGCTCGTCGAGGAAATGATACCGGAAGGGGATTACAGGCTCTGCACCTACCCAGGCACTTTTCAGGGCATCCAGGGTTTTGGATGGGTCGCCGGGGCCAGTGCGTACAAAAAACCGGAAGGGTTGATAATCGGAAAACTGGTGGAACATCTGGGGCTTGATCTCTTGCTTCATCGACAGGTAATTAAAGTCTTTGACCACACCGATCACTACCGGAAGGGCTTTTTTAGGATCTTCGTAATATCCGGTTAAGGGTTGCCCAAGGGCAGATTGGATGGTCCAGCCGAAGGTCCGCACCAGCGATTCGTTTACAATCACGGAGTTGACCGTATCGAGGGTATTACCGGCTTCAAAATTGCGTCCGGCCAGTAATTCCATTTTCAGTACCGGGATAAAATCCTTGTCTACAAAGTATTCAAATACTTCCCGATGTGCACCATTGTCGTCCCAACCGGAGCGACTCCAGCCTTGTCCGGCGCCAAGGCCTATTTCGGCGCCCGACACCCCTTGTACCCCCGGAATAGCTTGAGCAGCCGTTTTGAACAAAGGGAATATACGTTTGGTATCTGCTCCTGTAGCATCCACCATCACTACGTTTTCGCGGTCAAATCCCGGGTTTTTGCCGCGCATGAACGACAATTGTTTCAACATCACAAAAGTGGACACCATCAAGCCTACTGATAGCACAAACTGGCCGGCCACCAGTGATTTGGTGAACAGATTGGAGCCGCCGAGGCGCACTTTACTTTTCAGTATTTCTACCGGCCGGAAACCGGATAACACCATGGCCGGATAGATACCGGAAACAAGGCCTGTTACCAGTATAATCCCTCCGATGAACCAGGCTAATTCAGGAAATTGTTGCAGGGAAAAAACCAGCTCCCGATCTGCCAGCTCATTAAAAGACGGCAATAAAACCCTGGCCAAAAGCAGTCCCAATGCTCCCGAAATCGTGGCCAGAAGCATGGATTCTGTCAGAAACTGACCCACCAGGAGTCGGCGGTCACTGCCCATTACCTTACGTACACCCACCTCACGTGCGCGCCCGGCAGAGCGCCCGATAGCGAGGGTGGTGAAATTGACACAGGCAATGCCCAATACGCCGGTAGCAATGCCTAAGAGGGTCCAAATACTGCGCGGCTCCACCGGGGGCACATCGCCTCCAGCCACCATCGTTTGGGTATGCATCTGCCGGATGGGTTGAAAACGGTAGGTGATAGGTGCGCCTGAGGCGGTCCAGAAGCCTTCCTTGCGGAGTTCCTGCTCTTCTTCCGGATAGTATTTGCGACGGAACTGGAGCAAGCGGGAGGCATCGTTGGCCAGATTGCTGCCCGGCCGGAGCTTAACGAAGGTAAAATACGCCGAATGATTCCAGTTGGTCCAGCGTTTGGTCATACGGGGGTTGTTTTTCAGGCACTCGAAATTGCCCAAAATCTGGAAGGTTATGGTGGAATTGGAAGGCAAATCTGCGGCTACTGCTGAAACGGTGAAAGGCACGAACTGATCGCCGTTTTTGATTTCAAGCACGCGTCCGATGGGGTTTGATTCACCAAAAAGTTTGAGGGCCGTTTTTTCTGTAAGCACCAGACTGTTCAATGCTGTCAATGCTGTGGCAGCATTGCCGTATTTGAATGGGAAGGTCATCACGTCAAAAAAATCCGGGTCAGCGAAATAGACATCCATTTGTGTGACCATGCCGTTGGCACGAATAAAATCTTCTCCCCAGGCGCGCAAACGCACGGCTTTTTCCACATCCGGAAAATCGGATTTCAACGCAGGCGCCAGTGGAATGGGCAGGTAAGGATCGCCCTCGGTATTTTCTCCCCGCATGGCCTCCGACCAGCGATATACCCGGTAAATCCGCTCACTGTCAGCATGAAACCGGTCGTAATTCAATTCATTCACCGTGTATAATAGAAACAAGGCAAAACAAGCCAGACCAATACTCAGGCCCAGGATATTGATGGCGGTTAGTCCTTTTTGTTTCCAGAGGTCGCGGAATGCAATTTTGATAAAGTTTTGTATCATGGGGATAGAATTTAATGGTTTCGCACAGGTGGTTTCGCACAGATTTTTGAAACACATCCTCACTCGCTTCTGAGGCTTTTAACCGGGTTCATTAACGCGGCTTTGATGCTTTGGAAACTCACCGTGAGGAAGGCTATGGCCAGCGCAGTCAGTCCGGCTGCAGCGAACATCCACCAATGCAATGCAATGCGGTAAGCAAAATCTGCCAGCCATTGTTGCATGAAATAGTAGGCCAGGGGTGTGGCTATCAGGATGGCCAGGAGCACCAGTTTCAGGAAATCTTTGGCCAGCAACCCGGTGATGCCAGTCACTGAAGCGCCGAGTACTTTCCGGATGCCAATTTCTTTGGTGCGCCGCTGGGCGGTGAAGGTTGCCAGGCCAAACAGCCCTAAACAGGCAATGAAAATTGCCAGGATAGCAAAACTGAGGAGCAGGGTACCGGCCCGGTGTTCGCTGCGGTACTGTCGGTCAAATTGCTCATCCATAAATTCATATTGGAAGGGCAGGCCGGGAGTGGTTTTTTCCCATATCTTTTTGATCCCGGCAATGCTGGCACTCAGGTCGTCTGTTTTGAGTCGGAAGGAAATGCTGGCCGGATAATCACCCCGGAAAAATATCAGTGGCTCTATTTCATCCCGCAGGCTTTCAAAGTGAAAATCGTCTACAACGCCAACCACTTCCAGTATTTCGTAAGCTTGGGTTTCAACGTTTGAGAGTCGGTATATTTTCTGCCCGATAGGCTCTTTGAACCCAAAAGCCCTGACTGCCGAGCGGTTGATTACTACGGCATTGCTGTCGGCAGGAGCCTTGCTGTCAAAATTGCGCCCCTCCAGCAATTTGATGCGCATCGTATTCAGATAATCTCCGTCTACCCACCAGGTGTTCAGGGAAAGTCCGTTCTCCGGAACAAAGGGAATTCCTTTAAACAACACTTGATCGCTGTGGTGGTCGTTGGTGGGCAAAAAGCCAGAAATGGTACCACTTTCTATCATGGGCAGGGATAGAACCTCTGATTTGAAGGTGGCAGCTTTGGAGCCAAGGGTTTCTGCTTCTGTTACCACCAGCACCTGAGAGCGGTCAAATCCCAGGTCTTTATGCTGGATAAAATCCATTTGTTGCCAGGTAACAAGCGCTCCGATAATTAGTACCAGGGAGGTAACAAACTGAAAGGTAACGAGGCCGTTGCGCAGCCAGCTTCTGTTTTGCCCTCCTCCGCTTAATGGATTGAATTTAAGCACTTTAATGGGTTGAAACCCTGACAATACAAAAGCCGGATAAATGCCGGCCAGCAGGCCTGTGAGCAGGATAAAGCCCAGGGCGCCGAGCAGCAAAGTCGGGTTTTGAATCGGGTTGAACACAATTTCTTTTCCGGAAAACAAATTGAAAGCGGGCAAGGTGAGCCAAACGGTAGGCAGAGCCAGCAAGCCGGCCAGGGTACTGAGCAGTACAGATTCTGTAAGGAATTGGCCCACCAGTTGGTTTTTGCCGGAACCCATCACTTTGCGAACACCCACCTCGCGTGCGCGCTGCGTGGAGCGGGCGGTAGACAGGTTCATGAAGTTGACAGCAGCCAGCAACAGGATGAACAGGGCTACTGCACCGAATACCCTCACTACAGCTATACTGCCGTTGGGGGAAATGTCGCCATTCCGGTTACCGCCATGCAGGTGTATGTCGGTAATAGGCATCATGCCCAGTACTACTTTGGTGCCATTTTTTTCCATCTCCTCCCAGGGTTGACCCAGCAATTTTTCGGCAGCTGCGCCAATGTAGCGGTTAACAATTTTGGGCCATTCAGCGGCAAAAGCTTCAGGGCGTGCATCTTCCCGGAACAGGAGGTAAGTGGCATAATTAAAACTCAGCCACTCATTATTTTTTGGGTCTTCATAACTGAGCATGGAAATCAGGAAATCGGCCTGTATGTGCGAATTTTTCGGGATATTTCGCATCACACCAGTTATTTTAACCTGTAGGTCTTCATTGAATTTCAAAGATTCTCCGACAGGACTTTTGTCGGCAAAATATTTACGGGCTACCCGTTCGGAAATAACTACGGTATTGGGCTCGGCGAGGGCTGTTTGGGGATTTCCTTCCATGAGTGGAAAAGTGAATACCTGGAAGGCAGATGCGTCGACGGCCATTACCTTCGATTCGGTGAAAACTTCTTCGTTTTTTTGTACACGCAGAGAACCGCGGTCCCAAATCCGGCAAACCTCCTCCAGTTGAGGATAGTCTTTTTTCAGCGTGGCAGCCATGGGTGCAGGAGCGCAGGACATGCTCAAATCTGCGCCACTGAAACGGACGTCGCCATGGGTCCGGTAAATCCGGTTGGCTTTTTCGTGGAATTGGTCGTAGGTCATTTCGTCGACCACCCACAAACCAATCAGCAGGCAGGCAGAAAGGCCGATGGACAAGCCCAGGACGTTAATAGCCGTATAACCGGCGTTTTTGGAGAGGTTTCGGAGGGCAATTTTGATAAAGTTTTGTATCATAGCTGAGAAGAAGGATTTAAGGTAAACTCAAAGACGCGAATGCACAAAGGCGCGAAGGATTTTTGGGGATTGGGGTCATTGGAGATTCCACACAGGTTTTTGAATGCCGCCCTCACTCACTCTTGAGGGTTTCGACGGGGTTGGATAAGGCCGCCTGGATGGATTGGATGCCAACGGCGAGCAGTCCAAAAATCAACATGATGCCGGCGCAGCTCAGCGGCATGATCCAATCCGGGCTTACGTGGTAAGCAAAGTTGCTGAGGAGCGCTTCTGACAGATACCAACCGAGGGGCAGGGCAATGAGCATGGCTGCACCGAGCATCCATAGGAAACGTTTTGATAACAACAGGACAACCTGTGCCACAGATGCGCCCAGCACTTTGCGAATACCGATTTCCTTGATTCTGGCGCCAACGGTGTGTGCCACCATACCTAATAAGCCCAGGCAGGCCAGCGACAAGCCCAACACGGCAAAGAAACCAATGAGGCCGCCAAGCAACTCGATGTCGGAGAAGGCATCGCGCATTTTTTCTTCCATGAAAACGGCCTCGAACGGATGGTTGCGGTCTATTTGTTTCCAGATGCTTTCCAGGGCGGCTATTTGCTGGCGCGGATCGCCGGGAACGAGGCGGATTTGCAGCATGCCGCAATTTTGAGGTCGATTGAAGATGGCCAGGGGTGAAACGGCTTCTTTCATGGGCCGGAAATGGAAATCGGCCAGTACGCCGGCTACCCGCATCGGGGTGGTGTCGTTGAGCCAAAGGGTTTGTCCAACGGCTTCGGCGGGTGTGCCCAACTGGAAAAGGGGCAGGGCTTTTTCGTTGAGCAACAGGGTATTTTTGTCATTTTGGCTGCCTTGAGGCCCGAAATTTTCTCCCGCCACGAGTTGCAGGTTCATGACCGGCACATAATTCGGGTCGCAATCCAGCATGGCGATGTTTTGGCCCTCTGCGCCGGGTTTGCGTTGTAAGGCTGTGGTTTGCATGCTGTTGCCGGCAATAAGTATGGAGGAGGCACAAATGCCGCTTACCCGGTGATCCTGTGCCATGGCCGAGCGCATGGTTTCCAGTTTGTTGTTGTAGAGCGGTACCGTGAGCAGGTTTTCTTTTTGGAATCCATAATCGGCTACGGTGAAAAAATCCAGCTGCCGCCAAATGCCGCCTACCACAATCATAAAAATCAGCGAAACAGCAAATTGCCCCACTGTCATAACCGCCCGCCAACCCAGTCGCTGCCGTCCGAATGCATCGCCGGCCTGACTGCGAATGGCCATGGCGGGATGCATTTTGGCAAGCCGGCGGGCCGGCAACCAACCGGAAAGGAGTCCGATCAAAAGGGCAAAAGCCACAAAACAAAGGCCGACAAACAGATCAGTTTTGAAAGAAATGGGATCTGAGCCGCGCAGGTTCATTTCCGACAATAGTTTGCGTTGCAGGAAACTATTCAAAATATGGTGCAACCCCCAGGCTACCACCAGGGCAATCATGGCGGTGAGCACAGATTCGGTGAGGAATAAGCCGGTTAAGTCGCTGCTGCGTGCGCCGATGACCTTGCGCACGCCCACTTCCCGCGCGCGTTCGAGCGCCCGCGCAACGGCCAGATTAGCGTAGTTTAAACAGGGAAACAATATGAGCAATGCCACAAAGGCCATCAGTCCCCAAATGATGAACCAGGGGAACCCCAGGCCGATTTCATTGACCAACAGTTCAGGATATGGGGTAATTTTGGATATATGTTGGGCAAAAAAAACGGTTTTGGTCCCATCGTCTGAAAGTCTGGAAACTTTTTCGCCCACGGCCGCCAGCGCGGCTTCGAGGTCGGCTCGGGTTTTGTCGGGCAGCACGCGCACATACGTGAGGGTTACCCAGCGGTTTTGCCAGTTATCGGTTAGTCGCAGTTCGGCTTCCTCCGGTTTGTAGCTGTTGTCTTTTGCCACCAGGGTTGCCGCCGATGCCAGGCATTCA
>JAEUUS010000645.1 GCA_016787545.1 Saprospiraceae bacterium
TTATGGATCCGTATCTGCAGATAAGATGAAGGCATTTGTACAAAACGGCGGCACCATTGTAGCTACCGGAAACGCTCTGCGCTGGCTAAAAACATCCGGACTGGCTGCGCTGGAATTCCGGAACCTCCCGGAAGATGGCGCCAAGCGCAGGCCATACGGTCAACTGGCTGAAGACCGCGGCGCTCGGACCATGCCCGGGGCAATCTTTGAAGCAGATTTGGACCTTACCCACCCGCTTTGTTTTGGTTACAGCAGACCCAAATTGCAGGTATTCCTCACAGAAACCTTGTTTGTGGAAACTGCTAAAAACCCATACGCGACACCAGTAATCCTTACGCAGAATCCGCTGTTGGCCGGATATGTACACCCCAAACAAAAACCCCTGGCTTCCGGCGCCGCAGCGGCCGTGGTGTTCGGACAAGGAAAAGGAAAAATCATATGTTTCCCGGGCAATCCCAATTTTCGTGCCTTCTGGTATGGCACAAACAGGCTCTTCGCCAACGCTATCTTCTTTGGTAACCTGATCAACGGAGATGGGGTGGAGAGAAAGTAGGGACGTATGATTTGTGATTTGCGATTTACGATTTGCGATTTGCGATTTGCGATACGTCCTCAAAAGCCCGGCGACCATTGCGGCCACCGGGCTTTATTTCACCAATCCTAAGTTGTTCTGCTTTTGTGAGGCATTAGTCGCGCTCTGCTTTGATCAGCACCCGTTCGCCATCCACGATGCCGGAAAGCTCGAGGTCATCGCCGTCCAAATCAATATCCAACTTAATGCGCTCGCCTTCGTTGTTTTCAAGTTCAAGCTCTTTGTCTTCCTCATCCACTTCATAATCGCCAGTCTGATTTTCGCTGGAACCATCTGTATAAGAAAGGAACCACTCGAAATCGCCATTGGAGCCTGAGTATTCTTCAAATTCCATTTTGGAACTGTTCACAATGAACCCGATGGCTTCTACACCATCGAAAGTGAAGGATTTGAATTCCCATTCTCCCACTAATTGTTCCTTTAAGGTGGGATCATTGTCATCCTTGCATTTGTCGCAAGAAGTCATGGTGGGCACTACCAACATGAGGAGTGCCAGGGCTTTGATGCCAAAAGTGTTGTTCATAGCTAAAGAAGTTGTTTAAACGTTTGAAAGTAATTGGAGGTTATTTGGGTCATTGGGGAGTCATTTGGGTCATTTAAGGGTCATTTAGGGGTCATTTAGTCATTGGGCTACGAGGAAAATCCAAACTCAACGCCTCCTGCGAAAATCTCCGGTTTCATCTGCGAAAATCTGCGGGAAACCACTCTCCGCAGGAAATCCACTATCTGCGGGCAACCCCTCTACCCACAAAATATGCGCGTAAAGCAGCTGCGCTTACGATCAGTCCGGTGATCAAAAGCATAGTTTCAAAGGTTTTCATCTGTACAAAATGTGGTAATGAAAAATCTGCTTACAGGCAATACCGGGACATTAATTCCCGGTCAATTCCCTTTCGGGTTGAGATGCAGCTATTCAGCGCATCTCAACCGTGGGGAGCTGTTTTCAGATATTGGTTGGAGGAATGGGGTTAGGCACTGCATTTTTCACCGGAGGGATAGATTTCAGGTAGGCAAAAATGGCGCGCATGTCTTCGTCCGACATCTGTGCAGTGTTTTGCCAGGGCATAGGAGGCAACAGCGGACGTGTACCATCCATTCCTTTGGATTTGCCCTCGCGAAGTGCTTTTTCAAACTGTTCAAAGGTCCAGTTGCCCAAACCGGTGTCGTCTGGTGTAAGGTTGGCGGCAAACGACACGCCCCATGGACCAACCGCAGCCGTCAGACTGGAATTGAACAGGGCCCATTGACCCGGCGCAATCATTTTTTTGTCGGTAATGGCTGGCAGTACTTCTTCGGCAATGTGGCCAGACAACAGGCGCTGGGTGTTGAGCGCCGGGCCTTTGTCGGTCATTACCTTTGGGGTGTGGCAGTCGTTGCAACCGGCAATACCTACGAGGTACTCACCGCGTTTGATTTGAGCAGCCGGGTCTGCTTTAGGTGCAGCGGCAGCTTCTGGGGCAGTTTCGGTTTTTGAGGTGCATTGTGCAGCGATTACAGCAATCGCAAGCACGGTAAGGGCAATGAAAAAGGGTTTCATGTGTTAAGCCAGATTGTTTAATATTAGAAATCGGGTCAATGTATGGAGGTTTTCTCCTGTTTTGAAAATGAAGTCTTGGAAAGTTTTAGCCGGCTAAACCGGTGTTCAACTTCAACCCATTTTCAGGGAGGTCCGGTTAGATTGTTTTGCTTTGCCGTTCCAGTAAAGTAATCCGGCAGCGAGCAGGGCAAAAACCGTTTCAGTAACCAGCCACTGCATGGCAAACTCGCCCGGCATCCCGTCCATCAACACACTCAACAAACGCCCCAGGGCAAAACCTCCGGTGTACAGGAGTGCCAGGATAAGTCCGGTAGTTTGGTGGCGGAAAGCGGTGTACAGCCAGAAAAGTCCGAATGCCAGGTTAACGCCGCCGTACAAGGCTCGTACAGAATTGCGGGCCGTGATGTTGCCCAACTGCACCTGAACATGATCAAAAATGGCCTGTGGATTGAGAATAGCCTGGATGGCGATGTTGAGGGTTGCCAGCGCAAGCAGTATCAGGAATATGCGGGTAGTCAAAAGATTGCCTTTCATGTTTTTGTTTTTTAGCTTTAATTGATGATGCAAAGGTGAAGCGCTGCGCTATCTGTTGCCAATTGTTTGGGGATGAGTTGACAAATTTGCAGGATGAATAGCTATTTCTTCTGAACGGAGGAGATGTGGAAGTTTTTCACCGGGGGGCTTTTTGTACACATAGAGTCTCAAATGGAGTGAGACGATCAGGTGTAAAAAAACCCCCCCGGGAAAAAAAAAATG
>JAEUUS010000383.1 GCA_016787545.1 Saprospiraceae bacterium
ACGTGAAGGCCGCCGCCAAAGCCTGGGAATTTCGCATCGATATCGCCAACTACCATCGGTGTACCGAGGTCAACGCCCAATTCCCACTGGTCGGCAGGAGTGAATGAGCGGTAGGTGCCTGCATCCTGTGCAGCCAAACCCAGCCCAAAAGAGGTCAAAAGGAGCGTAAAAGTTAATTTCCGAACCGTCATAGGGTTGCTGAATTTTTAATGAAATGAATGTTACAGTTTTGTTCGTTTCCTGCTTTTTGGGGCAAATATCGCTCGGATGGAGGGATTTTACCTATAAACAGATTACAAAAACAGGGCAATGGTCGGTAAAAATTTTCAAATACCCAGCTTTTTCAGCGCCAAAAATAGGGCGGTGGTGGATATTTTTCGGGGAGAATCATTATTTTTTCTTACATCTTCCAATGCGCGCCGAATTGTAACCGAAGTATCAGAGAAAATTGCGCGGTCTGTCATCACTGCATCCGGCTGCATCAGGTAGGCAAAAACGCGTGCCATACCACAATTAGAAACGAAATCAGGGATCACAGCAGTATGTTCATCCGCGAATCTGGCGGTAGGCCCAAAGAACACCTGATCGTCTACAAAAGGTACATTGGCGCCACAGGCAATTACCTCGATACCGCCAGCCAGCATGTTGTCTACCTGCTCTCGGGTTACCAGTTTGGAGGCTGCGCCAGGGATAAAGATGTCGGCGCCGAGTTTCCAAATCTTTTCATTGACTTCACTGAAAGGCAACATCCGGTGACTGTGGAGTTTATTGCCTGCTTTTTCGTTGAAAAGTTGTTTTACTTCATCTAAGCTCAGACCTTCAGGGGCGATGATACCACCATCCCGGTCAATAATGCCCAAAATTTTCACCCCATCTTTGGCCAGGTAACAAGCTGCAGCAGAAGCTACATTGCCCCAACCTTGAATGATAGCGGTTTTGCCGGCCAGGTCTGAATGGTGGAAAATATCGTAAAAATGGCGCACTGACTCTGCTACGCCATAGCCAGTGATCAAATCTGCCACTGCATATTTATGCTTGCCGCCTTCCGGCACATATTCGGGATCTTCCACTATTTTGGTGCAGCCATAACGCAACTGACCTATAATATTAATCTGCTGTCCTTCCGATGGCTTGAAGTGACCGCGAACGATACCTTCCTGAGGGTGCCAAAGCCCGAGTGCCTCTGTAATAGGCACTACGTCTTTGATTTCATCCACATTGAGGTCGCCGCCGGTTCCGTAGTAATTTTTGAGGATGGGTAATGCCGCGCGATACCAGCGTTCCAGCACTTCGAGTCGGCGGGGATCTGAGGGATCGAAGTTGATGCCGCTTTTGGCGCCGCCAATGGCCGGGCCGCAAACACTGAACTTGATCTCCATAACTTTGGCGAGGGAAACGACTTCTTCGCAGGTAAGTCCTTTGCGCATCCGGGTACCGCCGCCCGCGGCGCCGTTTCGCAGAGAGTTGATCACGATCCAGCCTTCTGCGCCGGTTTCTTCATCGTGCCATTCAAAAATGATTTCGGGCTTTTTCTCCTTATACTTCTGCAGGAGCTCTTCCATGGAATATGTGGTGGGTGAGATGATCAGGGAATTTGCG
>JAEUUS010000675.1 GCA_016787545.1 Saprospiraceae bacterium
GGCAAGGATGGATATCTTTTTCATGGTATGATAAAATGATGGTTCAGGCAAAAAAGAAGGCGGAAAAAGGCGACACGCACCGATTTCCGCCCCCTGTATTCAGATCATATTGAAGGTTTAGTTCCGACCACGGCTACCGCCGCCACTGCTGCTGCGACCTCCGCCGCCGCCGCTGTTTCCACCGGAACTACGGCTGCTGCCAGAACTGCTGTTGTTACTACCACCACTGGAGCGCGCATTGCTACCACTGTCAGAACGACTTGGCTGACTGCTGCGTTCCATGGAACCTCCATTGTTGTTTCCTCCGGAAGATCGGGTTGGACGCTCATAACTGCGCTCTTCAGCACGGCGAGTTGGGCGACTTTCTTCCTGGCTGCGGCTGGGCTGCTGTTCCGTGCGACGTGGCGTGTAACCACCATTATCATCGCGACGTGTTGGCGTTTCCGTGCGCTGAGGGCGTGCAGCAGGCTCTTCAGACCTACGTGGAGTGTAAGCTTCGTCGTTACGTGTTGGGCGTGACGGACGACTTTCTTCTGTACGGCGAGGAGTAGCGTTATCGCCCGGGCGGCTGGTTGGGCTTTCTACACCGCGGCCTGTTGGGGTATCCGGGGTGCGGGTACGACCTACAGCTTCTTCAGGCCGACGTCCTGTATTATCGGGTGTTGCCGTGCGATCCGGGTTAGTTGGCTGTTTAGTACGACCAACAGCGGTACCCGGATCCATATCGGTAGCGGTGCGGCCAGGGCGTGGCGCTACTCTTTCAATGGTTGGGGCATTGTTGTCGGCAGGCGCCAAACGGCCTTTGTTATCGTTAATACGTGCATAGCCTGGGTTACCCTGGGTACCACCACGACGCGGGCCTGTGTAGGTACGCGGGGAGTAACCACCGCCGCCGCCACCGTTGTTGTTATTATAATAATAGTGACTGTGAGCCCAGCCATTACCATAACCCCAGTTGCTGTAATACGGGTTGTAACCGTTCCAGGTCCAGTATGGATCGTAGTAATAGTTATTTACTACCCAGGGGTTGTACCATGGGCTATTGTAGTTGTAGCAGCTGTTCCAGCCCCAGGAATTCCAGCCTGCATTATAGCCCCAGCCGTAATCCCAGCTGTTCCAGGTATTCCAACGCTGCCAGCGGCGCCAGCGACGCCAGGTCCAGTAGTCGTTGTAGTTTGACACATAAATGGTCATACCGGGAGAGTAGAAGGGGTCGTAGTTATACATATCCACAAAGAAGGGATCATAATAATCTACCACCACCGAGCGGCGATGGAAACGGCGGATGCGTGAGGAATACTCATACGCATAATCATCGTCGTCCTCATAATATTCATCGTCGTCGTTGTATCGACGAGTCACATTGTTGTCGTTGTTGTACTCTTCCGTGTAAGAAGCCGGTTGATTTACCGGTCTGTCTGTAGCTGGATCGTAGTACAAATCATCCTGAGCGGTTGCCGTAAAGGAAGCACCCAGAAAGAACAGGCCAATCAATGCCCAAAACCGAGAACTATGTACGTTTTTCATGGCGTGAAAGTGAAAAATTGTTTGCGCAGTTTCCGGTGCGCCTATTTTCTGGGTCAAAAATAATAGTAAGCGAGCGGTATTTTTGGTTAAGGGTACATTAAACTCAAAATTGTCGGAGGTTAAAGTTGGTTAAAAGGAATCTACAAGGAATCATATTTGTTAATATTTTAATGCAATAATAAAAAAACAGCTATTCCAACCCCCTTCCCAACAGTTTACGTCTACTTAGTCATACTTTTGCCAACGCACCCCATACAGCACCCATGAAAGAAACAAAATTCATCGAACAGAACCGGGAAAAATGGGCGGAGTTTGAAAAAATGCTCCGTGAAGACCGCAAGGATCCTGAAAAATTGAATGATTTGTTCATTCAGGTAACGGACGACCTGTCTTACGCCCGCACGTTCTATCCTAACCGTTCGGTGCGGGTGTTCCTCAATTCACTGGCTCAGCGTGTTTTTCACAATATTTATAAAGGGCGGCGATTTCCAGTAGAGCGCTTGAAATTGTTCTGGACTGAAGAGTTACCCCGTATCATGTGGGAATCCCGGCAAGCGCTGCTGTTATCCTTTTCCTTGTTTGTTTTGTCGTTTACGATTGGAGTGGTGTCAAGTATCATCAATCCGGATTTTGCGCGAATTATTTTGGGCGACGGGTATGTAGACATGACCCTTTCCAATATTGAAAATGGAGATCCCATGGCGGTGTACAAAGACTCAGGTCCATTGGGCATGACGGCTGGTATTACCGCAAACAACTTATTTGTGGCGCTTCGTACGGCTATTTTTGGGGTATTGGCCTCCATTGGAACCGTGTTTATCATGCTGTACAACGGCATCATGGTGGGTGCATTCCAGTATTTTTTTGTAGAACAAGGTGTGTTTTGGGAGTCATTTCTCACTATTTGGATACACGGTACGCTGGAAATCAGCGCTATTATTATCGCCGGAGCGGCAGGTTTAGTGGCTGGCTCCGGGCTTTTATTTCCGGGCACCTATCGTAGGGTGCAGGCTTTTCAATTAAGCATGAGGCGAGGATTGAAAATTTTCATCGGAATTGTGCCCATCATCATTTTGGCTGGTTTTTTTGAGAGTTTTCTTACACGGTTTACCGAAACGCCTGATCCTATCCGGGCAGCGTTTATCCTTACGTCCTTGTTGTTTGTGCTGTGGTATTTTGTTTGGTTGCCCCGCTATAAACACAGAAAAGGCACTTTTAAAGCTGTTTCCCTTGACAAGGAGCTTCCGCCCACGCGCACGAACGCGCTGGATTTCAAAAGTATAAAAACAGTAGGCGAAATCCTTTCGGATGTGTTTACGGTACTTTCCCGGCATCCGCGCACCACGTTGTTGGGCTTGTTTGCTACCACGGCGGCCTTCGCCAGTTGGGCCTTTGGGTGGTCGGACAAACCGGCTGCAGATACCTTTTTATTTATGGATGTGCCTTTGTGGCCATTGGACATTCTTGGCAGTTTAGGCGATTTTTTTAGCAAAACACATCCAGGTGGACTGTATTTTTTCCAGTTATTGATGCTTGCGGGCATAGCTGTGGCTGCATTCCGGGCATTGGAACAGGAAATTCCCAGCGTTCAGCGTGAAGCGTTTTCTATTCGAAAAACCCTTCTGTCGAGTGTATCCCTGTTGGCATTGATGCCGGGATTTGCTGCTGCGCTGGAATTGTTATCCCAGTTTTTCGGGGTAATGGTTTCGTGGGTTGTATTCCCCTTTCTTGCCTTGTGGGCGGCGGTGATTTATTTTGAAACGCCCAACCCGCTCAAGGCATTGCCCAGGGCCTTCCGACTCATGAGGTGGGGTCCTGCCATGGGGATAGGACTATTGATTGGTGCGTTGAACTTGTTGTTTTTCATGTTTTTGGAATCGCCAATTTGGGATATGACCCTGGAATTGTTTAGTTGGTTTGTACCACCTGCAGAAGGCGCTATGGCATCGTTTAGTACCATTTCCACCACCTGCGCAGCAGGCGTCCTGATGTACTTTTTCTTCCTGATTACTATCCTCAGCGGAGGTTTGCAATATTTTTCCTTCCGGGAAATCGGAGATGCCAATAGCTTAAGGCAACAACTGGACCAGGTGGGACAAACACGAAAAATCAGAGGGCTGGCCAGAGAATGAGGATTTTTGATGGTCAAATGCTCCAGTAATTGGCGCAAAGGATTACTAATTTTGCCGCTCCTGTTGGATAATATTGCCGGAATACCCGTCCAAATAACTGCCGGAATAACATTCCGGCATACTTAATCACTCACTTATTCACTTCAGTGTCAGTCCAAGTCACCAACCTCACCAAGATTTACGGCCCACAGCGCGCAGTGGACGGCATTTCCTTTGAAGCACACAAAGGAGAGGTGCTTGGTTTTTTAGGGCCTAATGGCGCCGGGAAAACCACCACTATGAAGATCATTACCGGCTATTTGCCTCAAAACGATGGTACTGCCACGGTATGCGGGTTCGATGTGTCGGCCCAACCCATGGAAGCGCGCAAGCGGGTGGGGTATTTGCCGGAGCACAATCCGCTGTACAAGGAAATGTATGTGCGGGAATACCTGACGTTTACGGCTGGTTTGCACCAGGTGAAAAACGTGGAAAAAAGTGTGGATGAAATGGTGGAGCGCACCGGTTTGGTGACACACCGCCACAAACAGATCGGGGAGCTGTCGAAAGGATACCGGCAGCGTGTAGGGCTGGCACAGGCCATGCTGCACAATCCGGATGTACTCATCCTCGACGAGCCTACGAGCGGCCTTGATCCCAATCAGATTGTGGAGATACGGCAGTTGATCAAAGATTTGGGTAAGGAGAAAACGGTGATCCTCAGCACGCATATTTTGGGCGAGGTGGAGGCTGTTTGCGACCGTGCCATCATCATCAACCGCGGCAAGCTGGTGGCAGATGCGCCTATTCAGGATCTTAAACAGCGTTTTGCCGGCCAGAACGTGGTTACTGCCGGTTTTGCCGAAACTGTGGATAAAAATGCCCTGACCCGGATCAAAAGCGTACAATCAGTGAAAAGTCTGGGCAACAACCTCTGGCAACTCAGTTCGCCTTCCGGTGTGGATATCCGGGCAGAGGTGTTTGCATTTGCGGTATCCTATAAATTAACGCTGCTGGAATTGCACCGGGAAGAACACTCGGTGGAGGATGTGTTTCAGCAACTCACGAAATAATCCATTAACTTTGTTCAAAAATAAGCCATTATGAGTGCTTCACTGCTGAACAGGATTACCATTGATCCAAATGTTTGTTTTGGCAAGCCAACCATACGCAACATGCGGTATCCGGTTGAAACAATCCTAGATCTTTTATCTGCAGGTATGTCAACTGAAGAAATACTTTCAGATTATCCTGATCTGGAGCGGAGTGATATTCTGGCTTGTCTGGAGTTTGCTTCAAGGATGGTTAAAGTGAAAAGTATTCACAAAGTTATGTTGGCAGCATGAAACTCATTTTGGATGCTCAACTTCCGCTTGCTTTGAAAACCTGGCTAAAGAGTCAAGGACATGATGTGGTGCATACACTCGACTTGCCTAACAAAAACCTGACACAAGACAACTATATCATTGATCTTTCTGTTGCGGAAGAACGAATCGTAATTACAAAAGACAGTGATTTTTTTGATCATTTTACGCTGAAAGGGACCCCTCCCAAATTGCTGATGATCACCACGGGAAATATCGTTAACAAAGAACTTATCTCGCTTTTTCAACTCAATTTCGAAAAAGTAGAGGATTTATTGCAACAGTTTGCTGTGATTTAAATGAACAACACAGACATCATTGTGCACTATTGAACCATGCTGCCCATTTTCACAAAAGAGATCAATACGTTTTTTTCCTCCCTCATCGGGTACATCGTCATCGGGGTATTTCTGGTGCTGATGGGTTTGCTGCTGTGGGTATTTCCGGAGTTCAGTATTCTGGATGGCGCTTATGCCAACCTGGA
>JAEUUS010000680.1 GCA_016787545.1 Saprospiraceae bacterium
CAGGAAAGCGCCTGGATTGAATCAAAAAACTGTTCCAGCCTCCTCCATGCTCAACCGTTTTTTTGCCTTTATACTGTTTTACTAACAATCCCCGTCCATAGTGTGTACGGGTATTATCATTGAGCAGGTACATCAACTCCATTTCGGAGAAAAATGCAGGATTGCTTTTGACCAGGGTATTACGGTCAAAATTATCCTGCCAAAGGGCCAGGTCCCGCAGTGTGCAGTGCACGCCGGTAGCCCCCAGCATATTGTGGGTTTTGTTGTCTTTTATGTACTGCTTCCTGCGCTCCTGATAGCGGTATGAAACGGTGCCATCTGGCATCCCTTCCGATTCCAGCAGGCAGAAACGGGTATCTTTCATGCCCAATGGAGTAAATATTTCCTTTTGCATGAATTCGGCAGTGGACATGCCCGAAACGCGTTCGATTACTATGGATAAAAGCTGATATGCGGTGTTGTTGTAAGCAAAATCCGTCCCGGGTGGAAAAGCCAGTGTGGGCATTTTTCGGTAGAAGTCGAAAATGGCTTTCGGCTGTAATCGCTCGTTTTTATATTTCATGGCCAGATTCATCACATCGATATGTCCGTGCAGGCCACTGGTATGACTGATCAAATGATTCAACGTAATTTCTGCACCAAAGTCCGGCAGTTCCGGTATGTATTTATGTACCGGGTCGGTGAGCCGGAGTTTACCTTGTTCCTGCAACAGGGCTACACAGGCAGCGGTAAACTGTTTGCTGACAGAGCCAATATTGAAAATGGTATTTGAAGTGATGGGATTGTTCTGATCCAGATTAGCCAGGCCGGTTTGGAATTCATACACGATTTTGCCATGCTCTACAATGCACACAGCGAAACCGGGGGCTTGTTTACCCAGGGAATAAGTTTGCAGCAAAGAGTCGAGCGGTTGCCGGAATTTCCAGTTGGCATTTTGCGCTGTGGATTCAGGATAAGCGATCCAGAGAAAACACAAAACAAGAAGGATTCGCATGAGCATCAGGTTAAAACGATTTTGAAAATTGAGATAGCCTGAATACACGCCGTTTTGCGGACCGTTCAATTTTGGGGATTTTTTTTTCAAAAAAAATGAGCCACCCCTAATCAGGATGGCTCATTTTTTTGAATGGAATGGGCTAAAAAGAGGATGCCTGTTTCATTAACGTTCAAACCTATAAGGTTTTTGGAAACCTTATAGGTTTGAACGTTAATGAAACAAACTCCAAATTACTTACCTACGTGCGCCTTATATGCATCAGCGCTCATCAGGGCGTCCAGGTCGGCCATATTGGCCACTTCAACCTTAACGATCCAGCCGTCGCCGTACGCATCGCTGTTCACTAAGGAAGGATCGCCTGAATCGCTCACTTTTGAATTGAATTCCAGCACTTTGGCTGTTACAGGCATGAACAGATCGGAAGTTGTTTTAACCGCTTCCACGGTGCCGAAGATGCCATTTGCACTTACCGTTTGACCAACGGTTTCCACTTCGATGTACACCAACTCGCCCAATTCGCCTTGTGCGAAATCGGTGATGCCTACATAGGCTACGTTACCACTTTCCACGCGGATCCACTCGTGGTCCTCAGTGTATTTGCAATTGGAAGGAAAAGTCATTTTGTTTGAATAGTGTGTGGTGAATAGGTAAGGTTGTCTGTGCTTCCGTAGAAGTTCGGCAAAAGTAGTATTTAAGGGGATTGACTGGAAAAAAAATTACTATAAAAACTGCACATGGACGAACGGTCAGGTTTTTACACGAAACGACTTGCTAAGAAAAGCAAAAGTACCCGTTCTTTGGGCGACCAACCGGAGGCCGTTTTAGCGCCCCGATTCCTTAAACCACATTCGTTTTTGCCATGAAATATCAAGCGCTCAGTCCTGAGCTGTTTAAAACCAACCGCAAGCGCTTTGCTGCGGAAATGAAACCCGGAACCGTAGCTATCTTCAATTCCAATGATCAGTTTCCGCGTTCCGGCGATCAGTATCATAATTTTCGCCAAAATGCCGGCCTGTTCTGGCTGACGGGCATTGATCAGGAAGAGACCATGGTCCTGCTTTTCCCGGGTTGTCCCAGGGAACAACACGAAGAAGTCCTCATTATTCGCCGCACCAACGAGCATCTGGCAGTATGGGAAGGGCATAAATACACCAAGGAAGAAGCCCGGGCTGCCTCCGGAATTGAAAAAGTATATTTCCTGGATGAGGCAGAACGAGAAATCAATGAACTGATTCTGCTTTCAGATGGTATTTATTTGAATTTGAATGAGAACGACCGATTCCTCTCACCGGTAGAATTTCGTGACCTTCGCTATGCCCGGGAAATTCAGGCGCGATACCCAGCACATACCCTGCACCGCGCGCAGCCCATTTTGAAACGCCTGATGACCGTAAAAACCCAGTGGGAAGTGGATGCCACACAACACGCCATTGATATCACGGAAAAGGCCTTCAAGCGGGTACTGAAATTTGTAAAACCCGGCGTTTGGGAATATGAGGTCGAAGCTGAAATCATCCACGAGTTCATCCGCAACCGCGCTACAGGCCACGGCTACACGCCAATTATTGGTTCAGGCAAAAACGCATGTGTACTGCATTACATTGAGAATAACCAGCAGTGTATGGATGGCGATGTGTTACTCATGGACTTTGGCTGCGAATATGCCAACTACAATGCAGACCTCACGCGCTCCATTCCGGTGAACGGCCGCTTTACCAAACGTCAACGTGCAGTGTACGATGCGGTACTCAAAGTGCTAAAAGGCGCCCGGGAAATGCTGGTTCCAGGCACTAAATTCCAGGAATATCACAAGGAAGTAGGCAAAATCATGGAAAGCGAACTCCTTGGACTGGGCTTGATTTCCAAAGACGACATTGCCCGCCAGGATAAAGACTGGCCCGCCTATAAAAAATACTTCATGCACGGCACCAGTCACCACCTTGGCCTGGATGTACACGACCTGTTTTTCCGCTACGACACCTTCCGTGCCGGCAATATTTTCACGGTAGAACCCGGCATCTACATTCCGGAAGAAAACCTGGGTATTCGTATTGAGAACGACGTAGTTATCACTGAAACCGGCAACATCGACATGTTCAAAAACATACCCATGGAAGCCGACGAAATCGAAGACCTGATGAATTGAAGGCACAAAGCGAATTTCCGAAGGCACAAAGACGCGTTGACACCAAGGCCCGAAGACGCCAAGACACAAATTAGGATGCGTTGACACAAAGGCACGAAGACACAAAGGCGCGAAGACGCGAAGTAAGACGCGTTGACACAAAGGCGCGAAGGCACAAAGGCGCGAAGACACAATGTAAGATGCGTCGACACAAAGGCACGAAGACACAAAGGCGCGAAGACACAATGTAAGATGCGTCGACACAAAGGCACGAAGACACAAAGGCGCGAAGGATTGATAGCCGGGCCTTCAGCCCGATAAAAGAAAAAGAGGTTATTTGACGTCAGTCAAATAGGGAGTGTAAACGATTTTGTGTAAACTGATTTTTCAGTTGAGATTTGAGATTTCCGCTGCTCTCCTTTTTTGGGGCATGCCCCAAAAAAGGAGAGCAGCGGAAGAATTTTTACTTTCACCTTCTCAATCTCATTT
>JAEUUS010000699.1 GCA_016787545.1 Saprospiraceae bacterium
GCGCCCCTTCGGGCAGATACAATTGGAACACGCCCTATATCATGGATCCCAACAACCCGGATATCATGTACATTGGTGCAGAAAAGGTGTTCAAATCGGAAAACAATGCCCTGAACTGGACTGCCATCAGTACAGACCTGAGCAATGGCAATCAGGGACAAAACGGCGTACGCTATGGCACCATCACCACTTTGTCGGCCTCGGCTTTGAATGAGCAGGTGTTGTGGGTGGGTACTGATGATGGCAATGTATGGGTAACAGCCAATGGCGGCGGCGCCTGGACCAAAGTTTCTGCCGCTCTGCCGAAGCGCTGGATTACCCGGGTTATTGCTGATTTGGAAGACGAAAACACCGCGCTGGTGTGCTTGTCGGGCTTCCGGCACTTCGATGATATAGCGCATGTTTACCGCACTACTGACCGTGGACAAACCTGGCAGGACGTGAGCGGCAATTTGCCTGATATTCCGGTGAATGACCTGGTACAGGATCCTTCCAACCCTGAGTTGATCTGGTATATTGCCACAGATGCGGGCGTTTTTGGCACTACCGACGGAGGTGTGACCTGGAGCGCAGAAAATACGGGACTGCCCAATGTGCCGGTTACGGATCTTACCCTGCACGCGCCCACGCGCACGCTGGCGGCAGCTACCTATGGCAGATCCATGTTTCGAGCGGAATTACCTCCGGTTTCGGGCATTTCAGGGCCGATTCAGATGGCCAATTTGCGCGTTTGGCCCAATCCGGTATTTGATCAGGCAACCATCAGCTGGGAGCAACCGCAGGCAGCTTTTGTACAAATTGATTTGCTGGATGGCGCCGGCCGGCGGGTAAAACAGCTGTTTACAGGAAGCACTTCGGGAGGCAAGGAGGTTCTGACACTGGACGCAAAAGGTTTGTTACCAGGCGTATATTTGCTCCGGATTCAAGGCAAAAAAATGCGTATCCATACGCACAAAGTGGTGATACTGTAGATTTTGTGTGCAAAACGTTTGGATAATTGGGGCTCTTGGCTACTTTTACCATCGAAAAACATTCACATTTCACCATTCAAAACAAAACGACCGAATCATGCTTAGCGAACTTAAAGCCTTTCTGTTCCGCGGGGACGTACTCGCCCTTGCAGTTGCCGTAATCATTGCCGGCGCTTTTCAAAAGATTATTGATTCCATGGTAGCAGATGTGATCATGCCAATTATCGGTATGATTGCAGGCACCCCCGATTTCTCCAACATCAAAGTTGGAAGCATTTTGGTGGGCAATTTTCTGAATGCAGTCATCAACTTCCTCATCATTGGCATCGTGCTGTTCATGCTGATTAAAGCCGCCGGCAAGAAAGCGGAATAAACGGAGGACGGTGGACGGTAGACGGTGGCGTTGCTTCTGCGGTATGATTTTTGCCATATAGACTAAATAACATCTTAAAAGCAACGCCACCGTAAGCCGTCTACCGTAAAGCACCAAAACCCCAGCTTTCCGCGTTTAATAGTAAAATAGCAGTCATGTCACTCTCATCCCACACCCGTATCCTGTTGATTATCAACACGGTATTTGCCATAGGCTTTCTCGCTTTTTTCGTTTCATCCTTTAAAAACGAGGGCGACAAGACGGAGCAGCGGGTTCGTTCAGTTAATCTTGACAAGGATTTTACCTTTTGTGGGGAGAAGTTTCCCATGGACAATTGGGATGTACGGCAGCGATTGGATGCGGAATTATTGCGCAATATTTATTTCCATTCGCAAACCATTCTGGCGGTAAAACGAGCCAACGCCATTTTCCCAATCATTGAGCCTATTTTGAAGCAGGAAGGCGCCCCCGACGACTTAAAGTACCTGGCGGTAGCAGAAAGCGCCCTTTCTAACGCGGTTTCGCCTGCGGGCGCGCGCGGGGTGTGGCAGTTTATGAAAGAAACGGCCATTGGTTATGGACTGGAGGTAAATTCGGAGGTAGACGAGCGTTATCACCTGGAAAAGGT
>JAEUUS010000012.1 GCA_016787545.1 Saprospiraceae bacterium
TTTTGGCGGAGAATCTTTAAAAGGCATTTCCTGGGGAAGCCTTTTAGCAATGGAAAATGCTCAAGCCAATCCTATCTTATCCTGGTGGGTCATGTTGCCGGCTGGTTTGTTCATCTGCTTCACGGTACTGGCTTTTAATTCTATAGGCGAGTATATGAATGAAACGAAGTAAAAACGCCCCTTTTGCCTTCAATTGCCAGGTAGTCAAGTTTTGGGAAGGTCATTTGCCTAGGTAGTTGCTAACAGGCTTAGCTTCACTATTCTCGAAAAAGTGCAAAGTGAGTTCTACGCCGTCAAAAGCAGCATAAGAGCAGTGAAACATCCATTCTCCCAGATTAACATACCTGCTTTTAAGATTGGATAAGCGCCAATCTATGGGCAAATGCCGATGACCAAAAATGAAATAATCTGGTTCCAGGCCCTGCGTTACCTTCCGCTCGCAATATTGAAGCAGCCATTCTTTATCAGCGCCCAGCCATGATCGTTCCTCTGGCGGGGTAGCGGCTCTGCTTTGTTGGGAGAAAAAATGAGCGAGTCTGGTTCCGGCATCAGGGTGCAGCCAACCGAAAAGCCACTGACTGAGGGGATGCGTAAACACTTTTTTCATGCGTTTGTACCCCATATCACCTGGTCCGAGTCCATCGCCATGGCCAATCATGAACTGTTTGCCATGAATTTCCTGCATAATGGGTTTGCGGTAAACCGGGATATCTAATTCAGATTCAAAATATCCGAACATCCACAGATCGTGATTCCCAATAAAGGCATAGATTGGAATTCCAGCATCTCTTAATTGGGCCAACTTGCCCAGAAAACGCGTATACCCCTTGGGAACCACTGTTTTATATTCAAACCAGAATTCAAACATGTCACCCACCAGGTAAATGGCTTCGGCATCCGGAGCAATAAAGTCGAGCCAGCGACACACCTGTCGTTCACGTTCAGTGCTGCTAAGTCTAGCGTCTGCACCCAAATGAAAGTCTGATACGAAATAGGTTTTTTTTCCTGCGTTCATCTCAACTGCAAAGGTATGCAAGACTGTTCCCTATCTTGCCCCCAAAATCCTCTTTTTGTTAGGTATGAATATTTCCAAAGTCCTGCTGGCTTCGCTGGTTTTATTAGCAATTACGATTGGTTTACATCTGATTCCAGATATAAACCCTACCGTATTAATGACTTCCCGATGGGCAACTGTTTTGGCTTTTTGTGCCTATGGCTGGCAAGCCGGGTCGCTCACTACCTGGATTCTTATCAGTATGCTGGTAGGATTTGAGGTCGGGTTAGACATGGGGAAATCGGCCAAAGATTTTGATGTTTTAAGCACTATATTTATTAAATTGATCAAAACGGTCGTTGGGCCACTATTGTTCTCCACCCTTGTCATCGGCATTGCCGGCCAGAGCAGTGGCAAACAAATGGGGCGAATTGCCGTGAAAGCCTTTACCTATTTTTTGCTGGCAACTTCAGTAGCGTTGGTGATTGGCCTGGTGGCTATTCATTTTACTCAGGCGGGTGCAGGCATTCAACGCAACGACGCAACTGATAAAGTGGTAGTTTCCGGGGCAGAACTTCAGGCCAAGGTGGATACCAAAAAGAATGAAGCGCAGTGGATGTACGGAGAAAAAGTGGTTACAGTAAAACCACCGGATTTTAAACTTGACTGGAAATATACAGTGCTGCATACCTTTCCGGAAAACGTGGCCAAAATGGTATATGAAGGTGCTGTACTTCAAATAGTTATTTTCAGTTTGCTGTTTGCTTTAGGGCTTCGGCAGGTGAGTGAACATCACCGTAAAACCATGATTCATTGGTGCGAAGCGCTGTCAGAGGTGATGTTTAAATTTGTGGGTATCATCATGTATTTCGCTCCATTCGCAGTGGGTGGCGCATTGGCTTCAACCATTGGCGATAAAGGTTTGGGTGTGATGGTGAACCTGGCCAAACTACTGGGCACGCTTTACCTGGCTTTGTTTGTTTTTGTGGCTGTGGTGTTTATTCCGGTGCTTTACTTCTTCAGAATACCGGTTAAAAACTTTTTGAAAGCGGTGTACGAACCTGCCTCACTTGCTTTTGCCACCGCAAGTTCTGAGGCAGCCTTGCCACAGGCTATGACAGCTATGGAAAAATTTGGTGTGCCACGCAAGATTGTTTCCTTCGTATTGCCCACTGGTTATAGTTTCAATCTGGACGGATCAACTTTGTATTTATCCCTGGCATCCATGTTTTGTATACAGGCAGCTGGTTTGACCGAGCAGTTTACCTGGGACAAACAGCTCATACTGATGGCAACTCTGCTACTGACTTCAAAAGGGGTAGCTGCAGTACCACGGGCATCTTTGGTGATCTTAACAGCTACAGTTCTGCAGTTTGGCATACCTGAATGGCCTATTGCCATTATTTTAGGGGTGGATGCTTTGATGGATATGGGGCGTACCTGTATCAACCTGGTAGGCAACTGTCTGGCATCGGCGGTAGTAGCGCGTTGGGAGGGAGAATTTGATGATGAAGCGGCTGCAAAAATTCAGTAACACATGAACAAAACCAAAATAGCCATATTCGCTTCTGGTGGTGGCAGCAATGCCCGCAAAATCCTGGAGTATTTTCAGGATTCGGAAACTGCGGAGGTAGCTCTGGTGGTATCCAATAAGAAAGATGCCGGCGTACTCGACATTGCGGACACCTTTAGCGTACCCACGCATCTGATCAACCGGCAATCCTTTTACGAAACCACGGAAATATTGGAGGTACTGAAAGCGCATGATATTGGGTTTATTGCTCTTGCAGGGTTTCTTTGGCTTGTGCCGGCGTATTTGGTAAAAGCATATCCTGGCAAAATTCTCAACATTCATCCTGCATTATTGCCAAAATACGGAGGAAAGGGCATGTACGGGCATCATGTACACGAAGCGGTAAAAGCTGCAGGGGAATTGGAGTCAGGACCTACCATTCACTTTGTAAATGAACATTATGATGAGGGAGATATCGTGTTTCAGGCTACTTGCTCGCTGGAACCTGAGGATGAACCTGAGGATATTGCCAGAAAAGTGTTATCACTGGAACACGCACATTTTCCCCGAATTATTGAAGCAGTAATTATAAAGCAAAAAGTCAGGAACAACTGATCTGCTTATGCGAATCCGGGATGTTGTCATATTAATCCGGCCGGAGCACTGGGTAAAAAACCTGTTTATCTTCCTGCCAGCATTTTTTGCAGCCCGACTTGCAGAGCCGG
>JAEUUS010000100.1 GCA_016787545.1 Saprospiraceae bacterium
ACATTCGGTGCGGGTAATTTGTTAATGGAAAATTCACTGGCGCCTTTACAACCGTTAACATCCGTTACAGAAATTACATAGGATCCGGGAAAAAGGTTAATACTTGAACTGTTTCCAATGATTGGGCCATCCGCATTTTGCCAGACAAAATTGGTGTAAGGACCTGTAATGGTGACCAGGCCAGGAACACCGGGACAAACGCCTTCCGGATATAGGGGCAAGGGTAAAGGGTTGGCCAAAACGGTAACAGTAAAATCAAGGGTAAGACCGCAGGTTGTTACCCTAAGTTTGTGTGAGCCCGGAGTTTGCCAGAAGACTTCAATATTGTTTTTTCCCTGTCCTTGTTTAATGATGCCTGCCGTAGCGGGTAATATTTCCCATTGGTAATCAAATCCAGGGTAAAAGTCAGCGGTATAGAACCCAACGGTTCCTTCACAAAGGGTTGCCGGGCCACTTATGCTGATATGATAGGCGTTTTGTACCTCCAATTGGGCCGTATCGGATTTGCAACCAAGTCCGTCAAGTGAAACTTGCATAACACTGAGCCAATGCGTTGGATTGCTGTTCCAGGTAACATTTACCGGATTGCCAGACTGGGAGGAAGGAGATCCATTTCCGGTTGTCCATATCATTTCATAAGGAGGATTGCCCGGAACTTGATAAGCCACAGGGTTGCCCGGACAAACCAGTACCGGACCGGAAATTGATACAGGTTTTGGTGGCCGGGCAAGTACGCTCACCTTGATTTCAGCATTGGGGGAGCAACTTTGACCAGGGCCGACTGGTTCGGCAAACAATCGGTAAATGCCTGGCCCTGCAGTTGGTGAAAAGGAGTAAGTGGAGCCTGTGAAAGTTGCAGAAAGCGTTCCATCAGGTGCATAAACACTCCAGGCACAGTTTACATTTAATTGTGTGCTGGCTGTTCTGGCCGTATAGTTTTTTGTGGCTTGGTCACATATTTCCACTGGACCGTCTATGAAGAATGGCGGTATGATTTTGACCGGAATAGAATCGGTTCCCCCACACTCAAGATAGCAATTGTAATAGTCCACTATAAGCCAATGCATGGCAGACCCTATTTGCGCATTCCATGCTACGGTCACCTCATTAGTTCCCTGTCCCCGAAGTATGGTTCCGCCAGTAGGCAAGGTCCAGGTATATTCAGTACCGTCAAACAAATCTATTTGATATGCTTCTTCACTGTTGGGACATACAAATTGTTCGCCCCGAATTTCAGCGTTATCAGAAATAATAGAAATCTGGAAAATGCTGGCTTGCGCACAGGACGCGCCGGAGCATCCGGTAGCACTTAATGAAATACTCCCCACAGGGCCATCACTCCACTGAATGGTAATAGTATTGTCTCCGGATTGTCCGCCTTGTAAAATGCTTCCATTGGGAGATACCATCCATTGGTAGGCGCTGCAACCGGAAGAGGTGGTATACGTAACCGTTTCACCGGGGCAAACCGAGCCAACGCAATCTAACAAAGGTGGGTCGCTATCCAATACCTCCACTAACCATTGTAAGGTATCGGCACAGAGGCAGTTGTTTCGGGCAATCAGCGTGACGGAAAAATTGCCCGGAGTTTTAAATGTATGTGATGGACTTTCTTCATTTAATACAGACAAATCGTCACTAAAAATCCATTCATACAACTCGGCATACAAGCTTTCATTCCTGAAGGAAACGGATTGACCCTTACACAGTTGCATGGGTACATTGGGTAAAGTGGGCGGATCGGTACTAAACTGTGCTTTGGGTTGCTCAAGCACCGTAACGCAGTGTGTACTTTCAAAACACAGCTGCTGGGTGTTGGAACTAAACTCAATTAAACCGGGTCCGGCATCTCCCCAGGTGACAACCACTTCGGGCAGCCCGGGGGTGATCGTGTAAGATTTTGCGCCACTTATTGTCCAGGTAGCGCCAGACAGGTTCATGGGTTGGCCACAAATTACCGGTGGGTCTACAAAATAGGTAACCGTACTTTGCGGACATACCATTTCACACACATTGGAAGAATTATTCGGATCAAAATTGCAAAAGGCGGCATTGGATGATTCTATAATGATGTGCTGAATAGTTCCCTGCCCAACCGTATAACAGGCTGACGCTGTATTCCCTTCCGTGTCTGTAACCGTTACACAGTAGGAGCCCTCGCATACATTGGTTATATTTTGCGGATTATTTGCCCCGGGAATATGCATCCAATCAAAGGTATTCTGTGGCGAAATACTTACTACCGTCAAATTAATGGCGCCGGAGCAGTTGGTGCCACATCCGGAGTTGGTTGCGATCCCATTGATCAGGGGTGGGCCGAAATAGGGGCCGCCACCGTTGCCTTGTACCGTAAAACAGGAGGTTTTAGTACAATTATTGGCATCTGTGATGGTGACACAATAGGTTCCGCCTGATAATTGATTTAAATCTATGCTGGAAGAGCCGGTAGACCATTGTGCAAGATAGGGTGGGGTGCCACCTGCCAGGGTCAGGTCAATGGAGCCGTTGCTGATTCCGGAGCTGGCATCCGTAACAGCACCGGAAACGGTAATTGCGGCAGGTGCGGTGACAACCCCGGTTGCCGTTTTGGTACATCCGTTCATATCGGTTACGGTTACGGTATATATGCCGGCACAGATGTTGGTTAAATCTTGCGTTGTTGATCCGGTTCCCCAGATATAACTGTATGGGGAAGCGCCACCTGTAACTGTCAAATCAATTTTGCTTCCATTACAACTTCCGTTGCAAGGCAAATTGGTTACACAAATGGTAGGATTTATGGGTGAAGGTTGAGTTACAACCGCAGAAATGGTTTTGGTGCAACCGGTAGCGTCTGTTACGGTGGGGGTGTAGGTGCCTGCAGTAAGGTTATTCAGGTCCTCGGTAATTGAGCCATTGTTCCAAAGAGTAGTATAAGGAGAAACCCCTCCTGAAATGGTGAGGTTTATCGCTCCGTTATTTGATCCGTTGCAAGAAACATGCGTAATAATGGTGGAAAGGTTAATCGAAGATACCTGACCAACAGATACAATTGTGGTATTGGTTAATCCATTGGCATCCGTTACGGTCACGGTATAGTTTCCTGAACAGATACCCGCAAGGTCCTGCATCGTTGCATTATTGGACCAGATATAGGTAAAAGGCTGTGTCCCTGATACGGAAATATCTGCACCGCCTGTACAGGCGGTACATCCGGAAGGGGTCATGGAAGTAAGGGTAATGATTGGCTGGGCTGCAACTATTTGCAAGCCAAAAACACACCATACCCAAAAAAGGGAAATAGAGTAGTAGTGTTTCATGTGTAGTGGGTTAATCAGGCGCCTATAAATACGCTGAAGTTAGTCAGGTAATAGATTACTAAATAAACGCTAAATTATTACTTGATAAAGGTACTTTCTAACTTTTGAATATCCAAATCCCGGAGGGGATGGAATCCATTCAAATGGCCTTAATTCCCATCACCATCCGCTCCGCTCCTGCCAGATCCTTGCGCAATTCCACCTGACTAAACCCTTGATCCTGCAATAGTTGCAGTACCTCCGAGGCGTTAAATTCATTACATTCAAAAAACAACGCCCCGCCCGGAAGCAATTTCTCACGGGCAAACGCGGCAATGGTTCGGTAAAAAAGCAAAGGATCCTCATTTTCCACAAATAAGGCCATGCCAGGCTCATGCGCGGCTACATGCTCGGGCACCAGATGCTGTTCGGTAAAAGGGATATAAGGCGGGTTGGAGACAATTACACTTGCCTGTGGCAGTTTCGCCCAGTCGAGTTGGTTCAGGATGTCGGCATGTAACAGATGAACCGTTTTGCCGGGCAACAAGCGTGTTGCATTTTGCCGGGCAGTTTCCAGGGCTGCTTCACTTTTGTCAATGCCCCAAAGTTCAATAGCGGGTTGCTTTTTCTGTAAAGTGATGCCAATACAGCCGCTGCCTAAGCCAATATCGATAAGTCTGAGGGGGACTAATGGGGGCAACCATTCCAATACCCAGGCCACCAGTTCTTCGGTTTCCTGACGGGGAATGAGCACAGACGGATTCACCAGAAATTTCAACCCGAAAAAATCAGCCTCGCCAAGTATATATTGTACCGGCTCTCCCTGCAACAACCGTGCTTCTATCCGATCCAGCAACTCC
>JAEUUS010000104.1 GCA_016787545.1 Saprospiraceae bacterium
CTATCCCCTTGACTTGCATGTATTAGGCCTGCCGCTAGCGTTCATCCTGAGCCAGGATCAAACTCTCCATAGTGTACTCTTTGCCTATTATCAAGTCCGTAAACCCAATAACAAACGTCGTTCTTAAATCTCTTTATTCCATTCTCACCTTACCTCTCATCCTCTTCTGCTGTCAATACGTCAATGAACTTTTATAGAAAAACCACCAAAGTGGAACTTGCTATTCAAACTTAAATGGCAACTTTTTGCCAGATTTTGATTGATCTCGTTTTTCAATCATCTCATATTCGGGCCGCAAAGGTATGAATGTTTTAAACTTCTAACCAAGCAAATTACAAGAAAAATTTTCAACATTTTTTTCACACTTGCCTGTTTAAAACCTCTCGTTCTTGCCTGCCTAACATCTTCGTTTAGATGTTGTTTTCAAAAGCGGCCGCAAAGGTAAGAGCGAATTTTATTTTACCAACACCCTTTGCATATTTTTTTTAAAAAATTTTATTTGGTCAAAGCAAAGGTTCATTTATAAGCCAAATGGGCTAAAAAAACGCTCAATTGGGTGGATATGTTAATAGGCGCGCACATCTTTATTTTCAACAAAGTTCATAAACGCCCTGTTCACTACCCTGTTTCCTCCAGGAGTTGGGTAATTACCTGAAAAATACCAATCGCCTTTATTGCCCGGACAAGCCTTGTGAAGTCCATCCATTGTCTGAAAAATGAGTTCCAGCCCTGGTTTTAAATCCTTCGGCCTAACCAACTCAGCTATTTTACGACTGATTTGCTCGTATTCAAACAATGTGTATAGTTCAGTTACTTCATTTCTGACGGCTTCAACAGGAAGCATCTCTGAATTTTTACACCTTATATATGTCTCTTGCAATAAATGCTCCTGCTTACTTTCCTTCATTAATTCAACCAAAGCCTGAAAAGCTACAAAGTCGCGCATCTTACTCATGTCAATCCCATAACAATCCGGGAATCTGATCTGAGGTGCACTACTTAATATAATGATTCGCTTGGGTTGAAGCCTGGCGGTAATACTTACGATGCTATCGCGTAGCGTTGTTCCTCGTACAATGGAGTCGTCTAGTAAAACCAGTGTGTCTTTATGGTCCTGACAGATGCCATAGGTGACATCGTATACATGGTTGACCATATTGTTTCGAGCTTTTTTATCAGCAATGAACGTGCGCTGCTTGTCGTCCTTGTGCACAAGCTTTTCATTTCTGGGACGAACGTTCAAAATTTCTGCAATTTTCTCAGGAGAGCTTTTGTCTCCCAGCGCCATGATTTGTTGGTGTTTCCATTGGTTCAGTTCTTTTTCCAAACCCTCCATCAGGCCGTAAAACGCAGCTTCTGCGGTATTGGGTATGTAGCTGAAGACAGTATGTTTAAGATCAAACTGAACTGCATCCAGCACAGGACGGGCAAGCGTCTCGCCCAATTTTTTCCGCTCCTGATAAATCTCCCGGTCATTGCCACGACTAAAGTATATCCGTTCAAAGGAGCAGGCTCTTTTTTCGCGTGGCTCAATAAATGGGAGCTCCTCTACAACACCATTATATTTAATGATAAGTGCATGCCCGGGTTTCAGCTCCTTCATGTCCTTAAACCGGACATTAAATACAGATTGTATTGCCGGGCGTTCTGAAGCACCTACCACTATTTCATCGTCCTGATACCAATATGCCGGACGAATACCGTTAGGGTCTCGCATAAGAAATGCATCCCCATGGCCGATCATTCCTCCTAAAACATACCCGCCATCAAATTTCTTGCTAGCTCTCCGTAACAGTCGTTGAACATCCAGGTTGTCGAAAATAAGTTGATTGATATCCGTGTTGGTATGTCCATCTGGCTTGTACCAGGTATGAAGGCGTTGTACTTCATCGTCCAGGAAATGGCCAAATTTTTCTAAAACGGTTACCGTGTCACTCTTTTCTTTAGGGTATTGCCCTAACTCCACCAGCTCCTGGAACAACTCATCCACATTTGTCATGTTGAAATTGCCGGCGAGCAACAGATTTCTGCTAATCCAGTTATTTTGTCGGTGGAAAGGGTGGACTAATTCAATAGAATTGCCACCATGCGTGCCATATCGCAAATGTCCCATCAGCACTTCTCCCATATAGGGCATGTTGTCACGCAGCCATTGAGGATCATTTCTTTGTTCAGGCGTGATGTTATTCAGTCGTGCCCAAACCATGTCGAAGAGATCGGTCAGGTAATTTGGGGCATTGGATCTTTTACGACTTATATATCGCGTGCCTGGTTGTGGATTCAGCTTAATAGTTGCAATACCTGCACCGTCCTGGCCACGGTTGCGCATTTTTTGCAACAAGAGCTGCATTTTTTGCACACCGTAAAAGGCGGTGCCGTATTTTTTATGATAAAAATCGAGTGGCTTTAACAGCCGCAGCACAGTAATGCCGCATTCATGGTGGATCGTATCGCTCATGGCAGGCGCAAAGGTACAACATACGCTTTTGAGACCAAGCGCTTATCGTACACAAAAGGTGTCAATGATTGCCAAAAGCGGTTTCGGATTACAGACCGGATATACATGATTCCTGAAACAGGATATAACCCTTGTCAAGGGCGAATGATACGGCCTGTTTCCCAGACATTGCCCGCTGTACGGGCTTTGATCAGGTAAACACCTGATGGCAGGTCGCCTGACCAAAGCGAGGATCCAGCCGTAATTGTTGTTAGTTTATGAACTGTTCCATCCAATCCAATCACTTGAATTTCCAAGTCTTTTTCTTTAGCCGGACCGGAAAAGTGCACCCAGGTTTGGCTTGGATTGGGAAAAACCTGAAGTGTGCGCAGATCTTGCTGGAAATCTAATAACCCGGTGGTAAAGTCAGCAAATAACCATTTATAGGCATCCGGGAATTCACGCGCCCAGAACCATTCTGAATGTTTTCCATCAGGGATTACCTGGAACGATTTTTCTGTTGGGCCAAATCCGGCTGTTGTCATAGCATTTGCAACTGCCTGCATGTCTTCAACCACATAATTGGACTGATTTCCATTGTTCTCTTCATCAGCGCCAGCTAAAAAATAAACCCTGGCAGGCCCTTGTTTGGTATGATTGGATACATGGTTTGCCGATTCATTTCCTGCGAACCAAAATGCCGGGCTGAATACGCCAGCTTTGGAAAAAATATCCTGCCGTTCAGAAAGAGCATACATACTTATAAGGCCTCCCATACTACTTCCGGCAATTGCTGTGGTTAGCCTTCCTGGAAGCGTTCGGTAATTGGCATCCACGAATGGCTTGAGGGTATTTATGATAAACGACACGTATTCGTCGCCTTCTCCGCCCCCATATTGTGGATTAAACCATGGAGAGTATTCATCTAATCGATATTGTTCTCCGTTATCAATACCTACGACGATGCAGCCCCAGTCTCCCTGAGCATGTAATTCGTTAAGCGATTCATCGACTTCCCATTCTCCAAATGCCGAGGTGTTCTGATCAAAAAGGTTTTGACCATCGTGCATATAAAGTACGGGGTATTTTTTACTGGTAGTTTGGTAATCAGGAGGCAGGTAGATCCATACCCGGCGATATCTATCGAGTTGAGGGATATAGAAATCCTCATCCAGCAAAAGCACATTTGGTGCAGCCGTTCCGGTTCCGCTGCCACCTCCTAAATCTTCCCAGCTCAGGATGGTCAGATTTACGGTAGTTGGTTGACCGGAATAATTAATGACCCGATCTGGGAGGAATCCGCCATTGGCGTTTCCTTCAACCGTAGCCCAGCTTCCCCGTGTGAATTTAAATTTAACTTCTCCGCTGGCAGGCATTAGGGTGATTTGATACAGTCCGGAGCCGTTATTACTCAGAATGTTGGATGCATCGCCGGGGTTCCAATTGTTGAATGTGCCAGCCACATGGATATTAGCGCCGGCAGGGGTGTTAAAGGGAATTGAAGTTACATTAATGGTGAGCTGACCTTTTGCAGTAAAAACAGCAAGTGAAAGGATCAAAAGGGTAATGGTTTGTTTTCTCATGATAATCGGTTATGGTGTATTGCCGTAAAGTCGGCGAGGGCGCAAAGGTAATCATGGATGCCCATGTATAGGCGTCTGAATTGCGTTAAGGCTCGCAGCCAAGTTGTTGGAGCAGCCATGCGCCAAACAAAAGCGTGATGGTTCCTTTGACGGTAAAAAAAATAACACCGGCCCAACCTAACCTTTTCAGATATGCTTTCCAGTTCTTTTTTTCCATGTTCAGCGTAGATTTTTTCCCGTTCAGCAAGAAATTGCTTACCTCGTTCAGTTGAGCAAGTCAAATTTGCGGTGCAAAGCAACGACAAGGATCGCTTTGGTTGATGGTATTCTTTTAATTTTAGTGTTGTTTTTCATGAATCAAGTTTTCAGCATTTTTGGAGTGAGTGTCATGATTGTTGGATTGGGATTTATTTCGTGCAGGCACGATCCATACGTTTCGCTTGATAATTATCCGGAAATTCCTTTCACCGGTGTTTGTGATCCAGATTCCGTCTATTTTCAGAATCAAATCCTACCCATTTTAGTGTCCAATTGTACAGAATCCGGATGCCATAATCAGCAGGACCGCGAGGAAGGTGTGGTATTGGATTCGTATCAAAATTTGTTAGCAACTGTTGAGCATGCTACACAAAACGATTTACATGAAAATAAGTTGATGAGGGCAATTCTCAGTAACGAACCCGACGAACGGATGCCGCCAATTCCCAATAGCTCATTGACAGCAGATCAGATCAGTTTGCTGAAAAAATGGCTTGAGCAAGGCGCTATCAACAATGCCTGTGATGAAAATTTTGGTGGATGTGATCCCATGGATGCCAGATACAGCACTTTTGTACAGCCATTGATTCAGGCAAAATGCCAGGGCTGTCACAGCGGTAATAATCCGCAGGGGGGGATTAAACTGAGCAACTATGCGGAGGTCAAAGCAGTGGCACTGAATGGTAAATTATACCCTTCATTGTTGCGGTCAAGCAATTGGATGCCGCTTGGTGGCGCCAAACTGGACGATTGTAATCTTCAGCGTATTCAGACCTGGGTACAAGCAGGGGCGCCTGAAAATTAACCTGAACGGTGTTTCAACACTGATTTGGTGTTACATTTGCCACTTTCATTCATCAATCCAACACATGGCCTTTCCATGAAAAAACTATTTTTTAGCGTTTTTGCTTTCGCGTCCCTGATGATTTTGTCACAAAATGCCTGCTATTACGACAATGAAGTTGAGCAATATGGCGTTGCTGTATGTGATACTACCGCTATCAGTTATAGTCAGGATGTGCTTCCAATCATTAATGCCAGTTGTATTTCCTGTCATGTTCCCGGCGGGCAACAAGAAAGTTCTCCCTTCACAACCTTTGAAGAAATCAAAAATTATAGTGATGTGATTTTGGAGCGGATTCATGGGGTTGGTGGGATAATGCCGCCAACCGGACCAATTTCTGATTGCAACCAAAGTAAAATTGAGGCATGGGTTAGAGCTGGGACCCCGAACAACTGATTTGGCGTTCCATCATTCTTTCACCCTATAATTTCTTCAACATGTCAGGAAAAAGAATTTTGATGCTGGTGGCTGGCCTGGCCCTGATCGGTATCTCCATCGGTATTGCTCTTTGGAATAAACCACACGAAAACATGTCGGAAGCCAAGGCTGACGTTACTTTGGAGGCAGCGGCACTGTTCAAATCATACAACACAGATGAGAAAGCAGCGGATGCTGCCTATTTGGGTAAAACCATAGCGGTATCTGGTATCGTAAAAGAAGTAAGCAAGCCTGAAGGCGCACCAGCGAAAGTTACCCTGGATACCGGAGATGATTTCTCTGTTATTTGTGAACTGGATGGTTTGAGTCAGCATACCCGCACCGATTTCCCGGTAGGAGAAAAGGTGGTTTTCAAAGGCAAATGCGACGGTTTTAACCTGGATGTTCAACTTTCACGTTGTGTGGAGGTAAAATGATTATCCCAACAATTTCACGCAAACACACCATAAACATGCAAAAACTTTGGTTTTTTCTGATAGCTGCAGTTTTGATGACTTCAGCTGTTGCCGCACAAAATGCACCTAAATATTTGACCCGCGATGGCAAATTGAAATTTGATGCTACTGCGACCTCCTCTCCGGAAAAGATTGAGGCACTCACGAATAGCGCAACCTGCGTTCTGGATGCCGGATCCGGAGATATGGCCTGGCAAGTACTGCTAAAAGGATTCAAATTTGAAAAAGCTTTGATGCAGGAACACTTTAATGAAAACTATGTGGAGTCTGACAAGTATCCCAAAGCTACTTTCAAAGGCAGGATCACCAACCTCAGCGAAGTAAACCTTGCCAAGGATGGCACCTATAATGCAGTAGTAAGCGGCAAAATGAGCCTTCACGGGGTAGAAAAAGATGTTACTGCCAACGGCGCCGTTACGGTAAGTGGCGGAAAAATTCGTATAAATGCAGGTTTTAGCCTTCTTTTGGCGGATTACAACATTTCTATTCCATCAGTAGTAAGTGGCAATATTGCCAAAGAAGCGAAAATTCTGATTGACGCTACACTGGAGCCCAAGCAGTAAATAGCAGATCAAATCACCAACCATAGCAATGGGTGGGAAATTGCCGGAATGATTTTCGGCCATTTCCTGCTCATTGCTTTTTGTATTGTTTCAATTTCTTGTTTTATGAAAAAAATTTACTGGCTTTCATTCCTTTTCCTGCCTGTTTTTCTGAATGCTCAAGGCGATGATCTGTTGTCTATGCTGGGCGATGAAAAAACCATTGATTATGCCACTGCGAGTTTCAAGACTAACCGCGTAGTAAACGGCCATTCTTTGGAAAATACCGCCAAAGGCGTGTTGGATACAAAATTTTCGCACCGTTTCAATCCATTGCGTCAAGGACTTTACGATGTTTTTGGCCTTGACGGAGCTTCCATTCGAATTGGAGCAGATTATGGTATAACGGATCGACTGATGGTTGGCGCAGGTCGTGGTACGTATGAAAAAACGATAGACGGGTTTGTAAAATACAAAATTTTACGTCAAAGCACCGGCGCAAAAAACATGCCGGTTACCTTGGCATATGTTGGCGATATTCAGGTAAATACGCTGAAATTTGAAGACCCCTCCAGGGATAATAAATTCAGTGATCGTTTGGCTTTTACTCACCAGTTATTAATTGGACGGAAGTTTAACAGCAAGTTATCACTTCAATTAATGCCAACGCTAATCCATCGAAATCTTACCAGTTCACCAACAGATAAGAATGATGTGTATGCCATTGGCGCTGCGGGTCGGATCAAACTTACGAAGCGGGTAGCACTCAATGCGGAATACTATTTTGTTCCTGATGGTCAATTAGATGCTGCATACGTCAATAGCCTTTCAATCGGTTTTGATATAGAAACCGGGGGACACGTATTCCAGTTGCATTTTACTAATTCGCCGTATATGACTTACAAGGGATTTGTAACGGAAACCCAGGAGGATTGGTTTTTTAAGAATGACGAGGGGAAAATGCTGAGTGGTATTCGTTTTGGCTTCAATATTTCCCGGGTATTTACCTTGGTGAAGCCTAAAATTCAGTAACTGCATACTTTTGGAGTAGATTGCCCAGTTGCGGTTCTGTGATATCCAATACTTTCATTGTATAGGGTAATTCGTCCGGTATAGCCAGTCGCACGGCGCCGGACGAATTTTTTTTATCCTGCTGCATCAGTTGCCAAAGGCTGTTATATGTTTCTTTCGGGATAGGCACTTTTGGGAAAAAAGGCGCAAGTAATTGAGTAACCTGTGTGTGGTGCGGGGCGGGCGTTTCACAAATCATTCCGATAGCAATAGCCTCGCCATGGGTGAGCGGAGTGTTTGTTTCCAAAAAATAACTTTCCAGGGCATGGCCGATGGTATGACCATAATTGAGCAGCATCCGCAACCCATTTTCTTTGGGGTCTTCGGTTACTACCCGAACTTTAACGGCAATGGATTGAATAAGAATTTGGGGCCAAGGCAGGCTTCTCAGGACTGCTGGTTGGAGATTGGCAAAGTTGGACAGAAGTTCGGGGTCGCCGATGAACCCGTGTTTGAGGACCTCGGCGAGACCGCTGATGAATTCCCGGTTTGGCAGTGTGTTCAGAAAGGCAGGGTCTGCAAAAACTGCGGCAGGCGTCTGAAATACTCCTATGGTATTCTTAATGCCTTGGAAATCAATGCCTGTTTTGCCACCTATGGCGGCATCCGTCATGGCGAGCAGCGTGGTAGGTACTTGAATGAAATGTATGCCTCGTTTCCAAGTGGCCGCGCAAAATCCGCCCATATCACCAATAACGCCACCGCCCAGGTTGATCAGCAGTGATTTGCGATCAAGTTTATAGTGTAACAATTGCTGCCAAATCTGTGCGCAGGTTTCCAGGTTTTTATGTTGCTCGCCGGCAGGGATCTGAATAGTATGGAAAGGGTAGGGTAGCAGGTCCTTTAACGAGGGCAGGCAATGGACATAGGTGTTTGTATCAGTTAGCACCAATATCTGGGAGTACGATTGCTCCTTCAGCCATGGGCCAAGTGTTTCAGCCAGGCTGCCTACAAATATGGGCGAATTTTGCCAGGTAAAGTCAGGATTAAGCTCCATTTTTATGCGCAATAGGCATTCTAATTTCCACCAGTGTACCCTGGCCGAGTTCGCTTTCCAGGTTAATGGTCCATTTGTGTTCTTTGCACATGGTTTTGACGTAGAACAGTCCCAGTCCAAATCCTTTTACATTGTGCACGTTGCCTGTGGGTACCCGGTGGAATTTATCGAATACGCGGCGTAAATGTTCTTTAGGAATACCAATACCGTTGTCTTTGACGCTTAGCACGAGCTCTGCGTTTTCGTTGCGTAGTCCTATTCGGATGTCCGGAGCATCTTTCGAATATTTAACACCATTGTCGACCAGATTATGCAGGATGTTGGTAAGGTGCAACTTGTCTGCTCTGATTTTGGCATTTTCTGCTTCGAGGTCAAGGTGTAAGTGGCCGTTTTTGTCGGTTACTTTTAGTTCAATGGAAGGCACTATGTTGTGAATTAACTCAGTTAAGTCAATTTCTTCCACATTGAGTTCAATATTATCTCGTTCAATCTTCGCTAATTGAAGCACCTTTTCTACCTGAGTGTTTAAGCGGAGAACCTGTTCCTTTATTATGCCAGCGTAGCGACTTAGACGGGGATCTTCAAGAATTTTTTCATTTTTAAGAAAAACGTCAGTGGAAATATTGATGGTAGAAATGGGGGTTTTGAACTCATGCGTCATGTTATTGATAAAATCCCGCTGAAGTTCCGACAATTGTTTTTGCCGTAAAATAACAATCATAGAGTAAATGAAAAAGGCCACCGTTAGCAGCATTAAAACGGTGAAGCCTATTACAAGCCACATACTACTCAGGATTTTGGCACTTTTTCCGGGGAAGATGACCCCAAAATAGTAGATAAAATCCTGGTCATAGTGTTTGGGCATTGGTTCTGCCAGGGGTTGGGTGTTGTCTTTTACGTTGGAGTATTTGACCATCTTGCCCCGCACCATTTGATCGCTGGAACAGTCAAAAATGCCATATTCATAGTCTTCTTTCAGGCTTTGTGCTTCAAAAGCTTTGCCTAATACGTGTTCGAGATCACTGGCTTCAAACACGTTATTTACGTTTACGACCCAGTAATTTGTGGAAACCTGTTGTACCAGTTTTTGGCTGGGCAGGGCAAAGAGGTTCATTTGAGCCAGTTCGTTGGCGGCATCCAACAGGGCCTGATTTACCCGGCGGTTGAACTCTTGCTCCTGAAGGTTCCAGGTGCGATATACCCAGTACATTTGGAGTGCCAGCATACTGAGGCAAGAGAAGGCGCCGAGGATAATGACGCGACGGATGATGACATTTCTCATGTGTAAGGTTTGGAATGGGAAATCCGGGTACAAAAAAAGCGAAACCCGCTGCTATGCAGTTGGTTTCGCTTCATATTTTTTCCTTCAACGAAATGTTGGAAGGCGTTTGCTCTAAGCTTCTTCCGCTACAACTTCAAAATCTACCGTTGCGATTACTTCCGGGTGGAATTTAACGGTAGCGCTGTAGTTTCCGAGTTCTTTCACCTCTTCAGGCATTTCAATGATGCGCTTATCGGCATCAACACCCATTTCGCCGAGGGCTTTAGACAGGTGTTGAGCGGTAACGGAACCGTACAGGTGACCGTTTTCGGCAGCTTTAGCGGCGATTGCGATTTTCTTGCCAGAAAGTTTAGCAACCACTTCTTTGAAAGCTGCGATGACCACAGCTTCTTTTTTGGCGCCTTGTTTTTTCAAGCCTTCAAGGCGAGCCATATTAGGCTTATTGGCAACAATTGCCAGGCCTTGTGGAATGAGGTAGTTACGGCCGTAGCCATCTTTTACTTTCACGACTTCGTGCTTAGCGCCTACCTTGTCGATATGTTCGAGCAGAATGATATTCATTGCTGTTGAAATTTAATTGGTTGACTTAAACATTTATTTCATCAAGTCAGCCACGAAAGGCAGGATAGCCAGGTGGCGAGCGCGTTTCACGGCAGTTGCTACACGGCGCTGGTATTTCAGGCTGTTGCCTGTGATACGGCGCGGAAGGAGCTTACCTTGTTCGTTGATGAACTGAAGCAGAAAGTCTTCGTCTTTGTAATCAATGTATTTGATGCCGAATTTGCGGAAACGGCAGTATTTTTTGCCACGCAGTCCGAGCTTCGGATTGCTGAGGAACTTAACGTCTTCTCTTGAAGCAGCCATTGTATGGAACTTGTGAGTGGTTAAATGAATGATTGGATTTAGGCGTCGAGGTCAACAACTTCTGGCGCAGGTACGGTTCCGATTTCAGCCTCTGTAGCAGGTGCGGAAGCAGCAGGTGCTTCTTTCTTCTTTGCACGAGAACCGATGCGGCCACTGCGTTTGTCGTCGTTATATTTAACGCCGTATTTGTCGAGCCTTACAGTGAGGAAACGGAGAAGATTCTCGTTACGCTTCATATTCAGCTCGAATTTAACCAGCCATTCAGAGGATTCACATGCAAATTCGATGCAATAGTAAATACCTGTAGAACGCTTATTGATCTGGTAGGCCAATTGACGGAGGCCCATTTCACCCACATGAACAATGGTGCCACCGGCGCCTTTGATCTCTTTTTGGATGGTTTCCGCTGTCGCTTTTACTTCATCGCCCGACAGGACTGGATCTACGATGAAGTTGACTTCGTAATGTCTCATTATGAGTCTGTTATTGAAAAAATGAATGAACGTTTATTGAAAAACGGGCGCAAAGGTACAAAAGGTTTGTTGTTTTGCCAATAAAATGCGTATTATTTCTGAAAAAGAACTCGAATGAAGGGGCTGTATTACCTTTGTGCGTGATTGAATCAGTGAATGGGGAACTTTGGCATTCAATTATTGTTTATCTCTTAAACATCATTTCAATGGAATCGATACGACAGAAACAGGTTGGGGAGTTGATCAGGCGTTATTTTGGTATGATCCTGACGGAAACAGGCACGAATATTTATGGTCGGGGTAAGCTGGTTACGGTAACAGAAGTTAAAATGACACCAGATTTGCTGGTTGCCAAAATATACATCAGTGTTTATGGTACCGAAGATAAGCCAGAGGTGATTCTGCTTATGGAAGATGCTCATACGCAATTGCGTCAGGCCTTAGCTTCCAAAATAGGCAAACAAATGCGCAGAATGCCGGAATTGGAATTTTTCCTGGACGATACAATTGATGAAATGTATCGGGTAGATGCATTGCTCAACCGGGTAATGGATGAGGATAAAAACAAGCATTGAATCAACAATTGACCGCACGATATTTTGGACGCTTTAGCAATTGCTCGTCAAACCATTCGCCTGGAAGCAGATGCACTGCTGGCTTTGGCTGAAAGTTTGGACGATAGCACTGATTTTCAAAGACTTGTTGATGATGTAGCCGCCTCGAAACGCAGTCGGTTGATTGTGACCGGCATAGGTAAAAGCGCTATTGTGGCACAAAAAATTGTGGCAACGTTAAATTCTACCGGTACACCTTCAATTTTTCTGCACGCGGCAGATGCTATCCATGGCGATTTAGGCATGATCCAATCGGCAGATTTTGTGATATGTTTGTCCAAAAGTGGTGAAACACCAGAAATCCGAGTGCTTGCCCCCTTGGTAAAAAGCTTCGGTAACCCTTTTGTGGCCATTACCGCCAACCGAAATAGCAGTCTGGCTCTTCTGGCCGATTATCTGTTGTACACTCCTATTGAAAAAGAAGCCGATCCCAACAACCTGGCACCTACCAGTAGCACTACCTCGCAAATGGCGATTGGAGATGCACTTGCAGTAGCGCTATTGTCTAAAAAAGGATTTACCAGCTCCGATTTTGCCAAGTTTCATCCTGGCGGCGCATTGGGCAAACAATTGTATCTCCGTGTTAAGGACTTATACCGCTTGCACGAACGCCCGGTAGTGAAACCCGCATCCAGCTTACCTGAAGTGATCCTGGAAATGACCTCCCGTCGTTTGGGCGCCACTGCTGTAGAAGATGCTTCCGGTCAGTTGTTGGGCGTCATTACAGATGGGGACTTGCGCAGAATGCTTCAGCGCGGTGGAGACTTTTCTTCCGTCTCGGCAGAGGATATTTTAACTAAAAATCCCAAATCAGTGGGCCCTGAAACCCTTGCAGTGGATGCACTTTCCCTGATGCGGGAATATTCCATCACTCAGCTTCTGGTGGTGGAAGAGGGTAAATACCTGGGCATTGTGCACCTTCATGATTTACTCAGGGAAGGTTTGGTGTAAATAAGCGTTGTTCCCGGCGTTTATTTTTTCGTAAAATGTATCAAAAAATGGTCGGCACCCGGGGCAACCCAGTTTGGCGTCAGGTGCTTTTCCAACCAATGTAACATGGCCAGGGCTTTGGGTCGGCTGGCAAAAAAAGGTTCCAGGTAGGATGGCGGCAGCCAAAATCCTATGGGCCGGCAAGCGCGTTGCACAAGCTGTTCCCCGGCCAGGACTTTTGAAAATGTTTGGGGGCTGTAATACCAGGTTGAAATGGTGGTTTGAGTATCCAGAGGTGCCTGTATGGCCCCTTTTGCCCGTCTGCGTAATATAGCAGCAAACTTGCCTTTGATTAAAAAATACAGGGATTCCCACCAGCAGAAACGACTCATCACTACTGCAATACAATGACCGCCAGAAGGGAGTTTTTGGGCAATGGCAGCGCCAGCCTGTTGCAAAGCCTCAGGGTTCAGGCAATTTAAGCCACCAAAATTGCTGAATACCAAGTCGAAGTTCGATTCATTCAGCTTGTCAAGTTCTTCCAATGCAAGGGTTTGGAAGAAAGGGGAGTTCTCCGGGGGGATTCCGGCTGCTGCTTTTTTTTGTTGCGCCACCAGAAGCATCTCGCGCGAAATATCGGTGGCGAGTACCTGCCATCCCTGTTGTGTCAGCCATAGGGCGTCTTCACCGGTGCCGGCGTTCAATTCGAGGGCTTTGCCGGTTTGTTGGCCAAGGATTTTGGTGGTAAAATGCCACACCCGCTCCCGCAGGCGCTTGCCGGTTGCGGCATGGGTGAAGGTATTGTCATAATAAACCGCGACGTCATCAAACTCCCTGGCCATGTGCATTTGTTTTTTCCAGGCGATTTAACCGCCATTGATCCAGCCAGGCTGCCGGGGCATAGTAAGCTGTTTTGAGGGCGGTGAGATAAGGTGCTTTTTTCCCACTGAGCCATAATTTCCAGGCGCTCAAACCTTGTTGCAGACGGAATTTTTTGTGGGTAAGCCGGTGCAGGCGCCGGTAAAAGGCAGCTGAAAAGGTGGCCGGATACATCATGGCCAGG
>JAEUUS010000165.1 GCA_016787545.1 Saprospiraceae bacterium
TATTTTGAAGTGGGTCGGGTGGAAACCATCCGATCGCTGGGCCTATCTTATAAAGAATTGGAAGACGTGCACGGTATCTGGTTACCGGTGGTAAGTCTGGAAATGCGCTTTGTTCGCCCGGCTTATTACGACGATCTGCTGACCGTGCGCACCGAAATCCGGGAGCTTCCGGATGAATACATTACTTTCCACGTGGAAATTTTCAATGCGCAAAAAAAACTCATCAACGCCGGTCGGGTGCGTCTGTGCTTTTTTGATCCCAAGTTGAAAAAAGTGGTTATGGCGCCTGATTTTCTCCGGGAGAAGCTGTTGGAACGATGGTACGATGAACGATGAACGATGGCTGCTCGTTGTTCACCATCCATCGTTATCTATTTTGCCCAAAGGTTATACTTCAAAATGCAATAAATAGCCCTGAAGCCGTCTTTGGCGCCTATTTTTTTGCCTTCCGCATAAGTTCGACCGTAGTAGGAAATACCCACCTCATAAATCCTGACACCCGGTAAACGGCTGATTTTAGCTGTTACTTCTGGCTCAAACCCAAAACGTTTTTCTTTGAGTTCAAGGCCCTTGATCATGTCGGCCCGAAACATTTTATAGCATGTTTCCATATCTGTGAGGTTCAGATTGGTAAACATATTGGAAATGAAAGTCAGGAACTTGTTTCCGATGCTGTGCCAGAAAAACAGAATCCGGTGCGGACGTCCGCCCATGAATCTGGAGCCAAAAACCACGTCAGCAAACCCGTCGAGGATTGGCCGCAAAAGGATATTGTATTCTGCCGGATCGTATTCGAGATCCGCATCCTGAATGATGATGTATTCGCCGGAGGCATGTTTGATACCGGTGTGCAATGCAGCGCCTTTCCCCTGGTTCACTTCATGTTTAAGGTACCGGATGTTTAATTCTGGGTTAGCTTCCATGTAACGACGTATGGCGCCTTCTGTATCATCGCGCGAACAATCGTTGGTAATAATCAACTCCTTTTGGTACCCGCCAATCAGTTCCACCGCTTTCACTTTATCCAAAATGCGGTGGATAGTGCGTTCTTCATTGTAGGCAGGAATGACAATCGAGAGGGTTTGGCTCATAATTTGCAGTATTTCAGTCGGCGAAGGTAAGCAGGCTGCGTGGAGGCGAGCAATGAAGTTTAGAAATGTTACAGAAATAGGTTCACGTTTAGCCAATTAACGGCATTTTGAACTGTTTTGTAACTGTTGTTTGTGCTCCGCAATGCTTTGTTGAAACTTTAACTAAAAATCTTGCCAAAAAAGAAACTTTTTATGGCAACTCTGCGTTAAAGTCCTCGAAACCAAATCGTTATCGCAGGAGCCACCGATATGTTTCTGCATAACAAACACACCGATTCACACATATAAACGATTGTATCATGACTACGCCCCGCATAAGTGCCTTCCGCCGGATCTGGCGCAAATCTCCGAAACTGGCATTCCGTTTTCTGCGCAAAAAAGCCACCCGTCAGGCTAAAAAAATCCTGAATCCAAAAGAAGAATGGAATATTAACTGGCTGGGTGAAGAAATGCGTCCATATAACAGTCTGCAAAGCCATTAACACTCCCGAACTTAGCAGTTCACAGCAGAAGTGCGGCGCAAATGACTTTTTACAAGTTGTTTGCGCCGTTTTTTTATGCCCGAAAGCAAGCAGAAAGTACCTTTGCGCCCGCATTCTTCACCAGGCATATTGGAGGCCATAAGCCAATAACATGCCATTAACACTCCTATTTTGGGCATTAAAGCATTCGCCCCGGCAACTGTGGGCAATATTGGCATAGGGTTCGACATCATGGGTCTTGCCATTGAACAACCCGGCGATGAGGTTATTGCGCGCAAAAGCAACACACCGGGGGTCAGGATAACAAAAATAACCGGCGCTCAAGGTAAATTGCCGGTAGAGCCGCACTTGAATACCGCAGGCGTGGCCGTTCAGCGGCTCCTGGCACATTTGGACGATGCATCCTCCGGCATTGAACTGGAGATCCATAAAAAAATGCCCATCAATAGTGGACTTGGCAGCAGTGCAGCCAGTGCAGCCGCAGCCACTCTTGCAGCAAGTGAACTACTCCGTACCGGCATGAGCAAACGCGACTTGTTGCCTTTTGCCTGGGAAGGAGAAAAAATAGCATCAGGCGGTCGGCAGGGCGATAATATTGTGCCTTCTCTGCTGGGAGGAATCAACCTGATTCGCGACAATGAAACCATGGATATTCATCGCCTGCATGTGCCGCGTGGCATTTATATCGCCGTAGTACATCCACAGATGGAAATTGGTACCCGGGAAGCCAGGGCATTGCTGAGCGCCACGGTGCCTATGGATGTACACGTACAGCACAATGCAAACCTGGCTGCTTTTGTGCTGGGCATGTTCAAAGGAGATCTTGGATTGGTAGGTCGAAGTTTGAAGGATGAGGTAGTGGAACCCCAACGTGCGGCGCTCATTCCAGGATTTTATCAGGTAAAAGAGGCGGCATTGACAGAAGGGGCGCTTGGCTGCAGTATTTCTGGTGCAGGCCCTTCCGTTTTCGCCTTCTGTGCCAACAGCCTGAGTGCAGAAAATGCCGGGAATGCCATGCAAAAAGCTTTTGCACAACATGGATTGGAGAGTAAATTATACCTCTCTCCGATTAACCAGGAAGGCGCGGTTATTTGCTGATTTCAGGCAAGAAACAAAACGAGGCTGTCTCAAAATTTTTACCACCGAGAAGGGGAGACGCAAGAGGTATCAAGCTCTCTGCGTCTCCCTGCCTCTGCGGTAAAAATTACTTTTGAGACAGCCTCAATTAATTATAAAGGATGGATTATGCTATCACGAAACAGATCGCCCCAATCCAAAATGAAACAGTTTTGAGGTGTTGTATTTTGTTCGTCCCCGCCAATGACACAGTTACATAAAACTTCAGGCGCCGTTTATCATGAATAAAACAATAAATGGCTTACCTACCTGCAAAAGGTCTGCAAGGATACGACAATTCAATTAACAAATGTTAATTATTTTCCGGAATTCGACAATTGATGACGAATTCTGCTTAAAGATTGGGGGGCAATACCCAAATAATTGGCTATGTAACGCAAAGGAATCCTGCTGATCGTGTTCGGATACCGTTCCGCAAATTTGGTATAACGGGTGGTGGCATCATCATTAAACATTTCCGCACGCTCAATAAACAACCTGTAAACGATCATTTCCATCATCTTGATGGTAAAAAAGTACCATCCGGGTATTTCACGAACCAACACTTCCAAATCACTCTCTCTCCAGGTTAATAAGGTGGCGTCGGTCATGGCTTCCCAATAATACTCAGCTTCCGGATTCAACTCTTTATAGTCTTCCACAAATAAGGTAAATTCGCCTTCTGCCGGGAAACGAATGGTGGATTCCTTGCCCTCAGCATCTACCGAGTAAACCCTGAATACTCCTTCTACAATAAACGCAGCCTGGTTTTCCCGTTCACCTTCTCTGGGGAAACGTTCTCCGGCTTTACAATCCAACGACCTGGTGTGCGCAGCTATCACATCAAGATATGGCAAAATGGCGGTATCAATTTGCCGGGCAACCGGAGCCAGTAATTCAAATATTCGAGCCAGTTCCATGCTTGCAAATTTCTAAAATCTATTTCAATAGTTAATCAGGGAAGTATAAAATATTAAAAAAATAATATATTATTACATATTTATGTAATGTATATATCGCTTTTTGCTTTTTGATATTTAATGCCTGTCATCACACCAATAAATCTGTGTAAAAAGTTGATTTTGACTTCGGGAGGGAACTTACCTTGCAGGCCAATTAATCGTCAAAATCTTTAATCATGTCCAGACTTTGGTTATTTCTGCTCTTTCTCCCACTTTCGGTTTTCACCCAAAATGCCCAAAATGCCTTAAACATCATTCCTAAACCCCAATCTATTGAAGCCAAAAAAGGCACTTTTACCCTCAAAAAAGACACCCGAATTTACATTCCGGAAGGTCAGGCCGGATGGGATGTGCCGGCCCAGTATTTTATGGCGCTTGCGGCCACAAGCACCGGTTATCGGCTACTGACTCAGCCGATGAAAAAATTCAAAGAACCTAAAGGCAATGCCATTCATTTAGTGCTTGATCCCGCAATGCTTTCCGATGAAGGTTACCGGATGGAAGTAAAATCCGGTTCCGTAGTCATCTGGGCCAAAACCCCCGCCGGCGCTTTTTATGGCATACAAACCCTTCGGCAATTACTCCCACCTGAGTTTGGTGGCACACATTCTTACGGCGGTGTAAAATGGGAAGCACCCTGTTGCGTCATCACAGATGCCCCGCGATTCGGATACCGGGGAATGCACTTAGACGTTGGCAGGCATTTCTTTCAACCGGCTTTTATTAAAAAGTACATTGATCTGTTGGCGTTGTATAAGTTCAATACCTTTCATTGGCATCTCACGGATGATCAGGGTTGGCGTATCGAGATCAAAAAATATCCCGAATTACAACGTATTGCCGCTTGCAGAAATGAAACCCTGATTGGGCATTACGGCGATCAACCACATCGTTTCGACGGTCGGAAATATTGTGGAATGTACACCCAGCGCGAAATCAAAGACATTATTGATTACGCACAAAAGCGGTTTGTAACCATCATTCCGGAAATTGAAATGCCCGGACACGCGCTTGCAGCCTTGTCTGCTTATCCGGAGTTTGGTTGTACGGAGGGTCCGTACACAGCGGCAACCAAATGGGGGGTATTCGATGATGTGTTTTGCGCCGGAAATGACAAAACCTTCCATTTTCTGGACGATGTGTTAGCTGAAGTTGTGGAACTATTTCCTGGCAAATACATCCATATAGGCGGTGATGAATGTCCAAAGACCCGCTGGAATGCCTGTGAAAAGTGCAAAAAACGCATGAAAGACGAGGGGCTCAAAGATGCCCACGAACTTCAGAGTTATTTCATTCGAAGGGTGGAAAAACTGCTGGCTGTACGCAATCGCAAACTCATCGGCTGGGATGAAATCCTGGAAGGCGGGTTGGCGCCAACAGCCACGGTGATGAGCTGGCGCGGTATTGATGGAGGTATTGCAGCCGCCCGTGCCGGTCATGATGCTATCATGACTCCTGGTTCTCATTGCTATCTGGACCACTATCAAAGTGATCCAAGTATGGAGCCCATAGCCATTGGCGGATTGACTACACTGGAAAAAGTGTACAGCTACGAACCGATTCCTGATGGACTTACGCCTGATCAGGCCAAACACATCCTGGGCGCTCAGGGTAATGTATGGACCGAATACATGCCAAAATCGGATCAGGTGGAATATATGGCCTTCCCGCGTGCCTGTGCCCTGGCTGAGGTGGTATGGACCAACAAGGATAAACGCAACTGGACAGATTTTGCCCGAAGGATACAACCACAAATGAACAGACTGGATGCCGCCGGAGTCAAGTTTGCCAAAAGTTTTTACGATGTAACAGCTTCGTTTGCAGGAAGCAAGGTAACCCTCAAAGCCAACGACCCTGCCCTGGAGATTCGGTACACTACGGATGGAAAGCCTCCTTCCCTGAATTCACCCAAGTACGTTTCGCCTATTCCTATCACGAAAACGACTACGGTAAAGGCTGGGGTTTTCAGCAGGGTTCGGCCGCTCGGTAAAGCTATGACCGTCCAGTATATGATTCATAAGGCAACCGGGCTTAAATACACGATGACTTCCAAACCAGAGCAATATACCGGCAGCGACGAATTTGCACTCACCAATGGTATTACCGGGATTGTTAAATTATGGAGAAACTGGGTAGGCCTGCAGGGTAAAGATATTGATCCGGTTATTGATTTTGGACAGGCCACCGCGTTTACTAAAATTACGTTCCACTTTGTTAGTGCCAGGAGTTCCTGGATTTGGCCTCCTAAAAGCGCTGAAATATTGGGCTCAGAGGATGGAACAAATTTTAAATCACTGGCTACCAAAACTTTTGATGCCGATGATTTCCAGGCAGAAGCCGTTGAAACCGTAAAAATAGACACCCCTGGCGCCAAATATCGCTACCTGAAAGTAGTAGTTCGGCACCACGGAACGATACCCAAAGGAGAGGCAGGCGAGAACAACCCGGCCTGGCTCTTCATAGACGAGATCCAGGTTGAATAGGAACGCGGATTGTTTTGGAACGCAGGGAACGCGGATTGTTTTTTGGGAACGCGGATGACGCGGGTGACGCGGATTTTTTTATTGGAACGCGGATGACGCGGGTGACGCGGATTTTTTGGGGGAACGCGGATGACGCAGATGACGCGGATTTTGGAAATTGCCTTCGGCAATTTTGTAATAAAAAGCTTTGAAATTCTTTAAAATACGTAAAATTGCTGCCGAAGGCAGCTGAAAATCCGCGTCATCTGCGTCATCCGCGTTCCAAAAAAATCCGCGTCATCCGCGTCATCCGCGTTCCAATAAAAAAATCCGCGTCACCCGCGTCATCCGCGTTCCAATAAAAAAACCTGCGTCATCCGCGTCATCCGCGTTCCAAAACAATCCGCGTTCCCCGCGTTCAACATCAGCGTTCAACATGCAAGAAAAAAACAATCCGCGTGTCATTAATGGATGGGCCTTTTTTGATTGGGCTAATTCAGCTTATGCGCTGGTCATAACCGTGGCCATTTTCCCAGGGTATTTCCTGGAACTGACCAACGATACCGTGGATGTGCTGGGCATGCGTATGTCTGATAGCACCCTGTATGCCTGGAGTATAGCGCTGGCTTATTTGATTATTGCCGCCTTATCACCCTTGTTGTCCGGCATTGCTGATTACGGCGGGCGCAAGAAGGAATTTTTGCGCTTTTTCACCACTTTGGGTGCATTGGCCTGCATTTCCCTGCTGTTTTTTACCGGCATGCCCACGCTTTGGGTAGGTGTTATCGGGTTTATTCTCGCCACCATTGGTTTTGCCGGAGGTATTGTGTTTTACAATGCTTTTTTGCCCATCATTGCCACCGAAGACAGGTACGATGATGTAAGCGCCAAAGGGTTCAGTTACGGGTTTATTGGCAGTGTGATCCTGCTGGTGGCCAATCTGGTCATTATTCTAAATTACAGCTGGTTTGGTTTCCCCGACGGGTTGCGGGCAGTACCTACAGCCTTTGTGATGGTAGGACTCTGGTGGATTGGGTTTTCCCAAATCCCTCTGAAACGATTGCCGGAAGACAAACCACAAGGCAAAATGGAAAACTTAGTGGGCAAAGGCTATCAGGAAATCCGGAAAGCCTGGAACAACTTAAAAGGAGATTCCAACGCTGTCCGGTTTTTGATTGCTTTTTTCTGTTACAATGCCGGTGTGCAGGCCGTGCTTTTCTTAGCCTCTACATTTGCCGAAAAAGAACTGAAATTCTCCTCTTCCGGCCTGATTGTGCTGGTGTTGATCCTGCAAATTGTAGCCATAGGCGGCGCCTGGGCTTCTGCGAAGCTTTCCGGCATCAAAGGCAATAAGTATTCTATTCTGGTGATGCTGGTTATCTGGACTGGCGTTTGTATTGTGGGATATTTTGTGCAAACTGGTCTCGATTTTTATATCCTGGCGGGCGCTGTAGGACTGGTAATGGGAGGAATTCAATCTTTGTCGCGCAGCACGTATGCTAAACTATTGCCGGAAAATACGCCAGATACGGCCTCTTATTTTAGTTTTTATGATGTAATGGATAAAGTTTCTACCGTGGTTGGTACATTTACTTTCGGGTTTGTGGAACAACTTACAGGTGGTATGCGCAATAGCGTGATGGCCCTGGCTGTATTTTTTATAGTAAGCCTGGCAGTAATATCGTTGGTGAAGATCAGGCGTATGGCTGTGGCTGCATAATTGAAGGATTTAGCTAAGAGCGTGTTTAAATTTTCCTGCTTTCGTAAGTCAATGGAATTTTAAACACGCTCTAATAGAAATCTATGTTTCACACTATAAAACAGTATTATTATGGCTATTTTTAAAAGATTTGTCCGAAACTGGTTCACCAGTGCATCCTTGCTTAATCTGGCAGATGAATTCGCGACTTACAAACACAAAATTCTAGGGGTAAAAGACAAAGCCAACCAGGAGTCTTTATTTCAAACCTTGAATGGGCTTTCAGATGACTTGAAAAAGGCCATTAAAGAGGAAGAAACACAAAAAGGCTGGAAAATTTTTAAAGAAATCAGGCGTACTTTTATCCATACATTGAATGCTGAGGAACTTAGGGCTAAAGCCTACACCATTCTTCGAGAAATAGAAAGCAAAACACCGGCAGACTCCTGGCGCCTTAAGGCAGTTAAGGAAATTCTAAATGTAGACGCCAACAACATTTTCCTGGATACCAACTTGTCAGCTACGCAAGTCATTAAAGCCGCTGAAATCCTGGATGAGCACCAGGACAATTTCTATGAAAAGCTTGAAACCTTGAGGCGCAGGATAAGAACGCTTTCCTGGATTACTTTTGTTTCCCTGTTTGCCTGGGTATTAATAGGCCCTAAAATCAGCGAATTCCCGTTACAGGGAGAACTCAGTAAAGTAGAGCAGGCCGAACAGTATGCTGCGTTGAAAAAGGGGTTGGATACTTTGTTGGCGCAATCTCCATCCAAACCTTGCCCGGATACTTTTAAACATAAACAAACCATTGATTCACTTGTAAAGGTGGTCACTGAACTAAAAAAGCAGCAGTCGTCAACAACCAGGCGGGGAAGTGTTACAAATGATACCATCCAAACCCAAACAGATGTTTGCGCTTGCAATCATCAAAAATGTGCAGATAGTGGTTGCCCATTAATTTGTAACATCCACAAACGCCCAAGTTGGTTGGCACTTCTAGTTATACTAACCGGCATCATAGGCGCAGTCGTAAGCGGTTTTATCCGAACCATTCAATCCGGCGCCGACGGTAATGTTCCTGATGCTATTTTCGGGTCAACAGTGTTGGCAGCACGTTTGATGCTGGCATCTGTAGCGGCATTGTCGGTGTATATTTTTCTGGGAACAGGTGTGATTCTTGTTTTCAATGCCAAAATCAGTTTTGAATTACTGCTTGCCTTCTCTTTTGCCGCTGGGTTCTCTGAACAATTGGTGCAAAAAGGCGTGGAAGCGCTAAGCAAACAAGACCTTTATCGTAAAAAAGCTGAGTCCGGAAAATGACGTTTTCCCTGCTATTCGAAATTCTGGAATATCAGCAGGCCCGATTCCCGCAAAAGGTCTCGGCGGCCGGATGGCGCAATGGGCAATGGCATACCCTCACCACCACTGAACTGTTGGCAGAACGCGATCAGATCAGCGCCGGATTGCTCCACACGGGGCTGCATCCGGGCGACCGGGTGGGTATTCTGGCCCATTGCGGCAGCCCGGAATGGCTCATAGCCGATGCTGCCATGATGCAGGTAGGTATTATTCCGGTGCCCATACACGCCACCGCCCGCCCTGACGAAATGGCGCACATTGCGCAGGATGCTGAACTGAAAGCTTGCTTTGTGAGCAACGCCAGCATGCTCCAAAAACTCCTGGATTCCGGTACGCAGCTGAAACGGATATTTTCCTTTGAACCCCGCAGCGATAACCCCGATGTTGTTTCCTGGAATGCGCTGGCCTGCGACCCCGATGAACACCTGGCCGGCAAAATCAAATATTACCGGGAAGGTATTCAGGAAGATCAGTTGGCTACTCTATTGTACACTTCCGGCACCACCGGGATGCCCAAAGGCGTGATGCTTACGCATAAGAACATTGTGAGCAATGTGAAATCGGTTCTGGCCATTGTGCCGTTGGGGCCGGAAAGTTTGGCCGTAAGCTTTTTGCCCATGAGTCATATCCTGGAGCGCATGGTTTGCTTTACCTACCAGGCTGCCGGAACCGCCATCTGGTTTGCCGATAGTGTGGAACGCCTGCCCAGAATCCTGCAGGAAGTGCGCCCGCATTTTATCTCTGCCGTTCCGCGCGTGCTTGAGCGTATGTACGAGCGACTGCTGGAGGAGCGCAACCGAGGCGGCAAACTCAAAAAGAAAATCCTGGACTGGGCAATTGCACTCGGAGAGCGGTTCCCTTACTCAGGCGGACAAGCCATGCCCCTGGATTACCGACTGAAACGCTGGCTGGCAGATGTGCTGGTGTTCCGGCAATGGCGCAAACGTATGGGCGGCAGAATCCGCAATATAGTAGTGGGCGCAGCCGCCTTGCAACCCCGCCTCGGCCGACTCTTTTCTGCGGCGCGGATTGATGTGCGCGAGGGTTATGGACTTACAGAAACCAGTCCGGTGATAGCCTTCAACCGGTTTGAACCCGGGGGCGTGCATTTTGGCACGGTGGGTATTCCGGCCCCCGGAGTGGAGGTGCGCATCAGCACCGAAACAGATGAAGAAGGCAACGGAGAAGTAGAGGTTCGCGGCCCGAACGTAACCCAGGGATACCTGAACCTGCCGGAAGAAAGCGCCGAACGGTTCACCCCGGACGGCTGGTTCAAAACCGGTGATTTGGGCAGATTTGAGTACAAACGTTTTTTACGCATTACCGGTCGGAAAAGCGAGGTATTTAAAACCACCACCGGAAAATTTGTGGCGCCGGCTTTTGTGGAGCAACAATTAGTGCGCTCGCCTTTCATCAGTCAGGCCATGGCCATTGGTCTCAACCGTCCTTATGTAGCGGCCCTGATCGTGCCTGATTTTCAGCAACTGGAATACTGGTGCCAGCAAAACAAGGTGCACTGGACTGCGCCTCAGTACATGATACTCAATCCCAAAGTGCAAAAACTGTTCCGCCAGGAACTGGATCAGCTCAATGAAACCCGACTTGGACCCGTGGAAAAAGTGCGGGAATTCCAGCTGCTGCACGAACCCTGGACACCCGAAAACGGGCTGCTCACCCCTACGCTTAAATTGAGAAGGGAGGTGATTCTGAAGGCATTTGCAGCGGAAGTGGAGAAATTGTTTGCGTAGCTTTTTGATATGTATATCACTCGCAAATACAGTATTTATCCGTTATTTTTAGCGCTTCAATGCTGATGGTGCTTATGGGCTCCCCCGGGGATAGACAATACTTTATTGTTCCAAAGAAATCAGTAAACGTCTTGGTTTGAAGTCCATTGATAGAGCTGTTATAGGTGAGTGTAAAAGGCGGTTCGCCGGTGAATTCAATCTTTATTTCAAAACAAGTACCCTTGCATACATCCGGGGCGTCAGTAGAAAAAAAGACAGTGGGCTTGGGCCGCCATGTCACAGGGACTGCTTCATCGGAAACATCCAAACACCTGTCACTTAGATCCACATTGCCATTTAACTCATTGCCTGCAATAGCAGTGATGTAATAAGTGACACCTTCCTGCATGACCGCCGGATCAAAGGAGAATTCTGGCGTATTGCTGACTGAGATAATGCTGCCAAGGGTATCAGCCGGGTCTGAAAACAGAATATATTGTAACATGGTGCCTGCAGGTAGTATATTAGGAGTGGCCGGCGGCACAGTAGCAATGGCATCCGGACAAAGATTGAGTGGCGCGGAAGGAATTAAACCAGCCTTAGTCAAACATGGAGGGCAGCAAAATGCGATGTCAAAAAGTATTCCTAATGAATTCCCGTTGTAATAGGTATTCGTCACTTTAAGAGTATTGATCGTAGTGATAATATTGAGATTTTCACAAGCCCCATTGCCACCACTTCCGGACCGCAGGCCACCCGTTCCGCTAACCCAAAGTGGGACTGAAAAGGGGCAGCTACTTGAAGATCCCGCATTAGGAAAAGGGAATGGGGCGCCATTGATTTCAAGTGTCACTTCATCATAAATGGGAGGTCCTCCTGGAACAGTTTGAAAATCGAATGAACTAAAATTAAAGGTTACTCCGCCAACGGGCTGGGAAAATGTAAATATCCAACTGCCTTCAAAAATAGCATAAGGCCCACCTCCAGGGCAAGGGTCGACCGTGGCAGAAATGGTGTTCCCTTCAGTTGTCACTGTGACATCTGCACAAGGAAATGATTGTAATCCAGATTCAACTGTTATTTGGTTTGGGCAATTTTGTGCAAGGAGGTTTGAAGCTGCCATTAAACCAAAGTGCAGGAAAATTGGCTTCAAAAAAAGCAGTACGGGCCGGTGTGTTGAAAAAGTCAGTTTCATTTTAGCAAAATAAAGATAACAATTATCTGATCAAAAAACCTACACTTTTACCATGCCTTTCCTGATCACTGGGCCATAAAACGCACCAGTTGGTATACGCAAATCACCCCTTAAATCGCTCAAAAGTCCTTCCATTAAACCTGTACACCCCGTTTTTATGCGTTCCAAGCCATAATACGCCCTGCCTGTCTTTGTAAATGTAGAACAGGTTAATGTCTTTCCCCTCCTCCTGAACAGGGAAATGCGTAATTTCTTTGCCATCATACCGCCAAACGCCATTGCGGTAGGTAGCTATCCACAGGTCCTGGTTATCATCACGGGCAATGGACAGGTATTCCCATAGATCGCTGAATGGCAGGCCATCGAGGTTGCCGATGCTTTTTTCCCGGGTGTAAAATGGCTGATTAGGCCCGTTACCTGGTTCGTTCATGCGATACCGGTACGCAGAATTGAACCAGAAGTACCCATCCTTGTCTTCAATAATAGACCGAACGCCATTGGAGGGGCCATCGTGAAACTCCGTTAAGTCGTCTTCCGAAATCCAGTCGAAAGACTTGCCATTGAACCTGCAGGCGCCTGCAGCAGCTGTGCCAAACCAGATATGGCCCTGGTGATCTTTATAGATGGTATAGATGGCATGAGGATCCAGCACATCGTTTCGTTTCGCCATCCATGCTTCTCCCATTTCTGAGGTAGGCAAAGGCAAACTATGCAGGATTTTGCCATCATACCGATAAACTTTTCCGTCAAATTGCAGGGATTTGAACCACAGGTCGTTGGGCTGTAAAATCCAGCTGTTGCTTTCTGTTGGTTCCAGCACACGGATTTTTTGTCCATCAAACAGGCATAATCCTCCGCTAGTATTAAAAAGCAGGTTGCCGGATTGGTCTTCCTGGATATCTTCCACCCGGTTGTGAGGCAATCCGTTTTGAGTGGTAAAGTGCTGCACGGTTTTTCCGTCGTAGTGGTATAATCCATCCTCCCAACTGGCAAACCAGTAGTGGTTATCCTTGTCCTGGTAGATCGCCATGATGTTATTGCCCAGTGCATTCAGGGAGTCTGCTACTGGTGCTGGAGCAGCCTGTTGGGGTGGTGTATTTTGGCCCTTGCAGGAGGGTAAGATGGAGGCGAAAAGCAGAAGGTAGGGGAGGATTGGATTCATATCAGAGGGCTGTGTTATTCAACGAGCAGGATGTTTTTATTCCTGTTGTGCGCCGCTTCAAAATTAGGACATGGTTATTTAGTATTCTTCATTTTTTTGATAGTAAATAATGGTTTGAAAGGGTGTTAATGGAATGGTTATTCGGTGAAAAAGCGTTTTTTCGAGCCCGATAGCTTCATTTTCAAACCAATATTTTTCAGCACTTCCTTCGCGTGCCTGCGCTTTCTTTTTAAGGTTTATTTTGTAGTCTGGCTATTTCCTTTTTTATTTCGTCAACAACTTCAATATTTTTTATAATCTTTTTTTCGCCTTCTTTTTGTGAAAAAATATAAAAAACTTTACCTCCAAATCCTTCCGTAAATTGGATGTGGGTCTCATGTTGAATACTCCTTTCCTTAAAGATTTCAGGCAATTGCATACCTGTTCCAATTGGCTTAATTTGAAGCCCGATATATTTGTCATCTATTTTGATGAAAAAGTCAACATTAAATAATCTATCCCACTCATCTGGTGCAGGCTCAATTTTTACAACAAGCATTTTTTCTAACTGCCCATAAATCGTTTGAATTTCGGTCATATAGCCGTCAAAGGTTCTATCAATTACTAATTCTTTCATGTAATTGATACAATCCTCTATTGTAATTGCTTCAACTTCCGATTGGATTACTTCTGTAATTTTTGTGTACAGTTTTCTGCCAAGTTCCTCTATGTGTTCTTTTGTCCGAACATTTGCAAAATAATACTCTTGCCAGTCACCTAATGTTTTGGGCGAGCATTTCCGAATAGACTCCGATGTGGCTCCAACATTTCTTTTAAAGTTTAGTTGGAAGCGGTTCATTACACTATTTAAAATCCACTCTTTTGCCATTATTTTTGAATTGAAAATTGAATAAACTTGTTTTTATATCTAAAATTGGAGTCCTCATCCACTAATGCCAAACCTTGTTTTATCAGATGGGCATTAAGGAAGGTCTTATTTTCAAGGTATAAATAAGCCATTAAATTATTCTCGTTATCATGTTTTATCTCGTCAAATTTTAAGAACACTTTTTTACCTTTTGTTTTATTTACTAAAAACTCATTGGCATTTCCATTTTTGGAATGGTCTTGCTTGACACCGATTAGTCGAACGGTTAATCCATTATTTAGGCGAACCAACTCTGGGCTGATTACTTCCTTCACAGTGAAAAATTCTTCCCTTGAACCATTTGTGGTTGTGTCAATTTTAGAGCCAAATTGTAATTTCTTGACATCAATTTTTTTGTCCAATTTATGAGTGTCTTTAAATAGGTACGGCAGCCCATTGATTTCAGCATCGAAATCCTGCGAAATTTCTTTTTGTTTTACAAAATCAAACCTTGCATCACCAAATAGAACATTGTCATTCACGCCCAATTTTTGTTTGATGATAGGAATAAATTCAGGATTAATTTCATAGCCACATGAATTTCGACCAAGGTTCTTTGCTGCTAATGCTGTTGTCCCACTGCCCAAAAAGGGGTCAAGCACGTTTTCACCCGGAAATGAAAACATTTTGATTAAACGCTTTGGCAATTCCTCTGGGAACATGGCTAAATGATTGTCCTGACGTACACCACTGATATACCAATGTCCGTTGAAGTATGTATTCCATTCCTCCGTCGTCATAGCAGAATGTTCTTTTTGTTCAGCCGTTGGCTTGGGGGCATTTCCTTGTTTTTTAAAGAGAAGAATGTACTCAAAATCTAATTTTACAATACCGTTTCTTGGATGAGGAAAACTACCCATTATGCTTGCGCCTCCTGTCGTATTCATGGTTGTCGTTTTTTGCCAAATGATAGAACCCATAAAATCAAAACCAATCATTTCACAAAACTTGATTATTTCGCTATGGATTGGGATGATTTTGTAACGACCGTAATAAACTGACCTTGCAAATTGGTCACCGATATTTATACACAAACGGCAGCCTTTATGAAGCACTCGGAAACACTCTTTCCAAGTCAAATTTAGGTGATTTATATATGTTTCGTAATCGTCATGAAACCCAATCTGGTTTTCTGTGCCGTAGTCCTTCAACTGCCAATAAGGCGGAGAAGTTACAACTAAGTGAATGCTCTCATCTTTGAGTTCACTCATTTGTCTGCTGTCGCCGTTTATTATTTTGTGATAAGTCCCCTTCATAAAACTAAAATTTAGGGCAAAGGTACTTTATTTTTCTCTCTTTTTGATATATTTTGTTTTATCTTATCGCATCGACTTCAACCTACCCGCAATCAACCACCAAATAACCTAATCAATTTTTTACTTAGTCGTCCATTGCAGGTAAGTAACCTTTCTATCAAGCCTCATACCCAGAATTTAAGCGCTCAGAGCCAAAGTAGCAAGTACAACTTTCAACTACTTTTACAACCTGACAGTAGCAAAGATATTCCTCTGCCCCCAAATATCCCATCCCATTTTGTTAACGGTCCACTCATCGTACCATCGTCCTTCGTTCATCGTTCATCTCCTATCACCACCCGCTTCACCACCCTCCTGCCGCCCGTATCCCTCACTTCCAGGGTGTACACACCGGCCGGCCAGGTGCCGCGGCGAATCATGGTGTTTTCCTGCCATTGATCGCCGGATTGATACACTACCTGTCCCAGCATGTTGTACAGGATGACCGCATAAGGCAAATCCAGTTTTTCAACCTGAATATACAATTCCTTGGAGAACGGATTGGGATACACCGACAAAAGGGCAGCAGGGCGCTCCTCGGTGTCGGATAAGGCATTGGTGGCACCGGGGGTGGGAAACATGAAGCTGAGCTGCGCACTGCCGTCCGGGTACCGGCCCCAGGATATATCCGGACTCTGCTGATCAAAACTGAGTCGCTCTGTTTCCACATACCCTGCTTCTGCACGTTGGTAAACAGCCACTATCTCCCCTCCGGCACTTAGTTTGAAGGCGGTATGCCTTACACCCTGGTCCGGATCTTCATCCGCCCAAAACAACAGAAACCCATGCGGTGGAATGGTGGTTTGCTCCGGCAGGTGTAGCGGCGTCTGGTATTTGCAGGGTTCATTTTCGTTGTCCGTAAAACAAAGTCCTCCAATGTTCAGCGGATGTTCAGAACCGTTGTACAATTCAAACCAGTCGTCAAATGCTCCGTACTCATCCGCCAGTGTGTTTGTATTAGACGCCATCACTTCATTGACAAACAGGGAAGACACATCCGGCGGCAGACTGTTCAGTTGTCCCGGTGTGCCCAGCAATACATAACTCTCCCGCCACTCGGTGGGTAAATTCCCGGGCAAGTCTTGTCCCAGTTCCACAGTGGCGCCCAAACCATCTGCCAACGGAGGCCAGGGCCTGTAGTCGGCATAACGTACACTATGTACTAAATGCCCTGCC
>JAEUUS010000236.1 GCA_016787545.1 Saprospiraceae bacterium
GACCATTCCGGACTAACCATATTAACCCAATGGTTTGGGTTGGGTTCATCCATGAACACCACCTGGCTCTGCAATTTTTTGCGTTTGACAAATGGTTTCACTTTTGATTCGACATTCCGCTTGAAATCGGTGCTGATGAGCACAACTTTAACCTTGTTCGGCGCGTACTCCTGGTTGATTTTTTCAAAGGCCGGCAGCTCTTTTACACAGGGTGCGCACCAGGTGGCCCAAAAATTGAGCACATATACTGTGTCGGTATCCGCATTCAGCCATTGCTGGAGGGTTTCCTTGCGGATGAAGGTGATGTCTTGCGCCTGCGCGCGCAAACCCGAACAGATCAGGAGTAAAAACAGCGCTTTTTTCAAGGGAAAATGACTTTTGCGTGAACGTCTTCCAGGGGTACAAAACCCCTGAAACGGGAATCTTCGGCGTTGCTTCTAAAATCGCCCAGTATAAACACATGACCTGGTGGAATGGTTACAGGACCAAACTCATGGATGGACCATTCCTTTCCCCAAATCGTAACCATGTCTGCCAACGGAAAATCACGCAGCCGGAGTTCGGGGGCCATTTTCTTCAGTTCTTCGGCTTCATGATCATCCAGTGCCAACCATACCTCAGACATGGACGCGATATCGGCCGGACGCGGGAGTTTTGATTTGAGGGCTTCGTAATTGGTTTTCGACAATAGATAGTGTTTTCTGGTTTGGTAAGGCTGATCGGAAAGACTGCCATTGATGTAAACCTGGCCGCCCTTGATTTGTAGTTCTTCACCTTCCAGGGCAACAACTCTTCCGAGATAATTTTCCCGAACAGCTTCCCGGTGGCCTGGAATGGCCAAACAGGTATCGTACAACGCTACCAGGTCATGGCGTTGGAAATGACTTTGTTTCCAGGTAGCAACCAGGGTATTGGGCTTGATATTGGGCATCATATTATCCGACTGAGGCCGGTAAAACTGCAAGAACCCCAGGCCGAGCAGGGTATAATAGACGCTAAAAAAAAGTATGCCAAGGATGGCAATGCCTAAGTAGAGTTTTTTTTCGAGTTTCATGGTGTTTCGTGTTTTTAGCTCTTAGTCAGTAAAGGTCTATAAATTGACCAAATCCTGACGACTGTTTGCCTGATTCGTACCGAACTTCGGGCGAAATTTTCGAATCCATTGTATGCTCAAAACTAACATCCTTACCCTGTTCCTAACCATCGGCGCAACGCTGTCTGCCCAACATACCCCAACCACAGCAACTACGGCGGCACCCATGCCGGAAAAACACCTCAAAAATGTACGTCAGCTCACCTTCGGCGGCGATAATGCCGAAGCTTACTGGAGCCCTGACAGCAAATGGCTCACTTTCCAAAGCAACAATAAAGCCTGGGGCCTGGAGTGCGACCAGATTTTTGCCATGAAAGT
>JAEUUS010000254.1 GCA_016787545.1 Saprospiraceae bacterium
CGATGATGCAAAAAAAGACGGTCTGCGGTTAAAAAGCAGCGCAATCCCCGCAGGTCGTTGGCTTTGCCGGAAAGACTGCCTTTTTTCTTTTGGTTACTTTTCTTTTTGGGCAAGCAAAAAGAAAAGTAACAATGCCAAACAGATGCACTAATGTCAAACAACCCATCATGATTAGCCATTTAATTCATCGTTCCTTGAATACAAGCAGGAAAGCTGTTCTTCCAAAAAGCATTGAAAATGTGATGTTTTGCAAAGAAGATAGATGTAATGAGGGGGGATTCCTGGCCACTCGTTGAAACGAGTGGTTACAAGATTTTAGATGTGGTTCGTGCTGAATTAAGCTGTTCACTGTAATTCCTCTTTTCTTATGTCATACCTAAAAAAGGCAAAACTTGTGGGTAATCGATAGGTTTGAGAGGGTTTGAGGAACTATCGTATTCCGGAAAGTTACTAAAAGGGGCAGCGCACCGTCCTGAGGTTCGTTCCAAAGTTGGCATCCCATCTGAATTTTATAGTTTTTCTGCATTATGCCTGCACCCATCACACCCGATATTTGGCCGAACATCCGCCGCAATTTCCGCCGGGGATTTCTCAGCAGTCTGCACGTGGCCATTGGCACCGTTGATGCCCAGGGGCAGCCACACGTTACCCCCATTGGTTCCTTTTTCCTGAACCGGGATGGTTTTACCGGCTTCTATTTTGAATTATTTACCAGAAATATACCCCAAAATGCCACCCACAACCCGAGGGTCTGCATCATGGCCGTGAACAGCGGAAAATGGTACTGGCTGAAAAGTATGCTGCTTGGCAAGTTTGCCACGCCGCCCATGACCAAGCTCTACGGCGCCCTCGGCGCCCTGCGTGAGGCTACTCCTGAAGAAATGAGCAGGATCAACCGGCGACTTGGGCGCATGAAAGCCTTTCCCGGCGGACAAAAACTGTTTGGTAAAATGAGCCTTGTACGGGAAGTGCATTTTGAGGCGTATGAAGAGGCGAAGCTGCCTATGTAGGAGGCTTCACACCAACCTCAATCTTGCCATCAGCTCCTCCCGGTGATTCCGGCTTACCGGCACCTGGTATTTGCCCAGCATCAGCCATTCCTGTTGCTCGTGCAAGGCGTCTATTTTTTCCAGATTGATGATATACGAGCGGTGTACCCGCAAAAAAGTACGTCCGGGCAGTTTCTTTTCTATGGCGCCGAGCGGCATGGTGAGCAGGTACTCTTTGTCCTGGGTGTACACCTTGCAGTAATTGCGGTCGGCTTCGGCGTAGAGCATGTTGTCAAACAGGATTTTGACCATTTTATCCTTCTGGCGCACAAAAATCCGGTCGCTGAGGATATAGGTTTCCTGCTGTTCCGTTGGTTCAGTAGCGGCCTCCGAGGGATCGCGTTTGGCCATCAGGTTGATGGTTAGCTCAAGGGCGCGCTGCAGGGCGGTTTTGTTAAAGGGTTTGGATAAAAACGCAAACGGATTGGCTGTTTTGGCCCGGTTAAACGTGGCGTCGTCGCTGTTGGCGGTCAGGAAAATGACCGGAATGGGCTGCGGCAATTGATGCAGTGTGGTGGCTAATTCAATACCGTCTATGGCGCCGCTGAGGTGGATATCCAGCAGGGCAATATCCGGCGGGTTGGTTTCTATGAGCTGCAAGGCTTCCTCGGCCCGGGGGATGAGCCCGGCCACCTCATAGCCAAGTTCCGTGAGAAACATGGATATTTTAGCTCCGATGAGCATCTCGTCTTCTACTACCAGTATCCGTATCTGCTGTTCACTCATGCCGTTTTTTTCCGTTGAAAATCAAAATAGACTACGGTTCCGTTTTGGGTTTCCTCCCGCATAGTTCCCCTTAACTGGGTGGTGAGTAAGGCAACCAACTGTGTGCCAAAACCGGTACCCTGTGTGATGCCGCTTTTCCCAATGCCATTATCGGCCACTTCCAGGTGCAGGATATCGTTGGATGGCCGTTCCAATTTGATCCTGATATTTCCTTCTTTTCCCGCTGGAAAGGCATACTTCAGGGCATTGCTGAGCAACTCATTCACGATAAGACCCAACGGAACGGCCGTATCAATATCCAGATTCAGTTGCTCCATGGCACATTCAATCCGGATGCGCTTGTCGGCCCCGAACGACTCCAGCACACTTTCTCCCAGATTAAGGAAGTAGTCTTTCATTTCCACCGTAGCCAGATTGTCTTTCTGGTAGAGCTTTTGGTGCACGATGCCGATGGATTGCACCCGGTTCTGACCTTCCAGCATGGCGTCTTTTACGTTGGGATCGTCTACCTGCGCACTTTGCAGCGCCAGCAGACTCGACACCACTTCCAGGTTGTTTTTTACGCGGTGGTGGATTTCCTTGAGCAGCAATTCGTTTTCAGCATTTTTGGCGGCCAATGCGGCGTTGGCTTTTTTCCGGGCCCGGGCATTCCGGTAAAAGCTGAACGCGAATAAGCCAAGCAAACCGGCTACCCCAAAACCCAGCCATTGCACGGTGCGTTGCTGGGAAATCTGGCTTTGCTGCGCAGCAATAGTAGCCTCCTTTTTTTCGGTTTCGTATTGGGTGCGGAGTTTGGATATTTCAGCGTCACTTTGCAGGGAGGCGGTACTGTCACGCAGTTCCCGGGCCTTTTTGGCGTAAACGAGCGCCAATTTATAGTCGCCCAATTTTTCGTAAATGGTGCTTACGTGGCCGTAATTCTCCACCAGATTCGTCATATCTCCGCCTTCCTCCTGCATTTGTGTGGTTTTTAATTGGTAAGGCAGGGCTTCCTGGTATTTTCCCATCAGTAAATGCACCTCCCCGAGGTTGGCAATGGCGGTGGAAATGCCGCCCGGGTAATTGGCTTTTTCGGAATTGGCCAGACACACTTTGTAATCTTCCAGCGCCTCGGTATAACGCCCGAGTCGTTTGAGCGCATTGCCGCGACAATTGATCATGTCGGCAATACCAGTCAGAGATCCATCCGTGATGCGGGTAAGTTCCAAAGCTTCATTGTAATAGGTTAAGGCTTCGGTATTTTGCCCCATGGCAATACAGGCATCGCCGGCGGCGCGTAAGGCATGAGGCAGTTCTGCTTGCAGGTTGTTTTTCCGACAAATTTCAATGCCCCGGCGGGCATAATCCAGAGATTCCTGGAGTCGCCCTTGTCGACTTAGCCCGTCTGAAATTCTTCCCAAGGCGTTGGCGATACCTTCCTGATCGCCCAATTCTTCCATGAT
>JAEUUS010000302.1 GCA_016787545.1 Saprospiraceae bacterium
TATCTGTGATAATAGCGTAAACACTATCCATGATTTCATCCCGGTTAGCCGATTCGGTGAGTGCGCGGGCCACCCGGTCTATACTGCCATAATAATGATTTTCTGCCGGATTTTGCATGCGGAAACAAGTTCCCAACAACAGATCCGGCACATTGATTTGCAGGGCTTCCAGTTCGCGGATATAGGTTTGTCGCCCGGCCCAGGCATAACTCCCATCAGAGGCCCGCTCAAAACGATCGTTCAGAATATTGAGGTGGGCCCTCAGGAATATCTCCCAATGATAGGTTTCGGCAGATAGCAGGGCTATATTGACAGCGTGATCCCTGGGGCGGGTATCCATGCTGCAAGTGCCGTAAATGCGGATATTTCTGAAGCTGTCCAGCAGACGGGCCTTTTCCTGATCGGATAATGTTTGCCAGTTTTCCGGAAGATCTGCCCAGGCATTGTCTGCGCCTTTATGGAATATTTGTGCTGTTGTATCAATCAGGCAATCTGTGTATCCTATCATGCTGCCATATTTAGCCGCAATAGGTTTTGACTTGAAATTTTCTATAAAATAGAAGGCAGTTAGCGACTCATTAGCATAACTGCCCTTTTCATAATACCTGTACAGCCATTTATTGGCCATATCGGCATGGAATAATGCGGCATCTTTTGTAGAAACAAAAAAACCGTAATCGCTTTCCAGGTCAAAATGCCGGTAATGCACCATGTATTTGCCAGCGATCAGTTCGGGAACATCGCGGATAACCAGCACATGACTATCCACCCTTGCATTGGGGTATTTTGCCAGGAATGAGTCCAATGGCATCTGGCGCGCCATATCCTGTCTGGCTTCTTTTAATTTACCTTTTTCGAGGCGTACAATATGACCAATTGCCTGCGCTTCGGCCACAAATACCTTGTTCAGGTCGCATGTTTTATACTTAAGGTTCAGGGAATCAACCACATGGCCCAGTTTGCGCATGGCTTGTTCCGTGTAAATGAGACCGTTGTCGTACACCTGAAATTCCGGCTCCTGGCCAATGACCTGTGCGCCCGGGAGCAGGCCCAGGATAAGTAGTAATATGTTTTTCATGCAGGAACGATTTTAGAAAGAACACCCTTTGCACAAAATAAGTGTGCACACAGAGGATTTTAATCCACACACAGCAGGCACATGAACGAAGGAAAAGAATGTAGTGCGGTAAAATGCCTGATATTCATTTCAATGCCTTTTTAATGTCAGGAATCAACTTTTCCTGTATAGCAGTTGCGGCAGAGGCATCTGTTTTACCTCCGGAAAAAGCCAGTATGATTTCTGCGTCTTTATTCAATAAAAAAGTGGTGGGAAAGCCCCATTGCACCTTAAATGGCTCTTTCATGAGCGATGCGCCATCAGTGATCTGTTGAAATTTCCAGGGTGTATGGCTCAGAAACTCCTGCACCTCTGCCTTTTCATCCCGCCCTATTGCCACATAATTCACCTGGTCTCCAAAAGTTTCCACGATAGCATTGAAGCCGGGAATTTCTGCCACACAGGGTGCACAGGAGGTAAACCAAAAATTCAAAACGGTTGGTTTTCCTTTCAATGTCTCCCGGTTGATGGTGACGCCTTCAAGCGATACCGCCTCAAATGCGGGAATTTGGGCGCCAATAATGCATTCCGGAGTTTCTATGATAAAGCCATTGGGGTTGGCTTTTTGTTTCTCTTTCCGGATGTTATCACATTTTTCCAGCCCTTCTTCATAAGTCAGGGGCTTTGGGTTTTGACATCCGGTAAGCAACAAAAAGCTGAAGCAAAGCACAAATAGACTTTTCATATGAAAATTGCATTTTTAAAAATACTTGTACTGAATAATCTTTTTCATTTTTTGGTCAACACTGATCCGTTCTTCGTTTATCAATCCACTGGCATTGTACAAATAAGTTGTGTTGCTACAACCTCCCGCAGGAACTTTAATCTGACGTTTGCCGGAATGAGTGGTGATTGCCGAGCGGTAACAATGATCTGTAAATGCCAGTTCCCCATTTGACACATATCCACGTTTTTCTATCAGAAAACCTTTTACATCTTCCTGTTCGGTTACATAGGTTTCTATACGCCGGTTTTGCACATCATACTGATAAGTATAAAACCTCTTTTTAGCCTTTTTACCTTTACCGCTCAAAACATCCATACGCGCCAAAGTGCCATCAGGTGCATAAGCGTATTGCCATACCTCTTTGCCTCCTTTTTTGCCGGTAAGTTTATTGGGATGAAACGTTTGCTTCTTGGTTAATAATTTCCCTGATGCATCATATATATGGGATACAGTGGTCGTTTTTCCTGCCTTTGTATAGAAAGAAAAGGATTCCAGCCGCTTGCTTTTATCATACTGATATCGGGTAATCATGAGTGAGTTTGTATCAAAACAACTCATGTAATACCTGTTTTCTATCAAAAAAGTATCCAGGTAATCGTTTTCATATAGTGATGTACAATTCCTGGCTTCATCCAGTGTTTCAATGCGGGTAAAAAAGCCCAGGTTGTTCACCCATATTTTTTCTATCACACGTTCTGTAACAGGTTCTTCAAGGCTATCCAGTAAAATCTCTGTTTTTTCGATGCTGTCAATGCCCAGCGCCATCAGGCGTTCTCTTTGCATGGTATTGTGTAATTGCGCATGTACCAGAACGGGAAGGTATAAAAGGAAAATAAAGAGGCTACGGTAATAGGTCATATCCGGGTAGTTTGTGTGGAAAAACTGATTTATCACTGCGAAGTAAAGATTTATTTCCCGCAGATTGTGTTTTTGTTTCCCGCAGATTGTGTTTTTGTTTCCCGCAGATTTACACAGATAACCCCGCAGATTTTCGCAGAGGCGCTGGGTTTGAGATTTGTGGTGGTGTTTTGTTTCCCGCAGATTTACACAGATGACCCCGCAGATTTTCGCAGAGGCGTTTGGCTTGGGTACTCACGAGGTTATAACACAAGAAAGTGCTGCCGAAGGCAGCACAAAAAATCCGCGTCATCCGCGTCATCCGCGTTCCAGAAAATCCGCGTTCCAATCCGCGTTCCTACCCGCGTTCCTACCCGCGTTCCAAACCAGCGTTCAGCACCTCGCAGGCCCATGTGATCTCCTCCTCCGAAATGGTAAGCGGGGGCGCTACACGCAGACTCTGATCATTGAATAAAAACCAATCGGTAATCAATCCACGGGAGATGCAGTATTGTATTACCCGCTGTACTGCGTCCCAGCTACCCAGATCCAGCGCCAGCCACAACCCTGCGCTGCGTATCTCCCTGATGGCCGGGTGCGGCGCAAGCAGTTTCCGGAACAAATCGCCCTTGGCAGCAGCCTGAGCAATCAAATCTGTTTCCAGCAGCACGCGCAAGGTAGCCAAACCGGCCGCCGCACTCACCGGGTGTCCGCCGAACGTAGTAATATGCCCCAACACCGGATCATGCGTCAATAACTGCATCAGCTCCCGCTTAGCCACAAAAGCGCCCAGCGGCATGCCTCCGCCAAAGCCCTTGGCCAACAGCAATACATCCGGCACAATGCCATAATGCTCAAAAGCAAACAGCTTCCCGGTGCGACCCATACCTGCCTGAATTTCATCCAAAATCAGCAAAGCGCCCGTTTCATCACAGCGCTGGCGCAGCGCCTGCAGCCAAGCCGGATCGGGCGGAATGATGCCCGCTTCGCCCTGAACCGTCTCCACAATCACCGCCGCCGTTTGGGTATCTATCACCTCCAGTTGCTCCAGGTTATTGAAATCCATGTGTCGGATACCCGGCAAAAGTGGTTGAAATGCCAGGGTAAAATCGGTAGGACTCATCAAGCTGGCCGCGCCCTGTGTACTGCCGTGGTAAGCCTTGCGGCAAGCCACAAAATGAGGCCTGCCCGTGGCTCGTTTGGCTAATTTCATAGCGCCTTCCGTAGCCTCTGCACCGGAATTTACCAGATACACCGAATCAAGTCCCGGGAGTTGCGCAGCCAGTAATTCTGCCAGCTGCACCTGCGGCGAAAGCACATACTCACCATACACCAATGTGTGCCAATATGCATGGAGTTGCGCCTCCACAGCCTCCTGCACCTGCGGATGCCGGTGCCCCAGCACACTCGGACCAATACCGGCAATCAGATCCAGCCAGCGCTCTCCCTTGGGCCCATGCAGCCAGCAACCCTCAGCATGCACCACTTCCAGCGCTAACGGCGCCGGAGAGGTTTGTGCCAGGTGGCGAAAAAAAGCAGTGCGAAGCGTGCCCTGATTTTGCATTTGCATCACTAATTTTTTTGAGAATAGATTTTTACACCCATATTTGCAGTGCCCCGGCAAAGTTCGGTGGAACCGGAACAAGGTAGGCCTGAATTGCGTTAAATATTACCAACGGGTGGTTACTGACGGGGTGACTGCCAGTCACCCCGTCAGTAACCACTCCGTCAGTAAGCACATCGAGAACAATCCTTAAACCATCTCCCTAAAACCAAGCCGAACGCCAACTCGAAAACTCAAACACTCAAAAACCCAAACACTCAGAAACTCAAACACTCATCTATGACTGCACGCACGCTGATAGCTCATGATATTCCGCCCATCACGGTTGATCAAACCGGCAGGGAGGCGTTTCATTTGCTGAACGACCACCATGTAAAGCATTTGCCAGTTGTAGATGCCGGAAAACTGGTTGGATTGCTCTCTGAAGAGGAAATTTTCCACCACAAACTCGCCGATCCACTCCGGGAATACGATTTTTCCGTTTTGCCGAGGTATCAGGTACTGGAAAATGAACACGTTTTTCAGGTCATCAAAATGATGGGCGATAACCGCCTCACCGTGATTCCGGTAACGGACCAGGAAGGCAATTACCTGGGCCTGATCCAGCAAACCGATGTGCTGCGCTTTTTTGCCCATACCGCTTCGTTGACCGAACAAGGCGCTGTACTGGTGCTACTCATACCCAAACGGGACTACACCCTCTCTACTATCGCACGTATTTTTGAAGAAAACAATGTGCATATCCTCAGTGCTTTCGTTACGTCTACCCCCAACCCGGAAGACATTGAACTGACCCTGAAATTGGATCGTCGGGATCTCTCCCGGGCCATTGCTTCCCTCGAACGACATGAGTTCGAAATCAAGGAATCTTTCGGTGAAACCGACCACAGCGAACAGCTGCGTGAACGCTACGACGCGCTTATGCACTACCTGAACGTGTAACGTATGCAAGCCCAATCTCTCTGGCACCTGGAAAATATCGATGTCACACATTTGCTCTGTCCCACCAAACTGGGAAATGAGGAGCTGATGGCGCAAAAAAAACACTATCGCTTTAAAAAAGGTGACGTGGTGTACGTCCCGGACGATCTTTCCGACCGCATCTTTTTCATTACCGAAGGCCAGATCAAGATTTCGGTGATGAACGATGAAGGCAAGGAAATCACCAAAGCCATTCTGGGTCGCGGGGAGGTTTTCGGCGAGCTGGCCATGCTGGGCGAACAAAAACGCCACGACTATGCCACCGCACTGGAAGATACCGACACCTGTGTGGTTACGCTGGAGGAACTGCGCAGTCTGATGCGCGACCGTTCAGAGATCAACCTGTTTTTTATGAAAATTTTTGGCGGCCGCCAATTAGAAATGGAACGCCGCCTGGAATCCCTGATTTTCCGTGATAGCCGCAGCCGGATTGTAGAATTTTTAGTCAATATGGCCCGCAACAAAGGCCAGCGCGTAGGTTATGAGTGGGTTATACGCAAACCGGTAACCCACCAGGAAATTGCCAATTTAACAGCCACCAGTCGTCAAACGGTGACTACCACTCTGAACGACCTCCGCTACAAAAAACTGCTCACATTCAACCGCTCCCGATTGCTTATCCGCGATTTGGATAAACTGGTGGAAGAAATGCGGTAACCATCTGGCGGCCCATACCGCCACTTATTCCTACCTTCGCCACATGTCGCGATCGAATAAATACGTTTGCATTCACGGACACTTTTATCAGCCGCCCCGTGAAAATGCCTGGTTGGAGACCGTTGAGCAACAGGAAACCGCTCATCCGTTTCATGATTGGAATACCCGCATCAACTACGAATGTTATGCACCCAATGCTGCGGCACGAATACTGGATGAAGAAGGCTGGATCACCAAAATCCGCAACAATTACAATCGGATTTCCTGGAATTTTGGCCCAACCCTGCTCTCGTGGCTGGAAGAAAATGACCCCGACGCTTATGCCCTCCTGCTAAAGGCAGATAAACGAAGTCAGGAATTATTCGGTGGACACGGTTCGGCTGTGGCACAGGTACATAGTCACCTGATTTTGCCGCTCTGTAATGCCCGCGATAAAGTTGCACAGGTTACCTGGGGTATCCGCGATTTTGAACACCGTTTCAAACGTTATCCGGAGGGCATTTGGTTGGCCGAAACCGCAGTCAATACCGAATCGTTGGAAGTTTTGGCGGCCCATGGCATCCAGTTCACCATTCTTGCGCCTCGCCAGGCCAAGGCTGTTCGCAAATTGGCCGGCGATAAATCCGAGACCTGGCAGGCCGTAGATGCCGAGTCTGTAGATACCCGCCGACCATACTGGTGTATGCTGCCCAGCGGCAGACGTATTGCCCTGTATTTCTACCACGGACGTATTGCGCAGGAAGTGGCCTTTAATGGCTTGTTGAACAGCGGCAAATTGTTTTCGGATCGCATTACCAGTGTCTTTGACCAGAACGATACCCCACAACTTTCCCATATCGCTACCGATGGTGAGAGCTACGGCCACCACCACAGGTTTGGGGAAATGGCCCTGGCTGATTGTCTGAATTATGTAGAAAGCAACGGTTTGGCCACCCTTACCAATTACGGACAGTTTTTGGAGCTGCATCCGCCTGAATGGGAGGTGCAAATCCATGAAAACTCCTCCTGGAGTTGTGTCCACGGCATTGAACGATGGCGCAGCGATTGTGGCTGCAACTCCGGTAAACCAGGCTGGCATCAGCGCTGGCGAAAACCGCTTCGTGATACGCTCGACTGGCTGCGTGATCAATTGACACCCATTTTTGAGCGAGAAGGAGCCCGCTTGCTGCGCGATCCCTGGGGCGCCAGAAATGATTACATCGAGGTTATGCTGGACCGTTCAGACGCCACGGTGGAATGGTTTTTGAAAAAACATGCCCGTCGTGAACTAAGTCATCTGGAAAAGGTGATGGTGCTCAGGCTTCTGGAAAGCCAGCGTTTTGCAGTGTTGATGTACACAAGCTGCGGTTGGTTCTTCGACGAAGTTTCCGGTATTGAAACCAATCAGATTTTGCAATACGCCCTGCGTGCCATGGATTACACCCTGGATGTTTGTGGGCAGGATTTTTATCCGGAATTCACCCGCAGGCTGGCAGAAGCTCCGAGCAATGTATTGCCCAACGGCGCCGAGAGTTTTTTGAAAAACGTGGTGCCCACCCGGGTAACCCTCGAACGGGTGGCCATGCATTTTGCGGTAGCATCCTTGTTTGAAGACGATCCGGAGGGGCTGGATTTGTTCAATTATAAGGCCTCGGTAGAGTTTTTTGAAAAAATAGAAGCCGGCACACCCAAATTCGCCGCAGGCAGGTTGCGCATCCGTTCCCGGTTGAGTCATGCAGAACGTACGTTTTGTTTTGCCATCCTGTACATGGGCCAGCAACACATCATCGGCAATATCAGTGGAGAAATGTTGCGTTCACAATTTGAGGAGATGTTTACCCGCACGAGCAAGGCTTTCCGGGCAGCCAATATGGGGGAAGTTATCGGGGCATTGCAGGAATATTTCGGGCCGGAAAAATTTACCTTGTCCAGTCTGTTCGCGGATGAAAAAATAGAAATCATCAGAAGCATCACCGATGCCAGTCTGGAGGGCGCCGAGTCTACCTTCCGGAATGTGTTCAATGAAAACTATCAGCTCATGACCGGCATTGAGGAGGCCAAAATGCCCCTGCCGGCCACCTGGCATAACATTGCCTCCTATGTATTGAATGCCGATTTACTCCATTTTTTTGAAAACGGAGACGCCGCTGACCCCCGTGCCCTGCGCCGTATAGCAGCTGATCTGAAGCGTTGGCACATCAAACGCACCGATGAGGATCAGATTAACCATGCCATCGGTATGCGGGTTTTTCGGGAAATTGAAAAAATAGAGTTGGATGAATCTTCCATTCCCCGGGTGCGCTGGTTGAATGATGTACTCAGCATTGTAGAAGAAATGGGCTTGAAACCCAATATCTGGCGCAGTCAGAATATCTTCTA
>JAEUUS010000305.1 GCA_016787545.1 Saprospiraceae bacterium
TGTTATGGTTTAAAAATCGGCTTCCATGGAGAACACCTGTTCTTCACGTTTGGCCATAACGCCGGCTTTTTGGTAATCGCCAACGCGTTTTTCGAAGAAATTGGTTTTGCCCTGAATAGAAATCATATCCATCCACGGGAATGGGTTGGCTGTGCCGTACACTTTATCGTTGCCCAAAGACATCAACAGGCGGTCGGCCACAAACTCAATGTATTGACTCATCATTTCGGCGTTCATACCGATCAGGGAAACCGGAATGGCATCCGTCACGAATTCTTTTTCGAACTCAACCGCTTCAGTAATGATGGCTTGTATTTCAGATGGGTCAATTTTGTGCTGCAACATGGAGTACAGCAGACAGGCGAAGTCGGTGTGCATGCCTTCGTCGCGACTGATCAGCTCGTTGGAGAAGGTGAGTCCGGGCATGAGGCCGCGTTTTTTCAGCCAGTAGATGCTGCAGAAAGAGCCGCTGAAGAAGATGCCTTCCACCGCTGCAAAGGCTATAAGGCGGTGTGCAAAGGTGGGTGCATTTTCAATCCAGCGCATGGCCCATTCGCCTTTTTTGGCCACGCAAGGCAGGTTTTGCAGCGCGTGGAAGAGGTAATCTTTTTCTTTTGGATCCTTTATATAGGTATCAATCAGCTGGGAATACATCTCTGCGTGGATGTTCTCGATAGCTACCTGGAAACCGTAGAAGCAACGCGCTTCCGGGATTTGCACCTCGCGCATGAAGTTGAGTACGAGGTTTTCGTTCACGATGCCATCGGAAGCGGCGAAGAAAGCCAGCACGTGTTTGATGAAGTGCCGGTCGTTGTCGGTGAGTTTGTTTTCCCAGTCGTTGATATCCTGCGTGAGGTCTACTTCCTCAGCGGTCCAGAAAGACGCTACAGAGGTTTTGTACATTTTCCACACTTCCGCGTAGTTGATCGGCAGGATCACAAAGCGGTCGGGGTTTTCCGCCAGAATGGGTTCAGTTATGTTGGACATTGATTCAGGTAAATTTTGACTACTATATTGATTGGTATTTTTGCTTCAAAAAATTGGTTCAACACGCATATTTTTGAGGCAGACACCGGGCAGATCCGGGTTAAACCGGCTCAGGCACGCTCAATATGAGTGAAGGGACGTTCAGGAAGAAAGGCGGAGTAAAATAACCTGCTGAAAAGCGAAAGCGAAAGTAGGGCTTTTTTGGCGAGTGTCAAAGTAAGTTTTCCACAAAATGTTGATAACGTTTGTAAGTTGTTGATTTACAATATCAATTATTTGACATTCAAGTTGTCAACAATGTGGATAACTTCTTGTGGATAAAATTTAAGGGGTAAAAACTTGGATAAATAAAGGGGGTGTAAGTAGCTCATTTTGAGGGGGAAAGACATGAAGGAAAGCGTGAGGTTTATTTCACCGCGAAGTACGCAAAGGGCGCTAAGAGGGGTTCACCGCTAAGTACGCTAAGAGCGCAAAGGTTAGGCAGCTGCGCTGCCATGCTTGGAGAGTGACAATGAACTGGCAGCGCAGCTGCCTAACCTTTGCGCCCTTAGCGTACTTAGCGGTGAAAATTTCGCGATCTTTGCGTACTTCGCGGTGAAATAAACTTCACGATCCTATGAAAAAACAATTTCTTTTCCTGGCCTGTATGCTGTGCTCCGTTTATATGGTTGCTCAAAACCCTTATACTACCAAGCAATACAGTGTTCGGGTTGAAAAAGACCTGGTGTACGGCGCCATGCCCAATTATGCCGGTATATCCACCACTTTATTGCTGGATTTGTACAAACCTGTTGGCGACAACAATCCGTCGCGACCTTTGCTGGTGCTGGTGCATGGCGGATCGTGGCTGGGCGGTTGCAAGGAGGGCTTTGCCAACATGGCAGCCGAAATGGCGCAGCGGGGCTATGTGGTGGCCGCGGTGAATTACCGCCTGGGCTGGCATAAAAGCGGAGGCCCCATTGCCAATCCGTTCACGGATGCGCAGGCTGGCGCCACACTGTATGCCGCCGATTCTTCTGAACTGATTCGCGCTTTATACCGGGGGCAACAGGATGTGAAAGGGGCCATCCGCTGGTTGAAGGCCCGGGCAGACTTTGACTCCACTTGCACGGAACGTGTGCTGGTGGGCGGCGAGAGCGCCGGCGGTTTTGTATCCATGGCGGTAGGATTTCTGGATAGGGCAGAAGAAAAGCCGATTTCTTGCAGTGCCCTGACGCCAGTGCCTACACCTGCCGCCAACCTCACCAATAGCTATTCTTTAAACTGCGTAACACAAATTATACAACCCAGCGGCCCTGCCCTGAACCGACCGGATCTGGGTCCGGTAGACGGCACCCTGAACCTCAACGGCTACGATGCCAA
>JAEUUS010000314.1 GCA_016787545.1 Saprospiraceae bacterium
CAGATAAGGTTCGTCGTCCGTCCGGCTCGTAAGCGATCGCTGGGCAATGGACGGGCCCGCATACACATCTACCAACAGTGCGCTTGGGTGACGGTTGAAATCGTAACAAACCCTGGGCTGCACTTTTTTGCGCCGGGCGCCGGATTTGAACGGTTTAAGGGTAGGTAAATCGATTTTTTGTGCTGCCGAGAGGCTGCTTTCCCCGGTTAGTATGGGTAAATTAGCAAGGTTGAGGGTTGAGGGGTTTGAAGGGGTTGAAGGGTTTGAGAGGTTTGAAGGGTTTGAGAGGTTTGAAGGGGGGTCGTAGGGGCGACCCTCGTGGTTTGAGTGAGGCACCGGGCGTTCGCCGGTATTAAGGGAATTATGTTGAATTTGAGGAGTTTCGGCCACACCTTTTGCCTGGAAAACCTCGTTTTGGATGTCAACTGCTATTGGCTGATCAAGTGGAGCAGCCGGATTTTCCGGGGCTTGTTCTGTAGTTGAACTGGTTGCAACTGGTGGGGTAAAGGCAGAGAGTTGGGCAGCGTCCTCATGGTTGAGTGCCCAAAGCGTTACAACGCCCAGTAGGACTATACCGGTAGCCGTGAGCCACCAGAATGCGAGCGGTTTTCTTCGACGTTTTTGCTGCAAAACCTGCTCCACCGCAGGCCACACGAACGGAGGCGGGGGAACCTCCGCATCGTGCAGCCGTTGACGAAAGATCTCGTCCAGATGTTGTTTTTGGTTCTCCATATTGATCATGGATGTGTCTCTCAAGTTGTTATTTTCTGTATTTTGCTCACCTCTTCCTCCAAATATCGCCGTGCTTTGGTGAGCTGAGACCGGGAGGTACTCTCCTGAATCCCCAGCATTTCCGCCGCTTCGGCGTGCGAGTAGCCTTCAATAGCCACTAGATTAAATACCGACCTATAGCCATCCGGCAAACGCCGCACCAAACCCATCAACTCAGCCTCAGAAAGCAGGGAAACGGCATCCGGGTCCACCGGCATATCAGGCAAACGTTCATATCCCGTTTGCTCATAATCATAGCGTTGTTTTTGATAAGCCCGCAACGCAGTGTTGACCATCACCCTCCGTATCCAACCCTCAAAAGAACCTTGAAACTGAAACTGATCCAGTTTGGTAAACACCTTCACAAAGCCCTCCTGTAAAATATCAGCAGCATCCTCCCGCGTACGCGCATACCGGAGGCATACCGCATACATCTTGCCTGCGAAACGCTCGTACAAATCTCGCTGACATTGCGCAGTCCCGCGCAAGCAACCTCGAATGAGTTCGTGTTCGTCCAAAGGATACGATAGTTGGGTGCACCTGAGGCGCGCGGCTTTCAGGGGTTTATGAGTTCCCCGAAGGTACGCAAAAACAATGATGCAGCAAGCCTGAATTTCGCTGCCTGTGTGCTTGGTGTTTGAGTGTGTTAGTGTTTGAGTGTGTTAGTGTTTGAGTGTTTGAGTTGGCGTTCGGCTTGATATTGAGCATTGAGGTAATTGGGTACCCCTGCCTTGAATATTTAACCCGCCAACTCAAGCCGAACGCCAACTAAAACACTCAAACACTAACACACTCAAACACTATAAACAAAGCCACTCCCGATAACTCAGGAGTGGCCTTATGTAAACAGGTTTTTCAACCTGCAAGGTTTAGCAATAGGCGGGGCTGGACTTACTTGTTCTTGCCGCCACCATTCAACGCAGGAGCCGCATCCTTGCCAAACGCATCCCGCATTTCTTTGATCACCTGTTGCTGGGCTGCATCCATTTCAAGCGCCTGCCACTGATCCATGACCGGAGTGAACTTGGCAGCATCCACTTTTACGAAGTAACAGTAAGCAATATACTGATATGCCTTCAGCAGGTCTTTTTTGTTCTTCTCTTTGTCGGCGCCGGCTACTTCGCTGTACTTTTCGTAGTAAGGAAGCGCTTTACCGTAAGTATTGGCCAGTTCCGGATGCACGGCAATGGAGTCCGGAGATGGGTCCTGGAATGCTGCTGATTTGGCAGCCCAGAGCCAACCAATGGCAGCTGTTGGGTTGATTTCTGTAACCTTGGCAAAAGCCTTTTCTGCATTTTCATAGCGCATTGGCTCGTCTTTGCAGAAGTAATAGCGCATACCCAGATTGTACCATTCCGTTGCCTTGGGTGTTTCTACAGAATCCAGGTACATTTTGTATACTTTCAGGGCGCCACAGTAATTTTTACGACTCCACTCGATCTTGTCGATGTCTTCATACAGTTTCCAGCGACTGTTATCCATCTCAATCACTTTTTTGTAATCACCGATGGCTTTAGTGGTGTCACCTTTCGTCTGAAGCAGCAATTTGGCGTGGTATTCATAGTCAGAAGGCAGAATTTTATCCTGCGGAACGATTTTGAAATACTCGTCAAGGATTTTCAAACCGCGCTCATACTGAGCATTTTCGAAATCGCAGTAGGCCTGCAAACGACGCAGGTAGTTTTTGCTTGGGTCCTTTTTCAGGATTTTTTCTACCAGATCACTGCAGTTTTTACAATCTTTGGTAAGATAATAGCAGTTTGCCAACTGCATTTCATCTTCAATTTTCACTTCTGCGCCTTTTTCCACCAGTGTTTTATAGGCGGTTTGAGCTTCGTCGTATTTACCCAACACAAAGAACAAATATTCCGCTTTTCCACGCAAAGCCGGGCTGTAGGATGGCGCTGCTGCAATGGCTTTGTCGTAGTAAGTCAGAGGTTTTTCTGCCACTTTACCAATGCGGTATACTTTGGCCAGCATCAGTTTTGGCAGC
>JAEUUS010000316.1 GCA_016787545.1 Saprospiraceae bacterium
TGCTTTGCGTATTCTGGGCAGAATTGATCTGGATGCACCTAAACAGGCTCCAGTAGAAAAGCCGGCTCCAGTAGAGGAACCCAAGCCTGAGGCCACCAAGCAGGAAGCACCTAAACAGGAAGCACCTAAACAGGAGGCGCCTAAACAGGAGGCGCCCAAGCAAGAAACGCCCAAGCAGGAAACTCCTGCACCTCCCAAAGAGCAACCCAAGGCCCACACGCCTCCAACCCCGCCGCCAGCGCCTGCCGCTGAATCCACCACGGAGCCCACTGTAACGCCCGAAAACGAACTCATTCGTGGCACCGCACCTAATCTGCGTGGCCTGAAAATTTTGGGCCGTATCAACCTCGAAAAAGAAAAGCCAGCCAGCAGTAGCAATGACCGAAACCGCGACAACCGCGGCGGCGGCCAGGGTGGAGGTCAACGTCATGGCGATAATCGTGGCGGCGGACAGCGTCAGGGAGATAATCGCGGCGGCCAGGGCGGCCAACATCAGGGCAATCGACCGGGCGGCCAGCAACAAGGCGGTGGTCAGCAACAAGGCGGAAACCAACAGGGCGGCGGCAATAATGCCGATCGTCAGCGTCGCAAACGCAAAACCGTTCCGAACCAACCCGTCACCGCTGCTAACCTGCAATCCAATATGGCCGCCAATCAGGGCGACAGAAAAGGTCGCGGCCGTACGGATGTTCCCAAGGAGGTTTCGCAAAAAGATATTGAAAATCAGATTCGCCAAACCATGGCCCGCATGGGCGCAGGCGCCAGCAAAAAACGCCAAAAAGTGCGTCGCGACAAGCGTGATGAACGCCGCGAACGCGCCGAATTGGCTGAAATGGCCCGCACTGAAGGCGAAAAAGTGCTGCAGGTTACTGAGTTCATCTCTGTGTCTGACCTGGCTTCTCTGATGAACATCAAACCATCTGATGTCATCAAAGCCTGTATGTCGCTCGGCATCTTCGTATCCATCAACCAGCGCCTTGATGCTGAGATCATCGAGCTGGTGGCCAACGAATTTGGCCACGAAGTGAAGTTTATCTCCGCCGAAGAACAGGTGGAGGTTGAAGAAGAAGAAGTTGACGATCCAAAAGACTTGGCTCCGCGTCAGCCAATCGTTACCGTAATGGGTCACGTTGACCACGGTAAAACCTCGTTGCTCGACTTTATACGCTCCGCCAACGTGGCTGAAGGTGAGGCCGGCGGTATTACGCAGCACGTAGGTGCTTATGAAGTAATTGTGCCCGGACACGAAGATCAGAAAATCACCTTCCTCGATACGCCGGGTCACGAAGCCTTTACGGCCATGCGTGCGCGCGGCGCCAAGGTGACAGATATTGCGATCATTGTGATTGCTGCTGACGACAGCATCATGCCCCAAACCCGTGAGGCTATCAGCCACGCGCAGGCGGCAGGTGTTCCGATCGTGTTTGCCATCAACAAAATTGATAAAGCTGGCGCCGATCCGGAACGTATCAAAAATGAACTGGCCCAAATGAACTTCCTGGTGGAAGAATGGGGCGGTAAATACCAAAGCCAGGATATTTCCGCTAAAAAAGGCCTGAATATTGATAAGCTGCTGGAAAAAGTGCTGCTTGAAGCCGAAATTCTGGAATTGAAAGCTAACCCTAATCGCCGCGCCATTGGTACGGTACTGGAGGCTTCTCTGGAAAAAGGTCAGGGCTACGTAGCCAAAGTGCTGGTGGAAAACGGTACTATCCAGCAAGGTGATCCTATCATTGCCGGCGAATTTGCAGGTAAAGTGAAAGCCTTATTCAGCGAACGCGGCAAAAAAATAAAGAGCGCCGGTCCGGCACAGCCGGTGGTGATTCTGGGTCTGCCAGGAGCGCCTCAGGCCGGTGAAAAGATCAAAGTAACCGCTACGGAAAGTGAAGCGAAAGAAATTGCTTCCAAACGCGGCCAGATCATTCGCGAGCAAGCCAACCGCGCCAACAAGCGGATCTCCCTTGAGGAAATCGGACGCCGTCTGGCTCTGGGTAACTTTAAAGAACTCAAAGTCATTGTTAAAGGTGACGTGGACGGTTCTATCGAGGCACTTTCCGACTCGCTCATCAAGCTGTCTATCGAAAAAGTACAAGTTTCGGTTATCCACAAGGCCGTTGGTCAGATCGTGGATTCCGACGTTATGCTGGCTTCCGCATCCGATGCCATCATCATCGGCTTCCAGGTGCGCCCATCGCTTACTGCCCGCAAACTGGCAGAAAAAGAGGGCGTAGAAATCAAACTCTACTCCATCATTTACGAGGCCATCGAGGAGGTAAAAGCCGCTATCGAGGGGCTGTTGGAGCCAACCAAGGAAGAGGAGATCATGGGGCAGGTGGAAATCCGCGAGGTGTACAAAATCTCCAAGGTGGGTACCGTGGCAGGCTCTTATGTTCAGGAAGGCAAAATCAGCCGCAACCACCACGTGCGAATCATCCGAGATGGTATTGTGGTGTACCCTACCAATGCCAACCAGCACGCCGAACTGGCTTCGCTCAAACGTTTCAAGGAAGACGTCAAGGAGGTCAAAACCGGCATGGAATGCGGTATTACCATCAAAAACTTCAACGACATCAAAGTGGGCGACGTGGTAGAATCCTACGTAATCAACGAGGTAAAAGCTACCCTGAAGTAAGCTTTGAAAGGGTATAAAAAAACCGGGCGGCTCTGCGTTGTGCAGGGTCGCCCGGTTGTGTTATAGGGATATCAAAACTAACTTTACGGCAAAATTTTTCCCACGAAGTTATACTTTATGGCAAAAAAAATCTCACGAAGTCAGTTTAAGCATCAAAACTCACCACAACCCGTTTGCTTATCGGGTGCGCCTGACAGGTGAGTACATAGCCGGCTTCCACCTCATCAGGTTCCAGTCCATAATTGACGCGCATTTCGGCTTTGCCTTCCAGGATTTTAGCTTTACAGGTGCTGCACACCCCGCCTTTGCAGGAAAAAGGCAAATCGGCGCCGGCGCGCATGGCTGCGTCCAGCAGGGTAGAGCCGTCAGAAGGCAGTTTAAAATCAAATTCTGATCCATCCTGAATAACCGTAATGGACGCTTCAAATACCTCTTTGTTGGAGGCCGCAACGGGTTTGGCTTTGCCGGCTGTGGTATTGAATAATTCGAAGTGAACACTTTTAGGGTTGGCGCCTACTTGGCTCAGGGTTTCTTTTACCTCAAAAACCATTTCTTCCGGGCCACAGAGGAAAAACGCGTCTACTTCTGCCGGATTAAAAAACACTTTGGCATAACGCGCACATTTTTCGCCCGTTATGCGCCCTTGAAATAAATCGCTTCCCAGCGATTCCCGACTTAGAATATGGTGGACAGAAAGGCGGTCAGGGTACAGATTTTTAAGCTCTTCCAACTGCTCCCGAAAAATAATATAATCAAACGAACGGTTGCCGTAAAAGAGGATAAACCGACTCCCAGGCTCTTGTACCAATGTGGTGCGGAGAATACTCATCACAGGGGTAATGCCGCTGCCGGCAGCGAAGGCTACATAGATTTTGTGGTTTTCAGGCTTAAGTTCTGTGAAGAAATTACCCTGAGGCGTCATCACCTCCAACGTATCCCCTACTTTAAGTTGTTCATTAGCCCAGGTGCTAAACAGTCCTCCATCTACTTTTTTAACGGCCACCCGCAGGTCGTTTTCATCTACTCCGGTACAGATGGAATAGGAGCGACGCAGTTCTTCTCCGTTTATGACGGTTTTTAGCGTCAGGTATTGCCCCTGAACAAAGCGAAACGCCGAACGTATGTCGGCAGGCAATGCAAAGGAAATGGAAACAGCATCTGGTGTTTCCCGGCGCAGATCGCGCACTTTGAGGGTGTGAAATTGGACGGACATGGCTGGGCAATTGGAACACAAAAAGTGTACCTCGAAACAACGGGGTACACTTTTTGGTAGCGTGGTTTATGGGGAATTACGGCAAATGCCTGTATACCCCAAATTATGCTGCCAGCGTGTTTACGTGGCGCATCAGACCGCTTTTCAAGTTTGCGGCTTTGTTGCGGTGGATGTTACCACGCTTAGCCAGACGGTCAATCATGCTTACTACTTTAGGCAGAAAAGTCTCGGCTGCAGACTTATCTTTCATCTCACGCAGGTTTTTGATGGCCGTGCGGGCAGATTTTTTGTAGTAGCGATTTTCCAGACGACGCTTTGTCGTTTGGCGGATGCGTTTCAGGGCGGACTTGTGATGTGCCATATTTTACAGCAAAATGGTGCTTTTTAGTAAAATTCTGTTTGGTTCTCGTTTTGGGCGGGCAAAGGTATACTTTTTTTGGTGAAAAAGAAAAGTAAGACGTAAAAATTTCCCAAAAGTTGAAGTTGAGTCTTTCTACAATCACGAATAACCATTGGATGAAAACTCTTTTCTACCTTTGCACCTTGAATTCAGAATCAGTTTTCTAACGCTAAAGTTTTATGAAACGAGTCGTCGTAACGGGCATTGGCGCAATTACACCTATTGGCAATAACATTCCTGCATATCTGGATGGATTGCAGCGCGGTATCAGTGGCGCAGGCCCGATTACCCAATTTGATGCCAGCCTTTTCAAAACGCGGTTTGCCTGCGAAATCAAGGACTTTGTTCCGGAAGACTTCATTGACCGCAAAGAAGTGCGCCGGATAGACCGATTTACCCAGTTTGCGCTGGTTACTGCTGCTGAAGCCATTAAAGATTCTGGCCTTGACCTGGATGCTGTCAATAAACAGCGCGCAGGTGTGATCTGGGCCTCCGGCATTGGAGGTTTACATACACTGGAAAAAGAAATCCATGACTATGTGTTAGGGAATGGCACCCCGCGCCACAATCCGTTCCTGATCCCCAAAATGATTACGAATATGGGGGCAGGAATGATATCCATACAGTACGGCTTCATGGGCATTAACTATGCGACCGTTTCTGCCTGTGCCTCTTCCAGCCATGCCATCATCAACGCAGCCGACTATATTCGCTTGGGCAAAGCTGATTTGATGGTAACCGGTGGATCTGAAGCAACGATCGCAACAACAGCTGTGGGTGGCTTCACCAATATGAAGGCTATGAGCGAACGAAACGACGATCCCGCTACTGCATCTCGGCCTTACGATAAAGACCGAGACGGATTCGTGTTGGGAGAAGGTGGTGGCGCATTGATTCTGGAAGAATACGAACACGCTAAAAAACGCGGTGCACGTATTTATGCTGAGTATATAGGCGGCGCCATGACCAACGATGCATACCATATTTCTGCGCCACATCCGGAAGGCATTGGAGTGATAAATGTACTGAATCTGGTACTGGAAGAAGCAGGACTCGCCCCATCTGATATTGACTACATCAATACCCACGGCACCTCCACTCCGCTTGGGGATGTGGCTGAATTAAAAGCCATTCGCCAGGTATTTGGCGACGCGGCAGGCAAAGTGAATATCTCTGCTACCAAAAGTATGACCGGCCACCTTCTTGGGGCAGCCGGCGCCGTTGAAGCCATTGCCGGAATTCTGGCCATGCAGCACGACTTCATCCCGCCCACGATCAACCATTTTACCGATGATCCGGAAATAGATCCGATCTTCAACCTGACATTCAATGAAGCCCAGCAACGCAAGGTAAGAGCGCTTATCAGCAATACCTTCGGATTTGGTGGGCACAATGCATCAATAGCCTTCAAAGCAGTTTGAGGGCCTCATTAAGGGAGTAGCGAGCGCGTGGGGAAAGAAAGACCTTTGTATACGAAAAAGTGGTTAGGGTGCGCGATGGTGTGTAGTGAGAGTCTCACTTAAAGTGAGACTCTCACTACACACCCCCCTAACCCCCTTTTCAAGGCCTTTCCTTTATACGCACAGCAATTTCCTAAAACACTCATTTTGTGCGATTTATCATAAGGCTGTACAACTATTACTTCCATCCGGAACGGGAATTGGCTCGCAGGCTCAGACAGTTGATCGGTTTTACACCGCTGCGTTTACAACTGTTTAAACTCGCTTTTTTTCACAAAAGCACCTTCAATTCCAAAGATTACGCCATTGCCAACAACGAACGTTTAGAATTTCTGGGCGATGCGGTACTGAGTACTATTGTTGGAGAATACCTCTTCAAAAAGTACCCGAATTCCGACGAGGGATTTCTGACCAAGATGCGCTCAAAAATTGTGAAGCGAAACTCCCTGGATGAAATTGCAGACCGGATGGGACTTGATTTGTTTTTAGCCAATTACAACCAGACCCGCTTGTCGAAATCCATGCTGGGCAATGCCCTGGAAGCCCTGGTAGGCGCTGTATATATTGAACAGGGCTACGAAGGCACCAAAACCTTCGTAGTACGCCGTATTCTACGCAAATACCTGGACATCCATGAGCTGGAAGGCTTTGACGACAATTACAAAAGCCAATTGCTGGAATGGTGCCAGAAAAACGGTCGCCAGATCGAATACAAGGTAGTGGCCAAGTATAAGAGCGAAAAACGCGATAAATTCAAAGTCGCCGTTTTTGTAGACGGTAGAAAAGTGGGCACGGCCGACGATTTTAACAAAAAAAGCGCAGAGCAATTAGCCAGCGAGCGCGCCATGACCATATTAGGCATGCTCAACGGCGGCAACGGCGTTACACAATTGCCTCCAATGGATGAGGAATATGAGGATTAATGAAGGGAATGTGGTTAATGTGGGGAATGTGGGGAATGTGGGGAATATGGTTAATGTATGCAATGGGTTTGGCCGCTTCCACGACGGAAACCCACATTAACCACATTAACCTTATTCCCCACATTAACCACATTCCCCACATTAACCTCATCCTTCATTTTCCACATTCTCCAGTCGGCGGCGGGTTTCTTCCAGTAGTCGGCGTTGATTTTCCTGCTCGATGAGGTTTGTTTCCTGCGATTGTTCGTTGTTGAGGATATCTTGCCTGGCTTTTTGAATCTTGGATTCCCAGGATTCTATATTTCTGCGATGTTCTTCGTTGTCTTTGGTTAACTTCTTTTGTCGGTTTTCCAGCTCTTTCATTTGTGCTTCCTGAGCTTTCAGTTCCTTGCCAATAGCTGCTCTGCGGATATCAAAGTAACATTGGCGAAGGCTGCGCATCATTTCATCCGTACGGATTCTGGCATCACGCCGGTTCAGGAAGTAGGCGCCGGCATCTACCCAAACATTAAGGGAGGTTCGTTCGCCATCTTTTTCAATGGTAGAGTACAGGGCAAAGCTCTCGTCGCCCATAAAAGCGGCTTTAAGTTTGGTGGCAGCCCACTCGCCTTTGCTCTTTTTCAATTTGGCGTTAAAATTTTGCTTGGCAAAATCCTTCCATACAGATTCCACTACAGCTGGATCGGTGTTGACAAATTCCAATCGAAAACCCGGACGGCTTCCGAATGACATCATGCGGTCCATTTCGCGGACCACTTCGAACTGGGCATTCAGTTGGAACGCCGCAGCAAAACATAACAACAGCGGAAAAAGGGATTTTTTGTTCATAATTTTTGGATGGTGCTTTTAAAGTAAATACGGACGGCGCCGGACAAACGAAGCCAACCACAAACAAAGGTAAAACGCCCGGCTCCCCCAAAGTCACAACCGCTAAAGAAAAATAAGTCGTCCAACACCCCTTCATGTGCCTAAATGAAGTTTCTTTGTGGCCCGCATTCCCCACATTAAACACATTCCCCCACATTCACCACATTAAACTCATTCCACCACATTCTCAAAGATGGCAAAAATTTTAATCGTTGACGATGAAGTGCCTATTCGCCGCACGCTGCGCGATATTCTGGAATTTGAAGGCTACGACATAGATGAAGCATCTGATGGCCTGGAGTGTATTGCCAAGGTGCAAAAAGAAAAGTACGATGTCATCATTACCGATATCAAAATGCCTAAAATGGATGGTATAGAGGCATTGGAGCGCCTGCAGATCCTGTCGCCGGAAACTCCGGTGATCATGGTGAGCGGGCACGGCACCATCGACACGGCAGTAGAAGCTGTAAAAAAAGGCGCGTTCGATTTCATCTCCAAGCCGCCAGACTTGAACCGGATGTTGATTACGGTGCGTAATGCGCTCGATCGCAGCGAACTGGTAAATACCACCCAGGTTTTGCGCAAGCAGGTAAAGAGCAGCAAAGGGGTAACCATGATTGGCGACAGCGGCCCTATTTTGGCTATCAAAAAAATGCTGGAGAAAGTAGCACCCACGGAAAGTCGGGTGCTGATTACCGGCCAGAACGGAACAGGTAAAGAGCTTGTTGCGCGCTGGATCCATGAAAAAAGCAACCGGGTTGACGGCCCTATGGTGGAAGTTAACTGCGCAGCTATTCCATCAGAATTGATTGAGAGCGAACTATTTGGCCACAAAAAAGGTTCGTTCACCGGCGCCATTGCCGATCGTCCCGGCAAGTTTGAATCGGCTAATGGCGGAACCTTGTTTATGGATGAAATTGGGGATATGAGCCTGGATGCTCAAGCCAAAGTATTGCGCGCACTGCAGGAAAGTAAAATTACCCGGGTGGGCGATTCCAAGGAAATCAAGGTAGATGTACGCGTATTAGCGGCAACGAATAAAGACTTGCGCGCCGAAATTGCCGCTGGACGGTTCCGGGAAGACTTGTATCATCGCCTGGCAGTAATTGTGGTCCAAGTGCCCTCCCTCAACGAACGCCGGGAAGATATTCCACTCCTGGTAGAGCATTTCAACCGCCGTATTGCCGACGACTATGGACATTCTCCCAAATCCTTTGGCCCCGGCGCTATGCAGGCCCTCCAGGAATACGACTGGACCGGCAACATACGTGAGTTGGCCAATGTGATTGAGCGCCTGTTCATCCTTTGCGACCAAACCGTTACGGAGGAAGATGTACGGTTGTATGTGTATCCGAATAAGTGAGTGTTTGAGTGTTTTGGTGTTTGAGTGTTTGAGTTGGCGTTAGGCTTGGGATTACCACTGAGGGCACTAAGAGGGAATTCTCTTAGTGCCCTCAGTGGCTTAGTGGTGAATAGTCTTCTGCGTAATCTGCGGTTCATCTGCATAAATCTATTGTACAATAAGGATTAATTTCCGATTTCCGATTTATTTGATTTCCGATTTTCGAATAGATTTTCAATTTCAGATTTATATGCAACCTGCATATTTGATCTTTATTAGCCTTGCTGCGAAAGTGGTTTGGGGCCGTAAAACAGCCCCTTTTTTCGCCTGTCTTCGTTGAATTTTTCGCCGAATATACCCGATTTCGATTGCAAAATTCGCCATGACAGACAAAAAGCGGGCAACTTTTCCTGCTCCCAAACCACTTTAACAGGAAGTCTATTGATAAATGACAATCCCACATCTTAAATCGATTCGAAAATCGAAAATCAAATAAATCGGAAATCGGAAATAATATTCCTGCACGTTGCGGAAAGTCAGTATTTTTTTTCTCTCTCCGGGAACTCTTTCCTACCCCTCTTGTGTTGTGTTGTTTTAACGGCGACCTTTGCAGTCCCGAACACAACCTTTTTCTCTATGGCTAACTTAACCTACAAGGCAAACAGCGCGCAGAGCCGGATCTTCGAGCAGGAGTTTATTCCCCTGCTGGACGCGGTTTATGCGTTCTCCTATCGCCTGACAGGCGACAGGACCCAGGCGGAAGACCTTGCACAGGAAACATTCCTGAAAGCATGGCGCTTCATTGAGCGCTATGCGGCCGACACGAACGCCAAAGCCTGGCTGTTCCGTATTTGCCGCAATGCATTCATCAATGAATGGCGTAGCCGCCAATCACAACCGCGTACCCGCGACATTGAGGATCCGTCTGTAAAGATGCTCCCGGTGGCGGATTCTCCACGCAACGACCGCATGGGCGATGAGGTGATGCTGGCCATCAACTCCTTGTCAGAACATTTCAGAACGGTGATCCTCCTTGATCTGGAGGACTTTACCTACGAAGAAATTGCGGTTATTCTGGATATCCCAATCGGCACCGTCCGCTCACGCCTGCACCGCGCGCGCAACATCCTGGCTAAAAAACTCCAGGTGTATGGCCGCTCTCAGGGCTATAATGTGCAGGACAATGACGATTCTGAGGATGCCCCCAACGCGGTATAAGAAAAAGGTTTGTCCTACGGCGGTTTAAGACTGCTGCTCGCGACAAACCTTTTTTTATGCCCCAAACCTCCAAATTTCAACACTACTAAACATGTCATTCACCCGTCAGCATTTTACAGCAGGTCAGCAGGCTTCCGTTGCCTGCTCCTTCCCATGGTCGCTCCGCTCCACAGAGTCCGCAAACCATTGGCTGTCCGCATTTATATGTCCAGGCTCGGTTGGCACCCGTAGCGGACAATGTGAACAGCCCGGCTCAGGTGTATCGGGTTGGCCGGGTGGCAGCACCCCCAGCAGTAAAATGCCGGCACAAATTTTAGTCAGCATGAAAAACGCACGTAAATCAAGCGGCATAGCCGCCACCGACCAGTTTCAGGCGGTCAGCACCTCCCCGAACGACCAGGTCACCAACGAAACAGCAGTATTCTCCTCCAAACCAGGCCCAAGAAAACCAGAATCTCCCGAAGTAGAATCCCTACGCGCCCTGCTCAAAGCCAACCTATCGCGCGAAACAGCTCCTCAGGCTCTTCTTGAACGCATTCGAAGCCGAATGCATGATCACAGGGATTAATTCCATTTTTCAACACCATTTCCAACTACGCCGGAGAGATCATTGTATCGCTCCGGCGTTTTTTTTTGTTTTGTGCGGGTTTATTCAATCAATTATGTGGTTAAAAAACTCGTGTTTTTGCCGAACGACGAATATTGGTAATGATAACTATGGGCACCCATTCTTTCCCGCATAAGGATATTTCCATCGTGGATGAAACAAGAATTCTATCCAATTCCACACTTGCCACCAATCGCGTGAGAATTTTCGATAAAGAATAAGGTCAGGTTTATTTACTTGTAGCTTGTACTCCTCAAAACTTTTTTGAACAATCCTTATTGGCTCATGCTTTCCAAATTCATGTGCTTCAAATCTGCCTTGGTCCGCACAGAATATTAAGGAAACTGTAGTGTGCGGAAGAAACATGTTGACAAAAGTCAAATTGCAGATTAAGAATGAGAGTAGCATCAGCATTCCCAAAAAATACTTTAGGCACTTATGAGCATTTTTCATAGACAGTCAGAAAGTGGCTTTCTCGTATGTCCAATATCCACAGCTATCAGCACAATACCGGTGCGGAAAAGTGCTGGGCATAAAATAACGGATTGGTGTGAAGGTTGATATAATCAAGAAAATTATGAAAATCATGAAGAGGAACACGTAAGCCTTTTTCATCATTTATGGGCAATTAAAAGTTTCTTTTTAGAAAGTGTACTCATTTTAATTTGGCAAGCCCCGCCCTTTAGGGCGGGGAATAGAGTTGAAGAACAATTGGAGGGCTTTAGCCCTTTAAGTTAGAGGGGCTAAAGCCCCTCTAACTTATTTTGATCCTCAATCCCCGCCCTAAAGGACGGGGCAAAGTACATTAGCCTAAATAATCCATCTGCGTTGCACCATATTCCCGGAATATCATTCCTGGATACAAAAAAAGGCCATCCCGGAAATCCCGGAATGGCCTTTAAACCAAAAGGTCTTCAATGGTATGGCAGGCCGTCAACCGTAGGCCGCCGTCTACCGTCCACCGTCTAATACTCGTCTTCGTTGAAGAAGAAGTCGTCGTGGCGCGGGTAATCCGGCCAAATATCTTCGATGCCTTCGTAGAGCTCACCGTCGTCTTCGAGTTCTTCCAGATTCTCGATTACTTCGGCAGGGGATCCTGAGCGAATAGCGTAGTCAATCAGTTCGTCTTTGGAGGCTGGCCACGGAGCCTCTTCTAAGAAGGAGACCAGTTCGAGAGTCCAATACATAAGTGTGGTTTTGTTGTTTAATGTACTAAGAATCAGGGTTTGCTTACAGGATCAACATCGCGTCGCCATAGCTGTAAAAGCGGTATTTTTCTTTAACCGCCTGGTGGTAAGCCTCCATCACCAGCTCAAATCCGCCAAATGCCGAAATCATGATCAGCAGGCTGGATTTAGGAAGGTGGAAGTTGGTTACCATGGCATTGGCAATGCTGAAATCGTAGGGTGGGTAGATGAACTTGTTGGTCCAGCCTTCCACTTGTTTGAGCATCCGGTCTGCACTTACCGCAGTTTCGATGGAACGCATTACGGTGGTGCCTACGGCGCACACTTTTTTATTTTCCTGCAGGCTTTTGTTCACCGTTTCGGCAGCTGCATGAGGAATTTTAAAGTATTCAGCTTCCATTTTGTGTTTGGACAGGTCTTCTACATCAATGGTGCGGAAGGTGCCCAAACCTATATGGAGGGTTAGTTCGGCAAAGTTCACGCCTTTGAGCTCCAGGCGTTTCATGAGTTCGCGACTGAAGTGCAGACCGGCAGTTGGAGCAGCCACTGCGCCCATTTCTTTGGCGTAGATGGTTTGGTAACGCTCGCGGTCAATGGCTTCAGGTTCGCGATTGATGTATTTGGGCAGCGGAGTGTTGCCTAATTTAACCAGCTCGTTGACAAAATCTTCTTCTGTACCGTCAAACAGGAAACGGATGGTACGGCCGCGGGAGGTAGTGTTATCTACCACCTCTGCCACCAGGGCATCGTTGCCATGTTCGTCTTCAAAATAAAGCTTGTTACCTACGCGGATTTTCCGGGCCGGATCCACCAGTACATCCCACAGACGGGCGTCATGGTTGAGTTCGCGGAGCAGAAAAACTTCAATTTTAGCACCGGTTTTTTCCTTCTGGCCAAATAGACGGGCAGGAAAAACCTTGGTATTGTTGAAAATCATGGTATCCCCGTCGCCAAAATACGTGAGGATATCCTTAAAAATCTTGTGTTCAATTTTACCCGTTTTGCGGTGCAAAACCATCAGGCGGCTTTGATCGCGTTCAGTGGCCGGATACTGTGCTACCAGCTCGGCCGGCAAGTCGAAATTGAACTGTGAGAGTTTGGTACGCATAATTTAGTTGCGGGGTATCGTTGGTCTGTAAGACAACATGAAATACAGAAACGTTGTATCGATCCCTTTAATGTGCAGTTTTGATTTTGGGAAATTCGTTTTTGGAACAAATACGGGCGATTTTTACCAGGTAAATGGATGAAAAAATCTTTCCCCTTGTCTGAAAACGGCTGCAAAAGTAAAATTTCCCAACAAACGAGAAATTTTTCTAAAGGTTTTATACGCAGCCTAGTATCAGATAATTTTTTTAGCGCTTGCCCGGGAAAGTCCCAAACAAGCGCTAACCGGCTCAAAAAGCCGAAAATCAGGCTACTGAAAATTCTTTTTGGGCTTTTTTACGCTCAAAATCTTTGAGATAAATTTTGCGCAAACGGATGCTTTTCGGCGTTACTTCCACGTATTCGTCTTCCTGAATGTACTCCAACGCTTCTTCCAGGGTGAAGCGACGTGGTGGCGGCAACGATGCTTTGTCATCGGCGCCGGAAGCGCGGTGGTTGGTCAGTTTTTTACTCTTGGTTACGTTGATCACCAGGTCCATCGGACGGTTGTTTTCGCCGATTACCTGTCCTTCATATACTTCTTCGCCCGGTTCAATGAAGAAAAATCCGCGGTCTTGCAGATTGTCCAGCGAATAGGCAAAGGCCGAACCGGTTTCCATAACAATCAGGGAACCGTTCTGACGTCCGGCAATATCTCCGCGCCAGGGCTCGTAGCCGGTGAAACGGTGGGTCATGATAGCCTCACCTTGTGTAGCGGTAAGTACGTTGGAACGCAATCCGATGATGCCGCGTGACGGGATTTCAAAGCGCAGGATGAAGCGGTCGCCTTTGGGTTCCATACTCTTCATCACACCTTTACGGCGGGTTACCAATTCAATACACTTGCCGCTGGTGGTTTCCGGCACGTCGATGGTGAGTTCTTCCACCGGCTCGCATTTCTGGCCGTTGATTTCTTTCACGATTACACGTGGCTGGCCAATTTGCAGCTCATAACCTTCGCGGCGCATCGTTTCGATGAGAATTGAAAGGTGCAATACCCCGCGACCAAATACCATAAACGAATCGGCAGAGTTGGTTTCCTGCAGGCGCATTGCCAGGTTTTTCTCTAACTCTTTTTCCAAACGCTCCCGTACGTGGCGGCTGGTAACAAATTTACCTTCCTGACCAAAGAAAGGCGAGTCGTTGATCGTAAAAGTCATCGACATCGTTGGCTCGTCGATGGAGATTGGCGCCAGTGCTTCCGGATTTTCGAAATCAGCAATGGTATCGCCAATTTCAAAACCATCTACGCCTACCACCGCACAGATATCGCCGGCTTGTACTTCAGGCACCTCTTTTTTGGCCAGGCCATCGAACACAAACAACTGCTTGATGCGGTGCTTCTGCATGGCGCCGTCTTTTTTGCAGAGGGTAACCGGCTGGTTGGCTACAAGTTTGCCACGCAACAGGCGGCCAACTGCGATACGGCCGATATAATTGGAAAAATCCAGAGAGGTTACCAGCATTTGGGTATTCCCTTCAGCAACCTTTGGCTCCGGAATGTATTTGATGATGTCTTCCAGCAGTACCGTGATATCAGTGGCTGGGTTTTTCCAGTCGTGCGACATCCAGCCATTTTTAGCCGAACCGAATACCACCGGGAAGTCCAGCTGCTCTTCGTTGGCATCGAGGGCAAACATAAGGTCGAACACCTGTTCGTGCGCCCAATCAGGGTTGCAGTTAGGTTTGTCTACCTTATTAATAACCACGATTGGCTTTTTGCCCATTTCGAGGGCTTTTTGCAATACAAACCGGGTTTGCGGCATAGGGCCTTCAAAGGCGTCTACGAGCAGCAATACACCGTCGGCCATATTCAGAACGCGTTCTACCTCGCCGCCAAAGTCGGCGTGACCAGGGGTGTCGATCACGTTGATTTTGATGCCTTTATAATTCAAGGCAACGTTTTTGGAGAGGATAGTGATCCCGCGTTCGCGTTCGAGGTCGTTGTTGTCGAGAATCAGCTCACCTGTCATTTCATGCTCTTTGAAGACCTGAGAGGCATGGATCATTTTGTCCACCAGGGTGGTTTTGCCGTGGTCAACGTGAGCGATGATGGCGATGTTGCGAATGTTCTTCATGTAAACTGAAAAGGTGAGCTAAATTAATTTTTTCGGGGTTTAAAAAAATGATGTTTGGGAGAGAAGGTTTAAAAGCCAGAGGCAAAAAATTATTGTTAAAAAACCTCCAAATTAACCAAATTTCGTAAAATCAGGACAAACGCTCTCCAAACGGGCCGCAAAAGTAAGTCTTTATTACACAGAAAAAAAGTATTTTCGGGCAAGTATTTGTTAATAATAGCCGAAGCGTGCAAAAAGTTTGGTTGCTAAAGACCAAAAAAGGCTGTTTCAGAATAAAATTTTAACAAAGCGCAGGGGAGAACAATTTTGGGTAAACGGAGTTTTTACCACTAAGTCACTTAAGGGCACTCAGTGTGACATCACGCTAATTTTGAAATACCTCAGTGTCTTAAGTGGCTTAGTGGTGGATAACCATGCCAACTCAAAAACACAAACACTCAAAAACTTCCACACTCAAAAACACAAACACTCATGACTTCCTTTCTCTTATTCGGACTACTTTTCAACCACTTTCAGCCGGAATTTGCCCTGGAACTGAACAATATTCAGGACGCTTCCGGCAGTGTGTATATTGCCATTTACAATAAATCTGACGATTTTTTGAAATACGACCATATCTACAGTCGCAAAATTGTACCGGTGAGTCAAACAGGAACCATGCGGGTTTCCATCCATGATTTACCGCCGGGCGCGTACGCTGTGAGTTGTTTCCATGACGTCAATGGAAATGGGCAATTAGATACCGACTGGATGGGCATCCCCACTGAGCCGTATTGTTTTTCCAACAATGCCCGGCCCAAATTCCGCGCGCCACGCTGGTCGGAGGCTGTGTTTCAATTTCCGGGTGAGGGGTTGAATATGCGTTTGAAAATGGAAAAGTGGTAGGTTATTTACCGGAGAGGCGGGGAGACGCGGAGGTTTTTTTTACCGCAGAGGCGGAGAGACGCGGAGGTTTTTTTTACCGCAGAGGCGGGGAGAGACGCGGAGGTTTTTTTACCGCAGAGGCGGGGAGGGATTCTCTGCGTCTCTCCGCCTCTGCGGTAAAAAAAACACTCCACGGTGAAAAAAACGCGCCTCTCCCCTTATAATACCCCCTTCAGTACTGTCCACACATTTTCTGCCACAATTTTCTGTCCTTCCACGTTGGGATGAATGCCATCGGGTAAATTGAGGGATGGTACACCTCCTACACCATCCAACAGGAATGGTATGAGGGCTGCGTTGAATTTTTTAGCCAGATTGGGATACATATCCCGGAAGGTGTTGGTATAGGTTGCGCCCAGATTGGGAGGCGCCATCATGCCGGCCACCACGATTTTGCAATCCGGGTATTTGGCTTTTACTTTTTCCAGAATGTCGTTCAGATTCTTTTTTGAAGCTTCAATGGGGAGGCCGCGAAGGGCATCGTTTCCGCCCAATTCCAACACAAAAACATCTACAGGCTGTTGCAACACCCAGTTGACCCGGTTGACGCCATCGGCGGTGGTTTCTCCACTTAAGCCGGCATTTACGCATACGTAGGGCATTTTCAGGGTGTCAATGCGGCGCTGAAGGATGGCGGTAAAGCCTTGTTCAGGCGAAAGCTGGTACGCAGCGGTGAGACTATTGCCAAAAAAAACGATGTTTTTTTTCTGAACTGCGGGTGTCTCTGCAGCCGTATTGGCTGTTGACGCCGGTTTGTCTTGCGGTTTTTCAGACTGACAAGCGAAAAGGCTCAAAACAAAAACGGCAAGAAGGGATCGAATAGGCATAGTTGAATGAATTGTTTATTGGGATGGCAAAACGCAAAGGTATTGACCTGCAAATTGGTACTAAATAAAGAAAATGCGGTATTGTTCAAGAAATTGATCACCAAAAGTCACACTGGGGAAAACCATAAAGGCTCATCTTGGGGAGGCCGGCCCTGCTAAAAAAGATCAGACATTTTGATTGCCCAAAAAAAAATTTCACCTTCGTGTCCTGGTGTCTTTGTGCCTCGTGCCCTGCCCCCACATCTTCCCTCCCACTTTCCAATCCGCTTTCCATGAAACAATGGCTACTCCTGCTGTTTATATTCATTAGTTTTTATGGGTTTTCCCAAAAACTGTACCGTGCCAATCACCGGTTTTTGGAGGCCGGTTTATATCTGGGTGGCGCCAATTATACCGGTGATGTTTCCTCTCCGGGGTTTGTTTTGGCAGAATCGCATTTGAGTTACGGCGCCTATTTGAGGTATTTCCTGACAGAACATTTTTCCATGAGAGCCCAGGTATTTGCCGGGGCAATTTCCGGCGATGATGCTCATGCTCCGGGGGAGGCCAAACGCGCCCGAAGCCTTCGTTTTGGTACTGATATTTTTGAAACGGCTTTATTGGGTGAATGGCATCCATTGGGTTTATATCGGTATAAAGACATAGGCGTTCGCCGCTTTTTTATTTCTCCCTATTTGTTTATCGGGGCTGCAGGTACTTTTGGCGGCGCCAAAGTGGAATACTATGGTTTGCCGGCCGACGAATCCAAGGTGCTTTCTGCACCACTGCCGGAAACGGGTCCGAATCAGAAATTCCTCGCCACTCCTTTTGGTATCGGATGCCGGGCACAAATTAATGAAACCATTATTCTTGGACTGGATGGTGGCGCGCGGCTGGTATTTTCCGATACTTTAGACGGAGTACACTTGAATGGCAATCCGGACAACAATGATTGGTATTACTTCGGTGGCATGAGCATTTCTTTTATTTTGAGTAGCGCTAAAAAACGCTGGTGATCCGGCGACTGGTATCTTTGGCCGGAAAAACGAAGCACTTTCATGCAAAACGGATTTTTATTGGGTTTTATCGCCCTCTATCTGTTAGGCACCCTGGCCATTGGCTGGTGGGCTTCCAGGCGTGTAAAAACAACTGCCGACTTCGTCATGGCCGGCAAGGGATTGCCTATGATGCTTGTTGCCTGCGCCTTATTTGCCACCTGGTTTGGCTCAGAAACGGTTTTAGGGGCCGGCTCTGAATTCGCCGAACATGGATTGCTGGGCGTTATTGAAGACCCATTTGGCGCTGCATTATGTTTATTGCTTGCCGGCTTGCTCATTGCCCGGCCGCTGTACAACCTGAAGATCCTTACTTTCAACGATTTTTATCGGATACGTTTTGGGAAAACGGCAGAAATCACCTCGGCAGTGGTAATGGTGCCTTCCTATTTTAGCTGGATTGCCGCTCAGATTGTTGCCTTAGCTATCGTATTGGAGGCTGTTGGAGGACTTGACCGGTCTTGGGGTGTGCTGATTTGCACTTCAATGGTTTTAATGTACACATATGTGGGAGGCATGTGGTCGGTAGCGATCACAGATTTTGTGCAAACAATTGCCATTATACTCGGATTATTGGTCCTGACGGTCAGTATGGTGATGCAGGTAGGTGGCTGGGGAAATATGATTAATTCAGCTCCGCCCAATTTTTTTCAGTTTTTTCCGGATCCGGAACCCGTCAAGATCATTCATTGGGTGGCGGCCTGGATGACCATTGGTCTTGGCAGCATTCCGCAGCAGGATGTTTTTCAACGGGTGATGGCCGCCAAAAATGTGCGCGCTTCTGTTTGGGCTTGCTATGCCTCTTCCTTCATGTATTTGAGCATTGCCATGATGCCGCTTATCATTTGTTATTGTGCCCGCCTGTTGTATCCGGAATTATTAGAAGGCGACACACAAATGATTATTCCAGCAATGGTGTTGCAACACAGCGGCCTGGCCATGCAGATATTCTTTTTTGGGGCCCTTATTTCTGCCATTCTCAGCACCTGCAGCGGCGCTATGTTGGCGCCTGCCACCGTGATTGGCGAAAATCTGGTGCGACCGGTATTTAAAAATATCAGCGATGCGCAACTTTTACAGATCATGCGTATTTCACTGGTAGGCGTGGCGCTGATAACCGGTTTGATGGCCCTTTCCAGGAACAATATCTTTGAACTGGTAGCTGAATCTTCCGCATTCAGTTTAGTTTCTCTTTTTGTGCCGTTAATTGCTGGTTTGTACTGGAAAAAAGCCACCGGTGTGGGCGCTATAGCATCCATGATTGCAGGATTACTGGTTTGGTTGTTTACCAACTGGACATTTCCCAGCCTTTTGGAATCCGGCAAATACAGTGGAGGATGGTTACTTGTTTTGGAAACACCTGCTATGATCTGGGGATTATTAGCCAGTCTGCTGGCTATGTGGATAGGGAGCTTTTGGGGGGAAACCTCGCCGGAAATTGCAGCATAATGTAGCCTTAATTGGCATCAATCAATATATCATGAACAAATCTGACAACTTGAAAATTGCGCTTGAACTGATCTGGTGGATTTTTACTGCCCTGATTGTATGGTTAGTGCTTCGTCCCATCTATAAAGCCATGTATGTATGGCCTTTTGAGACCTGGAATGTGGTTTTTATCGTCACGCTGATTACCCTGACCCGTTATATTTTTCTGTTGAAACACACGTTTATTGCCACGCGGCAAGTATTGAAAATCGTGTTGTTACTGCTCATGTTCCCGCTCTGCTTTATACTCATTGACCACCTCAATGAATTTTTAACCCATATTGAGGAACGCACCTGGGAACCTTTTGTTGGGCACCTTCCAACGGAACAGCAACCTGCCATTCAGGAATATATCTGGGGAGAAATGCTATTTTTTAGCGTTGGCAGTATCATTGCCACACCGGTATTTGCCGGTAGGATGATGCTCTCCATTTGGCGACAAAGGAATCGCGGAACGGTGTAATTTTATTTTTAAGCGAATCGTGCAACATCTTCAGAAGTATCCGGTCTTTGATCCAGTTCTTCACTAAAAACTAAGCTTTGTATGACTCGTCTTTCCTTTTTTCTGCCTGCTCTGGCACTTTTGATGAGTGCCAGTCTCTCTGCACAAACTTATTACAGCTTTTCTACCAGCAACAAATTTTCTTCCTCTGATCCCTGCCGCGTATTCATTGGCGTAGGTACCAGTCGCACCGAAGGTGGATTGCACGTAGATTATACTGTGGATAACACCCCTGCCACCACTTATGGAATAAAACCCGGTGATGTTATTCTGGCATTGGATGGCGTCCAGGTACGTTCACAGGGCGAACTTGAACGAGAACGCGACAAGCATAAACAAGGCGAAGCATTTACACTTGCCATTATGCGCGGCGGCCAGCAACAAACCATCAACGCCCGGTTCAAAGAATGTACGGAAGAAGAGCGCGAGGCTTCTATTGTACGATTGGAAGAAAAAATGGCGCAGCTCAACGACCTGCAGAAAAACATGGAGGAGTCGTTCAAAAGCTTCACCTGGAACGACCGCCCTATTCTCGGTGTATATGAAAACAGCGGCGCAAACACCGGCGACGGTCTGGTGATTGAAAGCCTGGTAAGCGGCAAAGGCGCTGAAAAAGCAGGCCTGCAAGGCGGCGATGTGATTATCAATGTTGAAGGCAACACCGTTACCGGAACCTCTACACTGCGCAATGCCCTTCAAGGACACAAAGCTGGTGATGCCGTAAAAGTGGTGGTAGTGCGCAACGGCAGCACCCTCACCAAAACGGTTACCCTGAGTGGTCAGAATACCTTCACTTTCAATGTAGAGCGCGATCCTTGTAAGGTGTTTATTGGTGTGTATACCAGCACCAACAATACCAACGGCCGCGGGTTGTTGGTGAATGGTGTGATTGACAATACCCCGGCCAAAGAAAGCAACGTGCAGCCTGGCGATATTATCCTGGCTTTCAATGGTAAAGCAGTAGGCTCACACCAGGAGCTCACCTCTGAGCGCGATCAGAAAAAACCGGGCGATGCCTTCACCCTGACGGTGCTGCGCAATGGACAGACCATTGAAATCAACGCTCGTTTCAAATCCTGCGATACCCCAACTGTAAAAGAAGAAACGGTGGAAGTGCTGGAAGAAAGCGCAGAGCGCAAAGAGCCGGAAACCATTCAGACAGAACTGGTTACGCTGGAAGCTTACCCTAATCCAACGTATGGAATGGTAAATGTCAAATTTGAAGCAGAAGCAGTGCCAACAACGGTTCGTATTTATGATATGGAAGGTAAAACGGTGTTCACGCGTGACCTGCCCCAATTCAGCGGCAATTTTGCAGAACAGGTAAACCTGTTTGGCCAAAAAGCCGGCAACTACGTAATCAGTGTACAGCAAGGCGATAAAGTGCGCACCAAGCAAATTACGCTGTTGCCAAGGGCGTAACGGCTTACGGCCTACGGTGGACGGTGGACGGTAGACGGTGGACGGTGGCGTTGCTCTTGGGATTTGCTCTTGTATCATGCCCCCCAGAAATTCCAGGAGCAACGCCACCGTCTACCGTAGGCCGTCCATTACACAAATAACGCACGCTTTAGCTCCTCCACTTTTCCAATGGTGTGGATTTTAATCCCAAATCGTTTGGTGTCTATGCCTTTGAGGCCGTATTTGGACACATAAATTTCTTTGAAACCTAATCTGTCGGCTTCTGTGATGCGCTGTTCTACCCGTTGCACGGCGCGTATTTCGCCGGAAAGGCCTACTTCTCCCGCAAAACATATATTGGATGGAATGCCCACATCCATCAAACTGGAAATGAGCGAAGCCACAATGGCCAGATCGATGGCAGGATCCTCCACCCGTATACCTCCGGCAATGTTGAGGAACACGTCGTTCATGCTAAAAAAATAACCGCAGCGCTTTTCCAGTACTGCCAGCAACATGGATAAACGTCGCATATCAAAACCCGTAGCTGAGCGCTGAGGTGTACCAAAAACGGCTTTTGATACCAGTGCCTGTGTTTCGATCAGCATAGGGCGCATGCCTTCCATAGTGGCTGCCACGGCACAGCCGGACAATTCCTCGTCTTTCTGACTCAGCAACAACTCCGAGGGGTTGCTCACCTCGCGCAGTCCGGCGCTTTGCATTTCATAAATACCCATCTCATCGGTGCTGCCGAAACGGTTTTTCAGCGTGCGCAGGATTCGGTAGGTATTATGGCGGTCGCCCTCGAACTGTAATACACAGTCAACTATATGTTCCAGCAATTTGGGTCCGGCGATGTCGCCTTCCTTATTGATATGGCCTACCAGGAATATAGGCACATTGGTTTCCTTGGCAAAACGCAGGAACTCGCCCGTGCACTCGCGCACCTGCGAGATGCCCCCTGGCGCTGAATCCAGGTGCGGAGTACTCATGGTTTGGATGGAATCCACGATCATCATCTGCGGCAGGATTTCCTGGGCCTGCTGGAGGATTTTGGTGGTATTGGTTTCGGTGAGGATGTAGCATTCAGATTTGAATGCGCCCACGCGGTCGGCGCGCATTTTGATTTGTTCTTCACTTTCCTCGCCGCTCACGTAGAGTACTTTGGCCGGAATTTTCATGGCAATTTGCAGCAGCAGGGTACTTTTGCCAATACCCGGTTGTCCGCCAATCAGCACCAGTGAACCAGGTACGATACCGCCGCCCAGCACCCGGTTGAGTTCCTGATCAGGTGTAGAGAGGCGAAGGGTTTTGCCGGTTTGTACTTGTTGGAGCAGAATAGCTTTAGGAGCCTCTGCACGTCCGCCGGTAGTAGGCGCCCAGGACTTTCTTTTTTCCTCAGCAACGGTTTCTTTCTGGATAATTTCCTCCTGATAGGTATTCCATTCGCCGCAATGAGGGCATTTACCCAGCCATTTCGGAGCGGAAGCGCCGCAATTAGAGCAAAAAAAGATGGTACGTGGTTTCGCCATGGGGAACACGGTTTTTTTGGTCGCAAAATACAACGCGGATTGTCATTCTGAGGCACGAAGGATCTAGCAGAGAACCAATCGCTACACCGATTCCGTGTGCCGCTTGTAGTTATCCAGAATCGCCTGCCAACCGGCGCGTTGCATTTCCAACGGGTTCATGTCTTCCGGATCAAACGTTTCGGTAACCAGGGTACCGGATCCTTCAACAGCAAAAGTGACCAGTACTTTCCTGCCATCTGGCATTTGATAGGATAGTTTTTGCAGAGGAATCACTTCATCATAGGTGCCTTCAAAATCAAAACTCATACTGCCGTCGCGGGCAGCCATAGTGGAGCTGAACTTGCCGCCGGTGCGGGGATCGTTGGTTGCTTTCGGACAATGCCAGTCGTCTGACGCTTGATTCCATTGGGTGATGTGCGCCGGATCTGTCCAGCATGCCCAGGCTTTTTCGAGTGGTGTGTTTACCAGGGCTTGAACGGTAATGGGTGATTTGTTATCCATCGTTTAGAAATATTGAATGATTCAAGTGAGTTTGTCCAATTCAATTTTGCGCATCTGCAGCATAGCCTGAGTAGCGCGTTGTGCCACCGCCGGATCCGGATGTCCAAGCAGTTTCGGCAGGGCTTCCGGGATGATCTGCCAGGATACCCCAAATGGGTCTTTTAACCAGCCGCACATGCTTTCTTCCCCGCCATCGGCAGTAAGTTTTTCCCAGTAATAATCTACCTCGGCCTGATCGCGGCAATGCACCACATAGGATACCGCCTCATTGAAGGTATATGGCGCATCCATTGGGTTGTCCATGATCATAAAGGTTTGATCGCCATGGAGCTTAAACTGCGCATGTTTAACCGTGCCCACAGGTGCCCCTTCGCCTTCAACATAGTATAGAATCCCGTCGATGGTTGAGCCAGGAAAAATAGCTGTATAACGCTTTACCGCATCAGCGCCTTTACCTGATTGGGGACCGGAAAAAAGCATACAAGGCGTGAATTTTTGTCCGGTTTCGTCCAGACTTCCCTGCGCAATTTGCCAGCAAAGTCCGTAACGATCTTGCAGGAAACCGTATTTTTTAGACCAGGGTTGCTCCTCCAGCGGCATCATCACGTTGCCGCCTTGTAGCAAGCCCTCCCAAACACGATCCACTTCTGCTTCGGTTTCGCAGATCACGTAAAAAGAATGGGAAGGATTGAAGGCAAATCGCGGTCCGCCGTTCAAGGCCGAAAAGGACTGGCCGTGCAATAGAAAGTTGACCACAAGAACATTATCTCCCTGGCGAACAACCTGGTTCACAGCGCCTTCGCCAAAAACAGAGATATAATATTGGGCAGCATCTTCTGCCTGATGGTCAAACCAGAGAAAAGGTGTAATTTGAGACATAATAGATTGTGTTTTAGACGGTGGACGGTAGACGGTATACGGTGAACGGTGGACGGTAGACTGCTCGAGTTAATTGAGCGTTTTTCTTCCCCCGAGCCCAAACCGTCCACCGTAGGCCGTCTACCGTCCACCTTCTAACGTTGTTTTCAGGTTCGAGAGCGATTTGGCGTATTCTGAACCAATCATTTCATCCATGCTGAAAAAGACTTGCATGAAATTCATGGGGTAATGCATTTTGCCGCTCATTTGCCAGCTTACTTTGGTACTGGAATCGGTTACGGGTTCTGCGTACAGGGCTACGGGCGCTGTGGATTCCATCCAGCCTTTGAAGCGCAGATTGCCGGCAATGCCGGAACCCTCCATGACCTGCGTGATTTCCTGTTCTCCGACACCCATAATGTCACTTTCCCAAGCCACTTTGCTGCCTACTGTGCCTTCGGTACCCATGTAGCTGAGTTTCATTTTGGGATCATTGAGTATAAAAGTACTCCATTTTTCCTGATTTTTCAAGGATTTGATGTAGTCAAATACCTCTGCCTGCGACTTGTTGATCACTATGTCGCGTTTGACAAAATAATCAGATGACATAAACAGGCCACCAATGAGTGGAATGGCGATAATAACGCCCAGAACGATGAGGATTTTTTTCAGCATTTTCAAAGCTTTGTTTATAGTTGTTAGATGTTATTTGAGGGTCATTTGAGGGTCATTTAAGGGTCATTTGGGGGTCATTTGGGGGTCATTTAAGGGTCATTTGGGGGTCATTTGGGTCATTCAGTCATTTGGGCAACGAGGGAAATCCAAACCGAATGCCTTCTGCGTAAATCTGCGGTTTCATCTGCGAAAATCTGCGGGAAACCACTCTCCGGAAGTTTTAAAAGGTTTGGGTATTGGGGAGGCAAAAATAAAACATTTTGTATTTTAAAAAACAAATTATTTTATTTCACCCAATTAATACCTGCCTGATCCATAGCCAGATTCAATTGTTGCATAGCATTAGGTCCCATTCCATGCAAAGCTGCTACTGCCTTTTGTGTAAAACCGGCCAGATCCCCGAGCCCGTGGATGCCCGCGCCTGCCAGCGCACGTCGCGCGGGCGCTGAGAGTTTTTCCGGAAGTGGCCTTTGTGCATTCCCAGCCCAGTATAACTGCCAGGTAACACCGTAACGATCCGTGAGCAGTCCGCTAAGCGCGCCCCAATGATTGGTTTGCAATGCCTGGGCGATGGTTCCTCCTGTCGACAAAGCCTGAAAATACAGCCGGAGTTCTGCTTCGTTGCTGCACTGCAACATCAGGGAAACCCGGGCTCCTGTGCCTTGTACCGTGCTTTCCACCATATCAGAGCCCATCAATACCAGCTGCCCCTTACTCAATGTAGCCTGCAGCACCATATCGGCCATGCTTTCAGGCATTTCCAGATCCTTTTCTACCTCACCAACCGTTTGTATCCGAAGCTCACCGCCCAAACAATCCCGGTAAAAACTCATGGCTTCCCGGCAATTCCCGTAAAAGCTTAAATACGAAACGATCTGTGTCATTTTCCTGCTGATTTTTGATACCACAAAGGTGCAGGGGTTATATTAAAGTCTGTAAGTGGTAAAAACGAC
>JAEUUS010000329.1 GCA_016787545.1 Saprospiraceae bacterium
GCAAACCCTGCAAGTGCCGGATACCAGTGTTCCGGTGAATATGCCAGTGAAAAACATCCCGCCTGGTATGTATTTTATCCAGGTGAAAGATGTAAAAGAACAGATGTGGGGCAAGATTTTGATAAAGAAATAGGGTAGGGGCCTAATCTCGTTCCAATATGAAACACAAACTACTACACTACCTGCTCTTTTTTGGGTTGCCAGCAACCGTTCTGGCACAAACAACTCCTCCTTCCTGCGCCTCTGATTACTGGCATCAAACCTTATTGCAAGCGCCTGATTTTGCGACCAGGCATCAGGCCTACGAAACCCAAATTTTGCACATTTTTGAGCAGAAAACACCTTGGGAAGCTGCCGAAAACGATAAAACGATTCCGGTTGTGGTACACATTATCCATCAGAATGGACCGGAAAATATCACCGATGCCCAGGTGCAGCAGGCCATCAACTGGCTGAACCTGGCCCTGGCCAATCAGGGCGTTTTTGAACAGGGAAGCGGCGTGAATTGCGGTATCCAACTCTGTCTGGCACGCAGAACGCCTGATAACCTGCCAACCAACGGCATTACCCGTACCAGCAGCGCGCTTACTACCATGGAGATGGAAACCCAAAACCTGCCGTTGAAAAACCTGATGCGCTGGGAACCGGAAGATTACCTCAATATCTGGGTGGTAAACAGTATCTGTTCCATTAATTATGGCTGCGGTGTATATGGTTTTGCCCACCTGCCTTATGCACACGGCTCGAATATTGACGGTATTGTCATGGAAGCAGCTTATCTGACAGATCAGGCAAAGGTAGCCGGACTGGCGCATGAAATGGGCCATTACCTTGGCTTGTATCATACCTTCGAGGGTGGGTGCAATAACAACAATTGCCTCACCGATGGCGACCGTATCTGCGATACCCCGCCCGATCAAAGCACCTCTTTTGTGGCTTGCGGCGCCCCTGTGAATACCTGCAATACGGATATACAATCGGGGCCATTTACCACGGATCAGCTGGATATGAACTGGAATTTTATGGATTATGGTCAGCTGGCCTGTTTCCACGATTTCACGCCCAATCAGTCTCAGCGCATGAACCTTACCCTGGAAGGGGTGCGCAAAAGCCTGCTTCAATCCAGGGGCTGTCAGACTCCCTGCCCGGCGCCGCTGGTGGTTACCCTTTCCGGACCAACCAGCATCACTGCCGGCCAAATGGCCGTATATGTGAATACCAGCCTGAATAATGGCGCTGTCAGTTGGTTTGTTGACGGACAATTGGCCGGCAATCAAAATACCCTGACCTATACATTCCCTACGCCAGGAGTATACACCATCAATATGCTGGTACAGTCGGCCAATCCGGATTTATGCGATGGAGGTTCGGCGGTATTGACGGTAACGGTAAACTGCCCTGCAGTATCGGCTTTTACGTTGAGTAATGCGGCTCCTGATGCGGATCAGATGGTGTATTTTACAAACAACAGTCAGAATGCCACAGAAACGGAATGGTACATCAATGGCGCATTTAACGGCGCAGTGCTGGATTCTATGTCGTTCAGTGCGCCAGGCGCTTATTTGATACAATTGGTAAGTGGCAACGGCGCTTGCCGGGATACACAGGAAACGACCATTTATGTGCAGGGCATTTGTGTGCAAAAGACCTTTCGTTATGCCTTTCAACTTGAAAACAGAGTTCCGTCCAGGGCAGAGTCGCTTCTTGAACTTCCGGACGGGCATATACTTTCTGTGCATAGCTCCAGAGCGCCTTTTTTTGAAGTGGGCGCATCCATTATTAAGAGTAAACCAAACGGAGAGATTGAATGGATCAAAGAGCTTGATACCGTAAACTGTAATCAGACAAAATGCGTTTTGAGTAATACTTCGGATGGAGGCTTTCTGGCTTTTTGGACCCATTATTTTTTGTTGGGTTCACCTAATATTCCATTGTCTGATTCAACACAGTGTTATTTGGGACAATTTACCTCAGACGGAGTGCCAATTTGGGTAAAAACATTTAATACTAGATCCGATTTTTGGGTTGGAGGAGAACAAATTCAATTGCAAAAACTTCAAAACGGAGAAATCGCGTTGCGGATTGATGATTTCATTGGTAGATTTAATGAATCGGGCGATTTTTTATGGGCTAAACATCAAAATTTCCGTTTACCGGTTATGCATTTACATGCTAATGGTGAAATCATTGGTGCAACGAGTATTTTTGGAAGGCTGTTGGTAACTAAATTGGATGATCAGGGCAATACACTTTGGGCTAATTTTTTTGAGTCGCCAACTAGTGTGTCTCCCACAAAAATCATGGTATTGCCTGATTCAAGTTTATTGATTGCCGGAATAAGGTTGAACTCTACCACCTGGCATACCAATCTGATTAAAATAAGCAGCTCCGGAGCATTTATTTGGAGTAAATCCTACAGGCAAATTCCCAATTCAACCTATGAACTGGCGGTAGCGGCCTTAAGCGCAAACAACCAGCTAACCTTAGCCGGAAATGCCATGGTAAAGGATCCTCCGCCCAGCCCATTTAAACCTTATCAGTTTATTCTGGGAATAGATACCGCCGGTAATTTGTTGTGGAGCAGGCATCGCCCGGGAACCTGGACTTTATCAGATAACATCGGCCTCGCCCATGGCGGGTTTTGTTTTTCTGCGTTGGGGCCATTGTTATTGAAAACAGACCCCGCTGGCAATGCCGGGGATTGCCCGGAATCACCGCATGAGGTGTTCACAGACACACAAATATTGAACAAGAAAGATACCTTGTTACAATGGATAGACACGATTTTTCAGGTATATCCAACAACTGTGAATATCTATACACAAAATTTTACCATAGACACCTTATGCGCGCCCACCTGCGAGATCTCGGTAGAAATTTGCAATAATAACCTGGATGACGATGGCGACGGACTCTTTGATTGCCTGGATTCCGAGTGCCCTTGTGAAGTGGATTCCTGTAGTCCGAAAGAAGGTAATCGATGGTTTTTTGGGATCGGCGCCGGGATAAACTTTAATTCGGATCCACCGGTGCCATTGCCAGGTGGGCAGACTTTTTATGGAGGCAGCAGTACGGCCACCCAATGTGATGCCCAGGGTAATTTGCTTTTTTATTCAGATGGAGAAAAAGTATTTAATCGCTTCCATCAGGCAATGCCCAACGGCAATTTGTTGGCTACTAATGCTACAGAGAATGTGATTATAGTACCTTATCCAGGGCAGTGGGGTAAGTTCTATCTTATTATTCAGGACTATCAACAGAATGCCACCTACAGTGTAATAGATATGTCGTTAGACGATGGTTGGGGCGATGTGGTGGCAACGCAAAAATTACTGCCTTTGGGCGCCAATCTGCAGGGTATAGCGGCGGTGAAAAGCTGCGAATTTGACGGGTATTGGGTGGTGTCACGTACAGTTGCCGCAAACAGTGCTTTTTTAGCTTACAGGATTACCTCATCAGGGTTAGAGGCTACTCCCGTAGTGAGCACTACTGGAACAACGGTTAGCAATGTTGTCCAGATAAAATTTAGCCCAGATGGCGAACAAATAGCCTGTAGCTATTGGAATGGAACCTCCAGTAGCATTTCACTGCACCGGCTTCATAACGATGTAACCGGATTGGTGTATGAACATGAATCGTTGCAAAACTTAGAAGCTCCATTGGGTATTAAAGGCATTGAGTTCTCGCCAAATGGCAGTTTCTTGTATGCAAGTGGAGTGTTTCCAGGTAATAATATGATTGTGCAATATGACTTACACGCTGGATCTATTTCACTCATCAGAGAATCTGTTCAGGGTATTTACCAGGTTATACAGCCAAGTCAAGGTGTAGGGTTATTGCAGCTGGGGCCGGATGGGAGAATATATGTACCCATTTTTTCCACTTTTGTTCCAGGAGGCATTTCGTTAGCAGCTATTCATCAGCCTAATAATGCCGGCACATCCAGTGAATTTATACTCAACAGCATTTCACCTGGGTGGGTTAATCATGGCATATGCAATGTCCCTGTTATCCCCTCTGGCAAAACCGCCATCAACCTGATGCCAGAAGCAAGAGATACCGTTTGTGTATCAGGTGATTGGGTCAATTATGCGCTACAATCCCTCTCCTGCTCCGCCGATTCTGTGGTGTGGAAGGTAGATGGCCTGGAGGTGCAATTAAATCCCAATGGTTCCAGCGCCAATATTCGTTTCAATCAGCCCGGCTCAGGATTGTTAACCGTTACAGCTTATTCCAAATGCCATGTGGCAGCCGATACCCTGCCGTTGGTAGTGTTGCCTCCTGTGAATCAGGCGCTGGATTTGGGCCCGGATCTGGAGGTTTGCGACAATGGTGTGTTCCATTTTGATGCCGGCCCGGGATTTGCCCGTTACCTGTGGAGTAACGGCTCTACGGAGTCTGGCGCCACCACCTTGTTCCCCGGTAAATACTGGGTAACCGTTTGGGACGGCTGCGGCAATGCGCAATCAGATACCATTGAAGTAAGCATTGCACAAGCCACGAAACTGGATTTGGGTCCGGATATTCCGGAACAATGCAGCGGTTTTACCCTGAATTTTCCACTTCCACAGGCCTTCACCTCCTGGCAATGGACGCCAGCCACCGATCTCAACTGCACAGATTGTGCGCTGGTCAACCTCAGTCCTTCCGCTTCAGGCTCTTGGGTGGTTATAGCCCGGACCCCCGACGGGTGTGTGTCGGTAGATACCTTGCTGGTGCGCATACGGGATACCGTGTATCTGAGTCTGGACACCATGATATGTGCCAATAGTATGGTGAATGCTTTTGGAACCAGTTTCCCGGCCAATACCGAGCTGAATCTATTCCGTGCTGCCGATGGCCCTGGCTGCGATTCATTGATACAGATTTCCGTACAGGGCTATCCGGCCTTAAGCGTGCAATTACCACAGGATACCAGCATCCGCATTGGCGCTTCCGTGCAGCTGGAGGCAAGCGTAACTGGCGCCGGACCACTAATCTATGCCTGGTGGCCGGAAGATTGGCTCAGTTGTACTGCCTGCCCCGATCCATTGGCCGATCCGCTGGATTCTCTCACCTATACCCTCGCCGTAAGCGACGCCAACGGTTGCACCGCTCAGGATGCCATCAATCTCTACGTAAGTGATCTGTGCATGGTGCATATTCCAACAGCCTTTACCCCCAATGGCGATGGCGCCAACGATCTCTTCCGCCCCATCATGGACCCCTGTGTACGCAATGTGCGCCACTGGCGGGTAGTCAACCGCTGGGGAGAAACCGTATGGGAACAATACCAGCTTCCACCAGATGATGCACAATTAGGATGGAATGGTCAATGGGGAACCCAGGCGCACCCCTCAGATGTACTCATCTGGATGGTAGAATACGAACTATTCAATGGTGTGGTCAAAGCAGCCAAAGGAGAAGTAACCCTCTTGAGGTGAGTGAGTGGCCGGGATTAAACACTTGGAATCAAGTTGCTGATTGAAGCAGGATTTCAATTTTTCGGTTTTTGTGATTACCTTTGCGGCAAATCAAATTTCGAAAACTACTCTTGCTTATCCATCCTTTGTAACAAAATAAGGCAAAGGCCTTGTTTTTCAAAAAAATATCCTTCTGATGTCAGAATATCCTGCCTGCCCAAAATGCAAATGCGAATACACTTACATGAACGACAGCCTCATGGTGTGTACCGAATGTT
>JAEUUS010000338.1 GCA_016787545.1 Saprospiraceae bacterium
CCCAGGGACAATATTGGATTCAGGTAACAGATGTACAGGGAAGAACCTTGGGCAGTTCGGTGCTGGTAAAGGAATAAGAATTGAGGTGGATAAACAACGCCGCTTCTCTCAGACTCCATGGTAAAAACCACCATTGAGCCATCCTCTAATAAAAAGTAGTTTTTGTGTTTATCCACCTCAATTCTTATTCCTTTACCAGCACCGAACTGCCCAAGGTTCTTCCCTGTACATCTGTTACCTGAATCCAATATTGTCCCTGGGCGAGGGATGGGCATTTCAATATGGTTTCTTGTCCTGTGAAGTGGAGGGATTGCAGGATTTGTCCTGTACTATTGTACAGATTCACCCTTTTGCTCCCCGCACTGGCGTCTTTCAAACGCACATTGGTTTGATCTTTGACCGGATTGGGCCAAATTTCCAGACTTTGCTGCTTCCGGTTATGGCCTGCCTCGTAAGTAGCCAACATGAGTGGACTTTCATACAAGGTATGCCAGGTGGTATTGGTAATGATCGGGTCGTTGAAATCAAAATAGATGGCAGCATCGTTTTCGATTACACATCCAAGTGGCAGGTTAGTTTGCTGGGCAATGCGGAACTGTACAAATCCATGCGAGGCCGGTTCGTTGATATTGGAATCGGGCAAATGGATATTGTTGAATGTGAAGGTGATCACGCCTTCGCCGCTGAGCGACCAGGTATAAGGATGGCTGCTGGCGCCCGGACGAACGCTGGCCGGGTCCAGGAAAGCAGACAACGTATCCCGGATCATCACGGTAAAGGCTGTATCAGTACCCGTATTCTGGAACCGAATCAGGTATTCCAGTTCCTGCCCGGGCCTGATGTTGTGGTCTTCGCCCACACCGGTAGGGAAACCTTGTTTGTCGTTGGGATCAAAGGAGCCGATGTTTTCCACACATACGCGATGCCAGGAAGGACTGATCCCGTTCACCGGGAACTGATTGATAAAGCCCAGGCTTTCAAAACCACCGCATCCTTCCTCAAAGGCCAGCGCCAGGAAAGAGAACGGGTGCCCCGGTTCCTGCATGGATTCAATGCGCCAGGTGCTGCCGTTGGCGTCGTAATCCATCAGGATAGATTCTCCCGGTGCGTAAGATTTTTGTCCGGTAAACAACACCACATCGTCTTCAATAATGATGTATTCCAGTGTGCTGGAGGGCGCCTGGCCAGTATTTTCCAGTTTGAGTTGTATCAGGGTGTCCTGGCAGGCCACACTGGCTTCAATATTGGCGCCAGACCAGTTTGGGGTAGGGGTGCAAAGCGTGTCCGGGAAGCCGTGCGCGCCTACACAGTGTGTTTGCCCCAGTACGGTGGAGTCGCAACTGACATACACCGTCAGGTTGAAATCGCCGCAATCACCGCTGTTGACATCGCCCACATAAAACCGGTAGATATTATTTCCTAGAGATTCATGCGGCTGTGCAGATGAAATAAAAGACAGGTATTCATCCAGCATCACATCCACCCAGGCGCTGTCCGCAGGCTCTGTGCCCTGGTTACAGTAGTTGATATACACGGTATTGTTGAAGCACCTGCGCAACATGGGCACTGCCACATTTACCGACATGAGCGGGCATTCTGCTAATGGTAGGGCCACGAAACGAACTGTATCGCTGCCCATGGGCTGGGTAGCCTCTACCGTTTGAACGGAATCGCAAAGCGACCACCAAAGCGCCTGTGGAACTCGGGTTTTTACGGAGTAAACAGTAGTGTCGAGATAAAAGGAACAATAACCATTCTCACCGGTGGTGCCATAATAGTCTTCTTCACCACTCACCGTAATGTTCCAATTTTTCAAAGGCTCCTGTGCGTCCGGCGTGCTGCAATCGAGGTCTGCATCGCGGTTTACGGTAGCGTGGATGTAGGCGCCGGATTCGGTGGATTTGGAGGATTTAACCAAATAACCATTATAATCAGTTGCATACAAGTAACCATCATTGGATACTTCCAATATATGAACAGTAGATTGTCCAAAATACGGAAGTGTATACCAGCTTGCCCCACGATCAACACTTGCCAAAATCTGTCCGGAATTATCATATAAAATATTGAATAAATGCCCCAGTCTATTTATAGCAAGTTCCCCAAAGGTATAAATGGCTGGAATAACATGATTAATCCAGGTTTCTCCACCATCTTCAGAAATGGCTAAGCGCATGGCATGGTCATAATATCCACTGACATATAAACGATCTTGTAGGTCTGATCGTAATTCATAGAGATAGCTGTTTGGCCAGTCTAAGGATTGTACAAGGCTCCAACTTTGTCCATGGTCCGAGCTTTGCCAAAGAATATTTTGGGAGGATGAAAAGTCAATAGGGTTTGTATAAATGAACCATTTTCCTGTTGTTCTATTTTCAGCAAATCTTATAATGGCAGCATTTGGCATGGAAAGATTCCAAATGCCATTAAAGCGGTCCATGGTCATGATGCCTTGTGGAGAAGTACAAAGTAGCCAGCCATCAGATGAGGCAAAAATATTCCCTCTGGCCAGTCCGCCTGGAGGAGTTATTTGCCCAAATGATTGACCTGCATCTACGCTTGCCCAAATACTTTTTCCCATTTTAAGTGCAAATGAGTCAGCATTAACCAAAGCTAATCGTGCTTCACTGTATAAAAAGGCTCTTGAGGTATCCGTTATTAAACTGTTCCAGCTTTCCCCGCCATCAGAAGTTGACCAAAGTCCATAATCTGTTAGAGCATATTGATTGGTTGAATCAAATGGTTTGAACGCGGTAATAGCTCCGCTATGAAGCCCGGTTGAAGAGAATGTCCAGGTTTGACCTATGTCATCTGACCGATGGAGTACTCCCTTAAAATAACCCAATATATCTCCATTAGGAAGCGGAAATGGATGTGCAAAATAGTTAGCCTGAATTGGCTGATAGGGTAAGGCAGACCATGTCAGGCCGTCATCGGTTGATTCGTATATTCGAATATTGGTAGATAATAAAATCTTATCATCTGATGCCCGAATAAAGCTCGTAGGCTGTTCGTCCAGGTCAAAATTTAATGGAATAAAATCCCAACTGTTACCTTGATTCGCAGATCGGCTAATGCCAGAGGTGGATCCAACCTCTTCAAATGAAAGTATGGTCCCGGTGCTATGAATGAAAGGAGCTCCTGAAAACACACTTGGAGCTTCTATTTTACTCCAAGACAATCCATTATCCATACTCAATAGCATTTCTTTATCAGTAGGAGAGGCAATAATGGCTATTCCATAATCATTAGCTATTGCATAAGTTGAATATTGACCTAAAATTAAGGATGAATTTTCATTATAAACCAATTGCCAGGTACTCCCTTCATCTAAAGAACGATATAATCTGGAGTCCCAGGATTGATTAAATCCCAGCAGTACTCCGGATGGAAGTTCAAAAATTTTTACTAATTCTATTTCATCATTTTTTAGGCTCCAGGTCTGTCCTTCATCATGGGAAATGAATAGTTTTCTGGTAACCTGATTGCCATCAAAATAGGATAACAACTTGTAGAAAGTTCCTGTATAGCCAATACTGAGATATTCAGGTTGAAAGTCAGTCGTGTCAGCCTCAGAAACGGTTATCAAACTCCAATTCAGACCATTGTCGATAGACTTAAAAATACCATTATAACTCCAGTTATATAACTTTGAACTATTCGTGTAGATGACTTGGCTACCTCCTCCATATGGACCTTTAGCGTTTTCCCAAAATGAGCTTTGTGCATAGGATAATGATGCAGCAAACCATAAGGTCCAGAAAATCAGATAAATACGTTTCATAAGTAGGGAGAATTGTAGGAATAGGTTGAAGATTGGTTGTCTGGAGGAGGGTACTTTTTAGGATTTCATTTCAAAGATCGTGCAACGGTAATAAAATTACAAAATAAAAAAAAGGAGCAAAGTCGAGTATGATTTATTTTAATATATTGATTATCAAATTATTACATGAATTTTTGTCCGTTAAAAGTGAGACTATCAGTTTAAGTTCGCCGCTTCTCAGCGCCTCCTCGGTAAATATTACCTTTAAAACTTTCATTTTACTGACGAGGTGACTAGCAGCCACCCCGTCAGTAATAAAAAGTAGTTTTTGTGTTTATCCGCCTCAATCCTTATTCCTTCACCAGCACCGAACTGCCCAAGGTTCTTCCTTGTACATCTGTTACCTGAATCCAATATTGTCCCGGGGCGAGGGATGGGCATTTTAATTTGGTTTCTTGGCCTGTGAAGTGGAGGGATTGCAGGATTTGTCCCGTGCTGTTGTACAGATTCACCCGCTTGTTCCCCGCGCTGGCGTCTTTCAAACGCACATTGGTTTGATCTTTGACCGGATTGGGCCAAATTTCCAGACTTTGCTGCTTCTGGTTATGGCCTGCCTCGTAAGTAGCCAACATGAGTGGACTTTCATACAAGGTATGCCAGGTGGTATTGGTAATGATCGGGTCGTTGAAATCAAAATAGATCGCAGCGTCGTTTTCGATCACACTTCCAAGTGGCAGGTTAGGTTGCTGGGCAATGCGGAATTGTACAAATCCATGCGAGGCCGGTTCGTTGATATTGGAATCGGGCAGAAGGATATTGTTGAACATGAAGGTAATCACACCCTCACCGCTGAGCGACCAGGTATAAGGATGGCTGCTGGCGCCCGGACGAACGCTGGCCGGGTCCAGGAAAGCAGACAACGTATCCCGGATCATCACGGTAAAGGCTGTATCGGTACCCGTGTTCTGGAACCGAATCAGATATTCCAGTTCCTGTCCGGGTCTGATGTTGTGATCTTCGCCCACACCAGTAGGGAAACCTTGTTTGTCGTTAGGATCAAAGGAGCCGATATTAGAAATACAAGTTTGATGATAAGATGGGCTACTGCCATTCACCGGGAACTGATTGATAAAGCCCAGGCTTTCAAAACCGCCGCATCCTTCTTCAAAGGCCAGCGCCAGATAGGAGAACGGGTGCCCCGGTTCCTGCATGGATTCAATACGCCATGTGCTGCCGTTGGCGTCGTAATCCATCAGAATAGATTCTCCCGGTGCGTAGGATTTTTGTCCGGTAAACAACACCACATCGTCTTCAATAATGATGTATTCCAGGGTGCTGGAGGGTGCCTGGCCAGTGTTTTCCAGTTTGAGTTGTATCAGGGTATCCTGGCAGGTCACACTGGCTTCAATATTGGCGCCCGACCAGTTGGGGGTAGGGGTGCAAAGCGTGTCCGGGAAGCCATGCGCGCCTACACAGTGTGTTTGCCCAATTACGGTGGAGTCGCAACTGACATAAACCGTTAGGCTGAAATCATCACAATCGCCACTAATCAGGTTGCCCACATAAAACCGGTAGATGTTATTACCCAGGGATTCATGCGCCTGTGCAGAAGAGATGAAAGTCAGATATTCATCCAGCATCACATCCACCCAGGCGCTATCCGCAGGCTCGGTACCCTGGTTGCAGTAATTGATATACACGGTATTGTTGAAGCACCTGCGCAACATGGGCGCTGCCACATTTACCGACATGAGCGGGCATTCAGCCAAAGGAAGGGCTACGAAATGAACCGTATCACTGCCCATGGGCTGGGTAGCATCCACGGTTTGAACGGAATCGCAAAGCGACCACCAAAGCACCTGCGGTGTTCGGGCCGTTACGGTATATACAGCTGTATCAAGATAAAAAGTACAATAACCGTTCGCATTGGTGGTGCCATAATAATCTTCTTCACCACTCACTGTAATGTTCCAGTTTTTCAAAGGCTCCTGTGCGTCAGGCGTGCTGCAATCGAGGTCTGCATCGCGCTGAACATAAGTGTGAATATTTACGCCGGTTTCAGTGGACTTTGAGGTCTTTAAAAGGTCATTATATTCGTTCATGCCGTATAAGTATCCTTCACTATCCATAAATGGATGAATGAATGATTGTCCTTTTTGTGGCAAGGTGTACCAACTTTGGCCTTGATCTACTGACGTGAGAATTGTTCCATGTAGATAAATAGGAGCAAAATAATGCCCCAAATTATTGGTGTAAATTTCTCCTGTATGGTAACGGCTTGGAATTATTTGATAGCCCCAGTTTTCGCCACCATCTTCTGAAATAGCCATATGTGTAGTTGGGCTTGGCGATTCGGTAAGATAAAGTCGGTGGTCAGAATCTGCGTGCAAATCATGAAAAAACTGTCCCAATTGTGTAAACGTATCAATATTTGTCCAGGTCTGACCATGGTCCGAACTTACAAATAATAATGCCCGATAATTTGGAGTCGAGTCCGGATAGGCTAGCATAAACCATTTGCCAGAAGGAATATGTTCTGCAAAATTGGTAATGATATGATTCGGTAATGATAAAGTCCAGTTGTCGTTGAATTTTGGGGCAATCTGAACCCCTTCCTGGCCAGTACAAATAACCCAACCATCAGATGATAGGTTTAACTCCCCTTTAATTAATCCTCCAGGAGGAGCTATGTTATTAAAAGTTTGACCACCATCTGAAGTGGCCCAAATACCATTCCCCATTATTACTGCAAAGCTATCAGGGCTTATAACAATAATTCGGTTGTGGTCAAGATGGGGTGTGTAAAGTAACGTATTGGACGTGTCTGCTAATAATAGTTCCCAAGTGTCACCTCCATTTGTAGTAGACCAAAACCCAAAATGTGTAAGAGCAAGGAGCTTTTGTTGATCTATAGCTGTAAAGTCGTATGGAAGTCCATGCGTTAGGCCAAAAGAGGAACAGGACCAGGTTAGCCCCTCATCAGAAGATCTAATAAGTGCTTGTCTTCCAGTTCCGAGCAAATCTCCATTAGGGAGTTGCTGGAGGATTGGGAATTCAAATGCTTGCGTATGGGTATCATCCAATTTATGCCAACTTATTCCATCATTATCTGATGAGTATAAATGACGGTTCGTCGCAAGTAAAAGGTTACCTGAGTTCAATTGGATAATATCTGAAGGGTTGTCTCCTGCTTCGATCATGATATCTGCCATGGTCCAATTGATGCCGCCATCTTCAGACCTAAAAACACCAAAGTTCCCAAGGCTGGTCTGTAGGTTGAGTACCGTTCCATATGTTGAAATAAATGGAGGTAAATAAGCTGCTTTTGGAAGCGAACCTGTTGTCCAGGTAGCTCCATCATCTTCCGTAATAAGTATGTTTTTGCTATTAACAAGAAAAATGAGGACTCGTCCACCATTAGCAGTTTGTATTTTGATTGAGTTCTGAATAAAAGTAGTGGAGGAATCGTGATATACCACTTCCCATGTCTCACCATTATCGGTTGAACGCAGTAAATCGCAGCCATCCAAAGTGCCTTCGCCCTTTCCCAATAGTACGCCAGATGGAAGTGGGAAAATCTGAACAATTGGACAGGAGTCTACCAGCAACTCCCAGGATTGTCCATCATCTGTAGAGGAAAAAAGTTTTCTTATCAACCCATTCCCGGTCATGAATGAAAATATCTGGTAGAATTTTCCTGAGAAGTCAACAACCAATTCTGTTTTTTGAACATATGCAGAATCCGGCTCATTTATCTGTATGCGCTGCCAGCTATAACCGTAGTCGTCAGAGCGGAAAAATTTATTGCTTGTTTGGAAGTTGGCATAAAGCTTTGTCGTGTTTGTTGGGAAAATAGTTTTTACCTTACCTCCATACGGACTGTTTAACTCCTGCCAAAATCCATCCTGCGCGTGCAACAGGTTTGCCAGAAAAAATACCCAAAGAATCGTCAGTAGCCTTTTCATATGCATTGTCATTTTAGGTGCGGATTGAAAATTTGTTGACTCAAAAGTCCAACAGTTTGCAGGTGTCTGCAAATAAAAAAATGCACTAAAATCGATTTTGTTTATTATTAAAATATTGATAGTCAAATTATTAAATGTATTTTTGTCGAAATTTATTTTTGAGCTGTTCATGATTTCCTCTCTGCTGGTACGCGCCATCCGCCAACTTTCTCCCAAAGATCGGCTGGCATTCTCGGATTTTGTAGCCTGTCCGCTGTTCAACCGACGCCCGGAACTGCTCCTGCTGTGCCGGTATCTGACTACCCATGCCGACCGCCCCGGACCGGAAAAGTTCTCCGCCGAAAGCCTTTTTGACGCTGCATACCCCGGGAAAGCGTACGACAATAGCAAACTCCGCCACCTGATGTCGTACACCCTGGATGCTTACCGGCAATTTCTTGCCCTCCAGGAATGGCAATCCGATCCGGAAGATGCCCAACGCTATCTGGTGAGTGCCCTGCGCCGGCGTGGCCTGGATAAACTCTTCGATAAAGCTGTAAAAAAAGCAGACACCGAGGCTGAAAAACGCCCCATTCGCGATGCCAGGCACCATTTCAGGCAATACCATATTCAACAGGAAAAACTGGAATTTAAAGCCCGCCACGAACGCTCCGCCAAACTAAACCTGCAACCCCTGCCCGACGAACTTACGGCCTTTTACGTCTCGGAAATGCTGCGACACGGCTGCTCGGCCTTGATGCACCAGGCCGTGGCTGGCCAAACGTACCAAATGGAACTCCTGGATGCCGTGATCAGTGTGGTGGAAAAAGGCAGTCTGATCCAATCGCCTGCCGTAGCCGTTTACTACCACACCTACCGGATGTTGCAATCGCCTGAGGATCAGGATGCGTTTGAGCAGGTAAAATCGCTGCTCGTGCGACATGAAAAACAATTTGGCCAGGAGGAAATGCGCGGTCTCTACCTGATGGTCATCAATGGTTGCATCCGACGCATGAACGCAGGCCATAAAGCCTTTATCCGCGAAGCTTTTGAGGTGTACCGCCTGGCCCTGGAACGAGGATTTTTGACCGAAAACGGCATTTTATCCAGTTTTACCTATAAAAACATCATTCGCATCGGGGCGGCACTGGGCGAGCATGCCTGGACCGAACAATTCATCGAACAGCAGCGCGCAGCCCTGCACCCGCGCGAGCGCGAGAACACTTATCTGTATAACCGGGCATTTTTGTATTTTGAAAAGGGCGACTATGCCCAGGCCATGCCGCTGCTGCAACAGGTGGATCTGGACGATCCGCTCAACAGTCTTCACGCCCGCCGGATGCTGGTGCGCAGCTATGTGGAACTGGATGAGTTCTCCGCCCTGGAGTCGGTGTTGCAGAGCTTTGGCAGCCTGTTGAACCGCCAGAAAAACCTGGGTTATCACCGGGATTTGAACCTGAATTTTGTGCGGTTCACCCAGCGTTTACTTAAACTGCCTCCCGGAGATCAGGCCGCCCGCAACTCCTTTCTGCACGACCTGCAAAAGGAGAAACAGGTAGCCGAAAAGGAGTGGCTGCTGGAAAAATTACGATGAAACGATGGACGGTGGACGACGGAACGATAGGCGATGAACGACGGAATGACGGGCGAAGAGATTGCGTGGGTATTTATAGTAACGTGAGTTGTCATCCCGAGGACTCGGGACCTACACAAGCCTGGCTACACACAATGCTCCTGGCTTAGGGGTAAACACGAAGTTGGGCTTGTGTAGGCCCCGAGTACTCGGGGTGACAACTCACGTTACTATAAATACCCACGCAATCCCTTGGTTCATCATCCCACCGTCCGCCGTCTACCGTCCACCGTCCACCGTCCACCGAATAAACCAGTCCATAGCTTCCGGATTGCGCATAGAATCGCGGTTGAATGCTTTGTCAAGGGGCTTTTTCTGCAAGACCTTTTTTACCGGGGTTTCCATTTTCTTGCCGGAAATGGTGTAGGGTACATCCGGAATTTCCAGAATCTCGTCTGGTACGTGCCGCGGACTGTATGCCGTGCGCAGGGCGGTTTTGATGCGGGTTTTTAACTCGTCGGTGAGTGTTTGTCCGGGTTGCAGGGCTACGAACAAGGGCATCCAGTCGGAGCCGTCGGGTCGCTCCAGGTTGATGATGAGGGTGTCTTTTAATTCCGGGATTTGATCCAGCGCCCGGTAAATCTCTGCAGTGCCGATGCGCACACCCTGCCGGTTAAGGGTGGCATCCGAGCGACCCAGAATAACCAGCGTATCGCGTTCGGTGATCTGGAGCCAATCGCCGTGCCGCCAAACGCCCGGGTAATGATCAAAGTAGGATGCCTGGTATTTTTCCCCATTGGTATCCCCCCAGAAGTACACGGGCATGGAGGGCATGGGTTTGGTAACCACCATTTCGCCCACTTCGCCGGCAGGAACCGGATGGCCTTCTTCGTCCCAGCTTTCCATGGCACAGCCCAGGCAACGGCACTGGATTTCGCCCTGGTATACCGGAAGCAGCGGGTTGCCACCCACCCAGGCCGTGCATACATCCGTTCCGCCGGCCATGCTGGAGAGCCAGATATCGTCTTTAATGTTATCGTACACCCAACCAAATGCCTCCGGAGGCAGCGGGGAGCCAGTGGAGCCAATACCGCGCATTTGGCTGAGATCGAACTGTTTGCCGGGAGAAATGCCGGCTTTCATGCAGCTCACCAAAAATGGCGCGCTGGTGCCAAAGTGGGTGATGCCCGTTTTTTCTGCAAGTTCCCACAACACATTCATGTCCGGGTATCCCGGGCTGCCATCGTACAATACAATGGTGGCGCCGGCCAACAGTGCGCCCACGGTGAAGTTCCACATCATCCAGCCAGTGGTAGAATACCAGAAAAAGCGCTCGCCCGGCCGGATATCGTTGTGGAAATGCACATACTTGAGGTGTTCCAGCAAATTGCCGCCATGGGAATGCACAATGGCCTTTGGAATGCCTGTGGTGCCGGAAGAATAAAGGATCCAGAGTGGGTGTGAGAAGGGGAGACGGTTGACGGTTAACGGTGGACGGTTAACGGTTGACGGTTGACGGTGTACGATGTCTTGCCAGCGGGTGATGGGTTTATCGAGTTGAATGTCAGACTGTTCGTTGAGGTAGGGGATGAAAACAACCTGTTCCACGCTGGGCAACAATTGGCAGATTTCGCGCACGGTTTCCCGCTTGTCGAACGATTTGCCTCCATAAGCATAGCCATCAACAGCGATAAAAATGCGTGGCTGGATTTGCGCGAAGCGATCTGCTACACTGGCCGCACCAAAATCCGGGGAGCAACTTGACCATACTGCGCCTACCGACATAGCGGCCAGCACTGCCACCACGGCATGCGGGGAGTTGGGCAAATAAGCTGCAATACGGTCGCCGGGCTGAATGCCTTGTTCCCGGAAATATTCGGCCAGAGCAGCTGTTTGCGCTTCGAGTTCTGCCCAGCTCATTTCCGTGAGGCCATGGCGTTCGCTTTGGAATAAAATGGCTGGCCGGGCATCCGTTTTTTGGCGGAAAACATGCTCCGTATAGTTAAGGGTGGCGCCTTCAAACCACTGATAACCAGGCATTTGATTGCCGCTAAGCACCTTCTGGTACTTACCGGAATGTTCAACCTGAAAATATTGCCAGACACTTTCCCAGAACAGTTCCAGATGCTCTGTGCTCCATTGCCACAGCGTGGGGTAGTCTTCGAAAAACAGCTGTTTTTCGGTGGCCAGCCAGGAAATAAAATGGCTCAGGTGGCTATCTTCCTGCATGGTGAGCGAGGGTTGCCACAGCACTTTGGGTATGGAAGAATTGGATTCTGACATGGTGGGCTTTGATTGGGAGGCAAAGTTAATATTAGTGTTTGGGTGTTTTAGTGTTTGAGTGTTTTAGTTGGCGTTCGGCTGGGGTTAGGTTCGTTGAGTTAGATGTATGGGGCTTTGTGCTTATTATTTCTAATTGGGGTGGGATATTTAATAGCGAACTCAAGTGCTTCAACTTTACGATCTTCGCACCCTCTACACGATCTGCCCAGCCGAACGCCAACTCAAACACTCAAACACCCAAACACCCAAACACTCTTCAATGAACCACCTCGCGCATTGTTTTCTTTCCTTCGGTGATGAATCAGTATTGCTGGGCAATTTTATCGGGGATTTTGTGAAGGGCAGGGATTGGCAACAATATCCGGCCCGGGTACAAACCGGTATTTTATTGCATAGAACCATTGATTCCTTTACCGACAATCATCCGGCCACGGATCAAAGTGTGCGCAGGATTCGGGCGCTGGCCGGTAGGTATGCGCCGCCTTTGGTGGATATTTTATACGATTATCTGTTGGCTATACACTGGGATCAGTTCAGCGAGGAACCCTTTGAGGTATTTGCCGAAAAAACATACACCCAACTGGCCAACCGAGGTGCAGAAATGCCTCCGGTATTGGCAGAACGGTTGCCCAGAATGTTGGAAGGCCGGTTTTTACATGGCTATACCCACCGGGAAGGACTGGACTGGGTACTGAACCGATTCAGCCTCCGCATACCGGCGCGTTTTGATCCTCAGGCGCTTTCTGAAGCCTTTTTTGCAGATTTGGACGGGTTTTCCACAGATTTTAAGGCCTTTTTTCCAGATTTGCTACAA
>JAEUUS010000346.1 GCA_016787545.1 Saprospiraceae bacterium
TCAAACCCCTCAAACCCCTCAAACCACATCACCCCACCTTACTCACCAGCACCCGGTCAATTTTACTCTTGTCCATATCTACAATTTCGAAACGGTAACCTTCTGTTTCCAGTATATCCCCAATTTTAGGGATTTCACTAAGTTTATACAGGATAAAACCGGCCAGTGTAGAATAATCGGCATCTTCGAAATCAAATTCCTTGAGGTTAAGGGTTTCTCTCAACTCATCAATGGGAATCATCCCGTCTACCAGCATACTGCCGTCTTCCCGGGTAATGATATCCGGATCTTCGGTATCATCCAGATCAGGTAGCGTTCCGAAAATGTTTTCCGTAAGATCGTGCAGCGTGATGATTCCCTGAGTAGAACCATATTCATCCACCACAACGGCAAAATAATTACGCTCTTTCCGGAAGCGTTCCAGGATTTTGAGCGCATTCATAGATTCCGGAATATACAAAGGTTGAGCGGCTATTTTTCGGAAATCAAAATCCTTCTTACCCAAATTATCAATGTAGTCTCTGAGTTTAACCACCCCCAGAATATTTTCTATATTGTCTTCACATAGCAGGAATTTTGTGTATCCGCTTTCCCGGATAATCCGGTCGTTTTCTTCCGGATCTGATTGAATATCAATCCATTCCACCTCGTTTCGGTGGGTCATAATGGTGTAAGCGTCACGGTCGGCAAACCGTAAAATATTGGTGATGAACTCACTTTCTTTTTGCTCCAATACACCCTGTTGATTGGCCATTTTGACCATCAGTTTAATTTCATCTTCCGAGATGCTTTGCTGATCATTGGGTTTAATGAACAACATGCGCATGAACAGTTTAGTGCTCCAGCTTAGAAAAACAGAGATAGGTCCGGTGACTTTGGTGATGACGTTCATCACGGGTGCACAGGCAATCGCTAACGGTTCAGCGTATTGAATGGCAATGTATTTAGGGGCAAGCTCACCAACAATGAGCGAAAAATACGTAATCAGGGTTACAACGACCGAAATGGAAATTTGCTCGCTATAAGGCGCTGCGCTCGGAATCATCGCAATAAACGGCTCCAACTGATGACCAATAGCCACCCCTGCATAAGCGCCTTCTACGATACTGATCAAAGTAATGCCGATCTGCATGGCAGATAAATAATGATCAATGTTATCCAGCAGATCAACGGCAATGGCTGCATTGCGGTTTCCCTTTAATTTCTCACCTTCCAGGCGTGAACGTTTGGATGTGAGCAAGGCAATTTCTCCCAACACGAGGAATCCGTGAAGGACTATGAGGACGACTACTATGGCAATTTCCATGCTGTAAATGCTCCCTTTGCCGCTTTAAAAAAAGGTGTTTTGTTGGCGCAGTTTCAATGGGCGGCGAGGAAGCGAGGCTTAAAACAGGAATCGAGTAAAAAGTTGCGCCGAACTTTGTTCTGGATTCGGGGGTAAAAATAGGTGGTTTGCCAAATTTATCATAAGAAATATTTCGGGTTGCCTGCACAGCAAGAAATTTTTTGTTAAAACGCAAAAAAAATTTTCCCTTCCAAACAATATCCCCATACATTTGACCTCATCAATCGGCACACTGCCAACATTCATCACCAACTTTACATCTGCGTATCGGCTATAAACTTGTACACCATTTAAATTTTTGAACCAATTTAACTGGTTAAAAGCAAAACCCATTTGCTCATGCAAGTTATGCCAATGCTCCACGATCAGGAACTGATCGCCCGTTACACAGATGGTGACGAACAAGCCTTCGAGGTACTTCTCTCTCGCTACAAAGGCAAAATTTACACCTCCATCTATCTTTTCGTGAAAGATCGTGCCCTCGCCGAGGACATCTTTCAAGAAGTGTTTATCAAGATCATTGACACGCTCCGTCGGGGCAAGTACAATCACGAAGGTAAATTCGTGCAATGGGCTATGCGCATTGCCTACAACATGTGTGTGGATTACCACCGCCGCAACAAACGTCGCGCACACATCAATCCGAGCCCGGAATTTGATATCTTCGATGTGCTTCGCGTGAGCGATGAAGGTCCGGAAACCATGATTATGCGTTCCGAAACCCACAACCGCATCCGAACGCTGGTGGATTCACTTCCTCCTGAACAACGCGAAGTTGTCATTCTGCGCCACTATGCAGATATGAGCTTCAAAGAAATTGCAGGACTCACCCGTGTAAGCATCAATACGGCACTCGGTCGTATGCGTTATGCACTCATCAACATCCGTAAAATGATGTCGGAGAGAGAAGTGGTACTGCAATAAAAATATCCAATGACCAATATCCAATGTCCAAGTGGTGCGGGTGTTTGGCGTCAGCACGATTGCCTGGATGTTTTCGCCTGAATGGCGAAAGGCTATCACTTGGCATCGCCATTCAGGCGAGTAAAACCCAATAATTGTGCTGACGCCAAACACCCGCATCACTTGGATATTGGACATTGGATATTGGACATTGGTAACTCTTCCGTTTCTTTGCGGCATGAATGCTCTGCGAGAAACAAATTTTCATCTTCCTGGCCAATCGGCCTTCTACCGCGGCAAAGTTCGCGATGTTTATTCCCTGGATAATATATTGATTATGGTGGCCAGCGACCGGATTTCGGCGTTCGACCATATTTTGCCCAAGGCGATTCCACACAAGGGTGCGGTACTCAATCAAATTGCCGCTTATTTCCTGCAATCCACCAGTGATATTTGTCCTAATTGGCTGATTTCAGCCCCGGATCCTAATGTGGCCATTGGCTGGCGTTGCGAGCCGGTGCGGGTTGAAATGGTTATTCGCGGGTATCTGGCTGGCCATGCCGCTCGAACTTATGCTTCCGGTTTGCGTACGCTCTGTGGCGTGAACCTGCCTGAAGGTTTGCGCGAAAGCGATAAACTGCCCGAACCCATCATTACGCCTACCACCAAAGCTGACGAAGGGCATGACGAGGATATTTCCCGCGAAGAAATCCTGGAACGCGGTCTGGTAGCTCCTGAAGTGTATGCTCAAATGGAAGCCTACACCCGCGCTCTGTACCAACGAGGTTCGGAAATGGCTGCTGCTCAAGGACTTATCCTGGTTGATACTAAATACGAATTCGGAATTAAAGACGGTAAAGTCTTGCTCATGGATGAAATCCATACGCCCGACAGCTCGCGTTATTTTTATGCCGATGGCTACGCCGAACGTCAGGAAAAAGGCGAAAAACAACGCCAGTTAAGCAAGGAGTTCGTTCGCGAATGGCTCATCGCCAATGGTTTTCAGGGCAAGGAAGGTCAGCAAATGCCAGATATGCCAGATGCCTTTGT
>JAEUUS010000384.1 GCA_016787545.1 Saprospiraceae bacterium
TCAGCCTGTGAAACGGGTATCGGCGAGCATCTCCGCGGAGAAGGGGTGCTGAGCCTGGCGCGCGCCTTCGCCTACGCAGGCGCGAAAAGCATCGTGGCCTCCCTTTGGAGCGTGAACGACCAGTCGACCATGCAAATCATGGATGGTTTTTATGCCGGATTAAAAGCCGGGAAAACCAAACATGTGGCCCTGGCAGAGGCCAAAAGACTATACCTGCAAAAAAATCCGGGTAATAATGCGCACCCGTTTTTCTGGGCCGCCTTTGTTGGATTGGGCGATTTGGCCCCTATTTCTCCCTAAGCTCCTCCGCTAATTCGGCAGCAAATTCATGCAACTCAAAATTTTCGTCATTTGCCATGGCTAAAGCCTGCTTACGTGCCTTTTCCTGGCCCACTTTACCCGTTCCAAGGCTGCACAAAAAGCGGTTCCAGCGGGCCTCATGCTGGTATTGGAAACTTGATTCCAATACCTTAAACTCCTTTTCTGCTTCTGAAAAACGATGCAATTTGAACAATGCATTCGCCCTGAAATAACGTACATCCTCATCTGCAGGCACATCCTGCAGCATTTTAAGGGTTTCCTGAAAACGCCCTTGAAAATACGCCTCCTGAGCATTGTCTAGAACCGTTTTTTCCGCAGGATGATCCGGATTTGAAGTCCTGAGCGTCGTAGAACTTGGCTTTACCTGATGTCTTTGAGCCAATGATGCCCATTGTCTGACAGATAATCCCGACTGAACCGGAACTGACACAGGCGTGTCACGTGGCGCCTCGGCGATAGGTTCCTCCGTTAAGTTTTCTTTAGGTGTTGCCGGAATCACGGTTTTTGGCTGTTTGGGGAAAAACATAAAAACCATAAAGCTTATCCCCCCCGTTATCAACAGCCACCACCACCATCGCAACCTGCCTGCAGGCTTGATCGATTGATCCTGCAACGCAGCTTGTACCACCCCACGCAAGCGCGCCGCTTCCATGCGACGCATTAGCTCCCGGTGCGCTTCAGTAGCGCGGGCCAGTTCGGAATCTTGCTGTAATGCCTGTTCGAATACCGCTTTTTCGGGAGCAGGCAGTTCGTTCAGCAAATAAGATTCAATATGGTGGTACAAATTTTCCATGGATTAATCACTTTTAGGTAATACTGCCCTGGCTAACTCCGTCAACTTTTTAAGGCATCTGGAACGGTGATTTTTCAGGGCATCTACCGTGGTATATTGCGTGTGTTTTTCTGCGATTACGTCTTTGTCCTTTCGTTCTTCAAAGTATTTTAAGTGAATGAGTTTCCGGCAATTTGGATCCAGCTTCAATAAAAGTTGCTCCATCATGTCTGCAGCCTCCATGGTGTGCATTTCCGCTTCCTCCTCTACTGCATCAAAGCCACTTTTCAGTTCCTCTGTTTGGTGTCTGATTTGATTCCGACGAAAATTTTGCGCCCGGTTTTTGGCAATTTCGATGATGAATGTAGTTGGTGCATACCCCTGAAATACAAATTTTCCGGAACGGATTTTCTGCAATCCAATGGTAATACAATCACCAATCAGCTCTTCAATGTCTTCATCCGCGAGTTTGGCTTCCTTACCTATCCGATAAATAACCCCGGCCACTTTGCTGTACAAACACCTGATCGCGTCCGGTTCTTCACGCTCCAAACCCTCAAACAGACCTTGGGCATTTGCATACCGCTCACACGGTTGCGCTGTCCGTTTGCCCAGGAATAAATCAATCAATTTTGTCATGAAAATCCGTTACAATGCAGGAGGCAAAGTAACAAGATTCCGGCAAACACTGCATTAATGCCGGCATTGGGAAAAAGGTAACCCAATTTTTTTTACGGCAGAGGCGCGAAGACGCGGAGCCCTCTTTCTCCGCGCCTTCGCGCCTTTGCGGTTATTACGCACTTATTCATTCCCCCTGCACAGCCCATATTTCTCTACAATCGCTCCAAGATGAGCGGCATTTTTAGCCCCTAACTTATGCATGGCAATGTTTTTGAGTCGCTCGGCGTAGGCTTCAGAGATGTCTATTTTATCTGCTATTTCCTTCATAATGAAACCTTTAGCCACCATGCAAATCACCTTGACCGTTTTATCCGAGAGGTTGGATAAATCCGGAATCTGACTCGGGATGTCTTCCGTAGAAAATTCGCTGTCGGTGTCCGGCAAAATCACCATTTCGCCTTTGTGCACCCTTCGGATGGCATCAATAATCTCATCCTTATGCCTGCTCTTGGCTACAAATCCGTTGGCGTGCCGGCGCAATGCCTCTGAAGGAAAAATAACACCCCTGAGTCCGGTAATCATGATGACCCTGAGTGTCCCCTTGCACAAATTTTTGATGCGCATCATCAAACTCAAACCATCTATTTCCGGCATCCCGATATCCATTAATACGATGTCAACTCCGTGGTTTCCGTCGCGGAAATAAGGCTCCACCGCATGTGCGTCCGTCAAGGTTCCAGCCACCTTCATATCTGGTGCAGCATGGATAATATCGGATAGGTACCGAAGGGTTACCTCATGGTCGTCAACAATAAATACGCGGATCTCAGTTTGTTCCTGCATAAAGCAGCGGATTGTCGGTCAACGGGTTGCGCTTTTTGATGGGAATATCTATAAAAACGGTGGCGCCTGCTCCCCGGCGGGATTCAAAACTGAGCTCGCCGCCAAGTCTGGAACACCGCTCTTCAAGGCTTCGCAAACCTACGCCTTTTGTAATGGTTTTTGAATCAAATCCAATACCATTATCTTCAATGATGATACTCAGCAGCTCGTCTATCTGACTAATCTGAACGCTGATTTCCGAAGCTTTAGCGTGTTTAAGGGCATTGGTAATGGTTTCCTGTACCATCATGCGCACTTCCTCACCAAATTGCCCACCCACATTTCTGTCTAAATTGTAAGTGTAAAATTTTATGGCGGTTTTGCTGCCACCGGAAAGTTGTTGGTACAATTGCTCAAGATCATCCCACCAGGGCCTGTCCTCCCGTTCCAGCGCGTACACTACCCTGCGCAGTTCCTTGTAGGAGTTTTCCTGAAGTTTGAGGTTTTCCCGAAGTTTATGCGTTACATTGGGTGATTTGTCTGACAACTCATCTAATGCTGATTCCAGACTCCATTTGGCGCTGACTAATAAGCCGCCTACCCCGTCATGTATCTGCCGTGCAATTCTATGTCTGCCCAACTCTTCTCCTTCAAAGCGGGCACGCATGAATTCTATTTCCTGGGATTTGAGGGTGTTTTCTAATTTAGTTTGAGTTAAACGTTGTTTTTGCAGGAAAAAAGCCACCAATGCAGCTAATAACAATGCTATTGAAATGGCTAACCATAATATATATTGCATCATTTGTTTATCATGTGCAATCTTTTGATTTTCAAGCTGTTTATTAAAAATATCTATTTTACTGTTAATAAGCGCGATAGAAATTCGTTCATCACTATTGCCAAATTCCCTTTTCATAAAAGCAAATTCATAGGCTGAGCCTTTTTTCCCCAATAAAAACTTTAACTGAGAAAGGGCAGAAATAGCACTGTCTGCTTTGCCTTCCATATCAAAAATAGTTGATAAGGTATAATACCCATATAACAAAATTGCTGTATCCTTTAGAAATTCGCCAATACGAATACTTTCTTTAACCTCCCAACTTGCTTCACCTAAATTCCCTGAATATAAATAGGTGCCTGCAATAGCATTTCTTGCATTGGCCTCTGCCCGCTTTCTATTCAATTTTTCATTGATTTCAATTACATTTTTGTAGTAAAACTGGCAATCATTCAACCACTTTAGGTTTTCTGTTTGTATATAAAGCTCAAATAAATTGTGTCCCTTAACATAATAATTTTTTGCTTTTTCGAAATCGTATGATGTATTTTTTAATAAATTTTCAGCAAAATAACTATAATCAAGGGATCTTTCATACTCTTCCTTTAAATGACTAATATTGGCATTATAAATATAGTAATTGGCAAGCGCTATGGTATCCTTTAATTTTTCAGCCAGGGCTTTTACTGGCTCCAACTGCACCAGTGCCAGGTCTAAATCGTATGCATTGTCACCATAAGCAGCACCCAACGCCAGATAAGTCTGTAGTAATAAGGAATCCAGATGCAATTTTTGTGAAGCCGCCCTGGCTTTGTTCAGAAAATAAATTGCGGAATCAGGCTCTCCCAATATAAAATAAGATCTGCCTGCAATGAAAGAAGCCTGAGCCCTTTGTTGTGGGTTCAGGCTTCTTTTCGAGAGTATATTTATTGATAGTAATAAAGCAGAATCCGGCATTTCTGCAGCAATCAATCGTTCACCTTCTTCATATATGGGAAGCTCATGAACTGTTTGTGCAGTCAGACAATGCCCGATGAACAGGCATAGCAAAAGGGTAGTATGTGTTTTCATGACAGAGGTTTTTTAATACTGAATGTTTCAGCATTATTATTGTCGGGTATTAAAAGAAGTTACTACCAGTTCAACTTTTTGTTCGATCTTCTTGGTGGCTTAGCTGCTGCCGGATACGCTGCAATCACAGCTTCAATGGTATAAGGCAAGCCATTGGCTGGAGTAATATTTAATTGCTGGTTAATGGCAAATTTGCTGGGGTCTGTCGTTACGCCATTACTTCCCAAAGTAAAGTTAATCGTACCTTTATTTGGAGCGAAGTTAAGACTTTCTGTCAAGGATCCCAAACCCGGATCAAACAGGATGATGCAACTTGGATGGATAAACGGAACTCCCGCCACCATCTCCACCCTGCCAAACAAATAAGGCGCACAGGTTTGCATTTGCCCGGTCACCGTGGCCGGCTCTGTATCCGCATCGGTAAAAGCTAACACCTGACTCCGTTCAGGCATATTATCGCCCCGAATCTCAAGGTCCACATACGTGCCTTCAGTGTCAATTTCCCAATGCCGGAAACGATACGCCGCGGTCGTTCCCTGACCAATGGTTGTATAAGTGATGGTGATACGAGTGCCATTTTTCACCGGATTGATGGCACTTAAATCTGTGTCGCGTACAAGATCTACCGGCACCAGCACCAATAAATCGTACAATGTGTTTGCTCCACTCCGCTTGGCCAGATAGGCATACGGAGCATACTTTGAAATGTTGCTCATAGACTAGAAACTTTTGAAAGGTCAGCGTGTGCCGCCTCAAAAGGTGCTTCAGGGAATGGGATTAAACTTTGGTTTACGGTGTTCAGAAGCCGTCAAAATGGACGTTAGACTACTGGACATTGGACTGTTGGATGTTGGACATTAGATGACTGGACACAATGTCCAATATCCAACGTCCAACAGTCCAATGTCCAGTAGTCCAGCAATCAAACGTCTCTAACAGGGTTTTAGTTTCCGAAATTCCTTCGGACTCATTTGATCTCAGGTATTTACACCAGGGTTATACAGGTGCTGTTTTCAATTTCAGGGCAAAGTTGAGGGGCATTTTCCGGAAGTCGAAATTTTTGCTTTGTATGAATTCATACCAATAAGCAACCGCCTTATTCGGATTTTGCCACGCTTCGTCAAAATATCCGACATTCATTCTCATGCCTTGCTTGTAATTTTGTTTTATCATTGAGCCGTTTTCAAGCACTCAACTACCTACTACCCATGTCTATTAACATCGACAAAGCCAAAAAAATCTTTGAACGCATGCAGGAGCAGTCCGGCCTCGAAACGCTCATCAGCAACCTGAGACCCGACGAATCCCCGCTTCCTTCCGGTATGCCCAAAGACTATTCCGCTGAGGCTACCCGCGAACGACTCGAACACCTCGCCATACAACGGCCCAACACGCTGAAACACCTGATCCCCTCCGAATCTCACCCGGATATGGAACGCCTCGAAGGCAGTATCGAAAATTTTATCGGGTTTACCCAGGTGCCTACCGGCGTGGTTGGCCCCCTGAAAGTGAACGGTTCTGTGGCCAAAGGCCATTACTACGTACCCTTAGCCACCACAGAAGGCGCCCTTGTAGCCTCCTACCACCGCGGCGCCAAAGCCGTAGGAAGATCCGGCGGGGTAGCCAGCGCCTGCCTCACCGAAGGGGTACGCCGCAGCCCCTTGTTCGGCTTTCATACCATGGAAGATGCCATTCGTTTCCTGGTTTGGACCACTGATCAAAAAGCAACTTTTTTCGAAATCGCCCAAAGCAAAACACGTCACGGCAAGCTTTCCGACATACAGCTGAACATGGAAGGCAACCACGTGATCCTGACCTTCGAATACCTCACCGGCGATGCCTCCGGCCAAAACATGGTCACCATCTGCACCGACGCCGTTTGTCAGTACATTGCCGCACAATGCCCCATCCCCATGAAATACTGGTTCGTGGAAGGCAATTATTCCGGCGACAAAAAAGCCAGCGCCTTGTCGTTCACCACCGTGCGTGGCAAAAAAGTAACGGCCGAATGCATCCTGCCCGCTGATATCCTGACCAACGTGCTCAAAACCTCCGCACATACCATGGAAGAATACTGGCGCGCCAGCACCGT